>JAAYIT010000282.1 GCA_012523295.1 Porphyromonadaceae bacterium | reverse complement strand
CGTTCGATTTTGCCCACCTTTTCAATGACTTCCGCCATTTGTTTGTCGCGCTTTTTCAAGTGCTCAATCTCCTTTTCGCCATATTGAAAATAAACTTCCATAATCCCATTATTAAAAACCTGAACGTCAAATATACATCAAGTGTTGGAGAACCGGCATGTTATCTATCAGGTGACGGCGCTGTTCTTTATTCACAGGCAGGGCGTGAAAGCGGATATTGCATTTATAATGTTCTTTTTCGAGTACATGTTTTATGAATTTTCACTATTTTTAAGAATTTTATTATTACGGGAACTTCAAAATCATATTATGCATTCAAAAACGCTGATTCTCTGTATCCTATTGATTGGTTGTGCCATGATTGCCTCCGCACAGGTGAAATTTGCTGAAGGTTATATCGTAAACAATAAAAATGAAAAAACGTATTGTCTGATCCGGAATGTCGGACAAGAAGAGTCCACGGCAAAATATCAGTATAAACTGAAAAATGAGAAGGAAATCCATGATATGGAGCTTTCAAAGATTGCAGAATTTGGTATTGAAAATGAAATGAAGTGCATCCGGGAACTGATTGCTGTTGATATGGCTTCTGAGACCATTAAGAATGTGAATGATACCGCTACTTCTTGGATGGAGGGGCATGCCTATATAAAATTGCTGGTGGAAGGTGAGCTGGCAACACTTTATTCCAACTATGACCACGGGAGGCCGTTGTTTTTCTACAGCTATGGCAATTCTCCGGTTGAACCTTTGGTTTACAAGAAGTTTTCGGTGGAGGTTGCCCCCAATGTGGTTTCACAATACATATACAATAATACATATGTTCAGCAACTTGAAGATAATTTGTCTTGTGGTACTCCTGTTGAAAGCCGGAAAATTTCCTATTCAAAAAAGGATATCGTCAATTATTTTATTGACTTTCATAAATGCAAAGGCGCTGATTATACGGTTTACCAAAGCTCACAAAACAAAAAAGGCAGCGTCAGATTTAAAATTGGAGCAAATTATAATATACTCCAGGCTGCTGTTGAAGAATTTTCGGATGCACTTCCGAATGCGGTCTTTTCAAAGGAAAATACGCTCGGATTCAGTGCAGAGCTTGAATACTTGTTTTCATTCAATAAATATAAATGGGGTCTTTTTGCCGAAGCCAATTATTATAAATATTTCACCGACAAAACTGATAACATTTCCTATGAAACTGAATACTTAGGATATGTTATTGATTATAAGACTATTGAATTTCCTGTTGGAATTACGCATTATATGAATCTTGACGAGAAGAACCGACTGTTTGTAAGAGCGGCATTTGTGCCCCATATAATTCTGGAAGGTTCCCACATTGAATTCAGTGACGTTTATCATTCCGAGTTTTCAACAGCATCCCGCCTGTTTTTTGGAGGCGGGTATAACTATGACCGGTTGGCTGCTGAGTTCAGGTATTATACCAAACAAAACATAACCATGAATATCTTCAAAAGAAGCTCAGAGCTGACCCAGTTTTCTTTTCGGCTGAGCTACACGTTGTTCAGGACGGTGAAGTGAAAGAAAACGGAATAATTTTCATCAGCAGGTTTTAATTACACTCCATTTGAATTGGTACAATGCTGAAAAATGGCAGACAAGATTATCCTGCCAAAAACCTTCAAAGTTTGTAACCTTTTCCTTAATTTTTTGAAAGTAACTGAGGTTGTTTTATGAGAAATTGTACTTTTGAAAATCACTAATTACTTCTACACTTCAAAAGTTCTTAAAACACTGAGTCTTTTTAGAGAAAGTTCATACCAGCCAGAGCTGAACAATCCTTGTTATACCCCGTTGATATTCAGGTGTGAAAACAGAAGAATCATTGTAAAAAATAATAAAATAAAAAACATGAAGTTCTATTCCCGCATTTTTACCGTATTTTCAGTTATTCTTTTTGTATT
>JAAYIT010000281.1 GCA_012523295.1 Porphyromonadaceae bacterium | reverse complement strand
GTTTTTAACTAAACTTAACAATTAGGTGCGCGTAAAAATAGAAATCTCTCAAAAAACAAAAAAACAGAACTGACTTATTTCTCAATTCTGCTTTTTGAATGCTATTTCACGAATGTCCCTTTTTATTGTTTCCATTATTCGTGAAATTCATTCGAGACTTCGGGATATTTTGCTAAACTCCTAACTTCAGAACTCCGAAGTAAAATGAAACTTTATACTCTTAAAATCATTCTGAGCCATCTGCAACACATAATTTGAGTCTGCCAAGAACACATCTCTGCCTTCTTTATCTTTCGCCATAAATTGCATTTTACGTTTTTTGAAGTTTTCTAATTCTTGCATATCATCGCTTTCAATCCAACATGCTTTGTACAGTGAAATCGGCTCCCAACGGCACTGAGCATTGTATTCATGAAGCAGCCGATACTGGATTACTTCAAACTGAAGTTGCCCGACAGTTCCGATTATTTTCCTGTTGTTGTACTGATTTACAAACAATTGGGCCACCCCTTCATCCATCAACTGGTTTACACCTTTTTCAAGTTGCTTAGCTTTCATGGGATCGGCATTTTCCAAATACATAAACATTTCCGGTGAAAAGCTGGGCAATCCTTTGAAATGCAATTCTTCGCCGCCTGTCAAAGTATCACCGATTTTGAAATTACCCGTATCCGGCAAACCAATGATATCTCCTGCATATGCTTCATCTACAGTCTCTTTCTTCTGTGCCATAAACGCAGTCGGACTTGAAAAACGCATCATTTTACCGTGTCGGATATGCTTGTAGTTCACATTCCGTTCGAATTTCCCGGAACAAATCTTCACAAATGCAATACAGCTCCTATGATTCGGGTCCATGTTGGCATGGATTTTAAACACGAAACCACTGAAATTGTTTTCATTCGGCACAACGGTTCGCTCAATGGCTTGGACAGGCCTTGGAGATGGCGCTATTTCTACGAAACAATCCAACAATTCTTTCACACCAAAATTGTTCAGAGCACTGCCAAAAAACACCGGCGCCAAAAGACCTTCTAAGTACAATTCTTTATCAAAATCCTCATAAACTCCGTGTATCAACTCCATATCTTCTCGCAGCTGAGCAGCATTTTTATCACCTACTTTCTCGTCTAATTCCGGACTTTCTACATCTATCTCTACGGACTGACTGATTATCTGCTTGTTTGGAGTGTATAATTGGAGATTCTCTTTGTAAAGATTATAAACTCCTTTGAACGTTTCACCTTTACTGATTGGCCAGCTCAGCGGTCGTACGCTTATACCGAGTTCACTTTCCAATTCATCCATCAA
The DNA here is from genome assembly GCA_012523295.1 of Porphyromonadaceae bacterium. Lineage (GTDB taxonomy): Bacteria > Bacteroidota > Bacteroidia > Bacteroidales > Paludibacteraceae > UPXZ01. Next base: position 731 of record JAAYIT010000281.1, on the reverse strand, counting down.
GTCAAACGGATCACGCCCTTCTCTATCAAGCTTATTCACAAAAACCATTATCGGCGTATTCCTCATTCGGCACACATTCATAAGTTTTCGGGTCTGAGTTTCCACCCCTTTTGCAGAATCTACTACAATGATTACACTATCTACAGCCGTAAGCGTACGAAAAGTATCTTCTGCGAAATCCTGGTGACCTGGCGTATCTAAAATATTGATTTTATAATCTCGGTACTCGAAGCCCATCACCGAAGTAGCAACAGATATTCCACGCTGCTTTTCAATTTCCATCCAATCGGATGTGGCTGTTTTACGGATTTTATTGGATTTCACCGCTCCTGCCACGTGAATAGCACCTCCAAAAAGGAGTAGTTTCTCGGTAAGTGTAGTTTTTCCCGCATCAGGATGGCTTATAATAGCGAAGGTTCTTCTTTTCTTTATTTCGGATTCTAATGACATATTTAGTTGGTTGATTGATTTAGTTATTTAGTGGTTATCCCGAAATCTCGGGACAACTATTTAACTATTTAACAATCCCGATAGTTTAGAATATTATTTAATTTGACTTTCGCAAGTTGTTACAGCCAGCTGTAAAGCTGCTTTTGCAAAAAAAATATGCTGATTATCAGAGGAATTAAGCAAGCTGGGGCTTTGCCCCAAACCCCACTTCATTTTTTGTCTTGACACAAAAAACGAAGCAAAAAAAGTCAAGACTCCGCCCGCCTCACTCAAAAAATTGG
>JAAYIT010000280.1 GCA_012523295.1 Porphyromonadaceae bacterium | reverse complement strand
TAGTTTTTGAAAATGGATATTTTCTTGATTATATGCATTAGTGCGACAATTTCGTTATTTTTTCGAGATAATTCATTGATTATCAGATATGATTATTCTATTGTTTCAGCAAGTGGACAAGTCGGGAATAATATGCACTATTGCAGTGCTAAAATGAAAATAAATTGCACTTAGACAGTGCAATATTCTTTGAAAAGCGCACTGTTATAGTGCGAAATGAGCTTTATTTCAAGAAAAGCAACCCATCCATATAATCGATTTTTAGTTTGTTTTGCTCTTCAATGTTGCCGTAAAGGTTGTAAATAATCAGTTTGCAATCATCGTTTTCAATCGTAAGATCCTTTGTTTTCATGTAAGCTTCTTCTAGCTCTGAAATGCTGTTTTCAATCATCTCTCTTAAAGAAAGGATAATCGTTTTACCATTTTGATTGACAATAAGTTGTTCGTTTTCTGTCCTGATCTTCAACCCATTTTCATTGTAAATTTTATTCATGTCATAACTTTTCAATCGAATCATTTTTTTGTAGCCCGTGATATCAAAAACATCGCTTTTTTCTTGTCCGTTGATATAAAAACGATTGCTATTCGTCAGTCTTTCGGAAATGTTGAGCGCGGTAAGTAATTGATATACATTGGCATTGTTTTCCAATACGCTAAACATTGGTCGAATGCTTTCAAGTCCGTACGTGCTTTGCAGGTAGTACGCCACATCCGACAGGCGGGACTGTTTCTGTTTGCTCAGCGTGCGGATATCCGCATCGGGCGTGTTTGTCCAACCGGCTTCGGCGAGCAGTTCGGAAAATTCCTTTTTCAGCGATTTTTCGGTTATCCGCATCACGTTCCACGGTCCAACAGCCGAAAGAAACGCCACGGTAGCAAACGAAGTCAAAATCCATTTCGGTTGGCGTGAACAGCTGATAAACACGTAGATACTTGTTCCAAAAAACCAAAGATTGAGAATGAGAACGAGCAAACGGTTAATCGTAATGCCGTAATCGGAAAATCGGCGGACAATCCCGACGAACATCAGAATTAATAAAGGAATGAGAATAAGTGGAAAGAAGCGGGCAAATAAAGCCCTGCCCCCTAACCCCCTAAAGGGGGAAAAAGCGCGTCTCTCAAATTCTGTAAAGTTGGACAGCGCACCTAAAACACCCCCTTCAGGGGGTTGGGGGGCATTTTTCAGGGGGTTAGGGGGCAGGTTGGATATTGGGTGTAAAACAATAATTACTATAAACCCCACAAATCCCAAAATCGACACCAACCAGGAAACCCAGCCGTTGGGCAGTTCCCACGTGGCGATTATTTTGAAAAGATAGCCGTACAATATTACGGTATAAATGGAAAGTATCGGCAGTAAAATGTACAGTCCCAGGATTTTGAAAATGGCGGGGTAAGTGATTGAAAATTTGGTGTCGGGCGTTGGTTTTTCTGCCAGTTGCGACATAAAATAGCTTGGTGCGAACAGCACAAAGCAGAAAACCGCCAAATATCCGTACACATCATCGTTGATTTTCAGTCCGAAAAGCTTGTCCAATGAAACAATCGCCAAGCTCAATCCTGCCATCAGCACACCGGCAAAAAAGGCAGAAATCACCAATTGGAACAGCGTGTTTTGCAGAAAATTCCACCATTTCAGCGAGTTTTTCTCGGAAATGTAACCCGCGAAAAACACGGCAAGCAGAAAACTGACCATCAGCATGACGAATTGAGTGCCGTGCGCATCGCGAATTGAATTTGGAAAAGTGGAAAACAACCAAACGGAAAGAGCGATTAGAATGACGTTTATTCCATTGGTTATAAGCTTGTTAATCCTGTTTTCCGCAAAAAGATAAACCGACAGTGTAGCAAACGCGGACACCACGCCTGCCATCATCCACTTGACGTAATTATCGTCCTTGTCCGAGTGTATCATGCTGATAAACAGCACTGCTACCGCTACCACGCACGCGAATGTGAGCGGGAAACGGGTGAGCGCGGTGAGTAGCTTTTCGCCAAAATTTGAGAAACGTCCCCAAAATCCTTTGGACGTGTTTTTTTGTGTGTGGTTTGTCATTTTAGTATGGTTTGTATTTGATTTGTTGCATCTGTTTTGTATGGTGAAAAATTTGATAGATAATGTAAAATATTTAAATTTACTGTATGAAATTTTACGGTTTTATTGTCCTGTACTGAAATCTATTTATGGGACGGAATTGATTATTTATGCATTTTTCAAATCTACCCTTCTTTTATTTAAACTTCATCCTATCCGCTAACTGCAAAAAATACTCGTTCGACCAAATTTCCAATTCGTTTTGATTTTTAAGAAATCTTCTGACGTCATTTTTCACCATTTCAATATCCGCCGTGGAAAGTCGCTCTTTGAGCAATTTTAGAAATTCGTCTCTGCTTATTTCTACACCTTCTGACTGTAAAATACGCTCTTTCAAATGGTTGTAGTTGAGTTTTATTCCTTTTCGGACGTACCACTCAAAATCGTACCAATCACGTCCTTTCACTCGTTGTTTCCATTTTCTAAAAACGAGCGCATGCATTTTTCCGGCAAACAAATCGGACAGCACGAAGCACCGTGTCATAAAGGAATAAGGCAAAAGCAGAAGTTTTTGCTCGGTTTCAAAATTTGGCGGTGGATTGGTGTCCACTTCTATTTTTATTTTGATTGATTTCTCGGTTTGGAATTTTAGGTCGTAAACTTCCGTTGTATCTTTCAAAAAAGCCGATTGAACCTGTCCAAATTGAGTTTTATCCTTTTTGGTAATGGTGATTTCTTTGCCCGACAAGTTAAATTCATTTTTTATATCCGGAAAATATTTTTCCAACTGAAAATTCGGGTCAGGCGCAAGCAACGAAAAATCCATGTCTTCCGAAAATCGTTCCATTCCGTGAAAAATACGCAGGCAGGTACCGCCGTAGAACGACGCTTTTTCAAAAAAACCACCGCGGTAAAGCCCTGCAAGCGCTATTTCCTGCATCACTTCGTAGCTCGCGTTTTTCAGGTCATTTTCCGTTTTTATCTCGTATCGAGACAGCATTTGGTCAAAAATACTCATGATTTCAACAGTTTGATTAGGTTCAAAATTTCCGATTTTTTCTTCCCGACTGCAACGCATTGCTCAAAAATCTGGACATCCATTTTGTAAAATTCATCCATATCCAAACGCAAATCTTCTTCTAAATATTTCTGCATTGATTTCAAAAAACGGGGCTGTAATCGCGGTGTGTAGGCAATTAAATCGCAAAGCGCCTTTTCGGGCGTAGCAACCAGGTAAGCAAAGTCATCTCGAACGATTTGATTGATACCGATTGAGAAATAGCGGGGCGGGCAATGAATGTATTCAAACTGTCCGAGTTCATTCTTGAAATTCCGGCTCGATTTGGTGGTCATGGACGCCATCACGTAAACAGCTTCCGGTATTAATCCGTAGTGCCGAAGCGCCGTTTCCATCGATACATAGGACGCTCCGTACAGGTGATTAGCTATCAGTTCCAGCGATAATTTCTTTCCGGAAATAGCCGGTGAAACAACGTACATACCGCGCTTCAAACGAATTAAATGCCCTTTCCGTTCAAGGTCTGCCAATTTGTTTAAGGGTTGCTTGTACGACTGATAAACAGACTTTAACACATCACTATCTACCGGCACTATTCCAAATTGCTTTAATGCTTCCATGTTGCAAATGTAGTAAATATTTTGATAGATAATGTAAAACAATTACATTTACTGTGTGAAAATTTACGGTTTGAGCGCACTTAATCCATATAACGGAATATTTTCAAAATGATTTTCTTTTCGATAATCTGTCAATGACGTTCGGATTGCTCTCGTCAAATTGTATTTTTCACAGAAAAAACGAAAATAGAATATCAGGTTCTAAATTACATTTTATTCATAGAAAAAAATGTGAGAGATTACATTTATTTCCTAGATAATAATGTGTAAAGTTGCAAAATTTCTTTCTAAAAAAGAGATATGCTTGATAATTTTCACTCTATAATTCCCCCTTTAGGGGGGGTAGGGGGCTCTTACAACCAATGCCCTAATTCCAGCACCAGCACCGTTTTTCCTTCAATCTCAACGCCGTCTTTGAGTTCGTGCGGGGTGCGTGAAATGATATCAACGCCGATTTCATAATCGCGCAATCGCTCGTGGAAACGCTTCGTGTCTAAAACGGCTTTCTCATCGTTGTTATTGCATACGACCATCACGGTTTTCTCATCGTTGTTACGGAAAAAAACGTACACGCCGTTTTCGGGGATAAATTGGGTCATTTTGCCGTTTTGAAGCACAGGATTGTCTTTTCGATAGTTGAGCAACTTTTTCAGGTAATCAAAAATCTCGTTTTCATCGGCTGTGCGACCGTCGGCGGTAAACGCGTCGCGTTTATCGTCCGCCCAACCGCCCGGAAACGTAAATCTATGTCCCTGATAATCACCGGGAATGCCTTCGAGCATGATTTCCGTGCCGTAATAAATCTGCGGATAACCGCGCACAGTAGTCAGCATGGCGAGCGCCATTTTATATTTTTTTACATCGTTTTTCACGGCAATGGAAAGCCGGTCAATATCATGATTATCAACGAAATTCATCACCAAATTCGTATTCGCGTACACAAAATCCTGCGCGAAATGGCTGTAAAACTTCGCCGTTCCCGTTTCCCAGCCTTCCTTTTCGTTAAAAACTTCCTGCAATTTATCTTTCAGCACAAAATCCATCACGCTTTGCAGTCGGCTGTCGAAACCGTCTTTGTTGTTGTTACCGCTCTGATAATAAGCGATTTCGGCGGGCGTTTTCACCCAGCATTCGCCCACCACGTTCATTCGCGGATATTCGTCGCGGATTGCCTGAATGAATGCCGACGCCGTTTTCAAATCGTTGTACGGGTACGTATCCACGCGCATTCCGGCAATCTCGGCACGTTCAATCCAAAAAATATACGCTTGTTTCAGGTAATCAAAAAGTAGCGGATTGCTCAAATTCAAATCGGGCATATTCGGCGCGAACCAGCCGTGCGTCAGACGATAGCGGTCGGCTTCGCTCGCGTGCGGGTCGGTCCAGGCGGTCATGCGGTAGTTGGACGACGTGTAGGTATCCCACACGTTGAACCAGTCCTTCGCCGGCAAATCCTTGACCCACCAATGACCGCCCCCGCAGTGGTTCGGTACCACGTCGATAATAAGCTTAATGCCGTGCTGTTGAGCGGTTCGGGACAATCGCAGGTAATCGTCATTTGTGCCGAGACGCGGGTCGATTTTGTAATAATCCGTAGCGCCGTAGTGGTGGTACGAGTATTGCGTGTCGTTGTTGTCGAGTAGGGGCGTAGTCCACAGCGCCGTAATTCCCAAATCGGCGAGATACGGGATTTTTTGTATCATCCCTTCGATATCACCGCCTTGACGGAATGCCAAATCGGAACGGTTTGCGCCTTGAAAATATCCTTTTATGCTGTCATTCATCTGATTGCCGTTGGCAAACCGGTCGGGCATAATCAGGTAAACATTGTCCTTTTCCGAAAAACTTTCCCGATTGGCAGAATTGGGAACACGGTTTTTAAGTTCGTATTGTATCGTTTGCTTATTCCGTCCGTTTTTCAATTCAATGTTAAAATATCCGGCTTTCGCATCTTTAGCAATATTAAGGTACAGAAAAATGTAGTTCGGATTGTCGGTCAGCTTTTTCTCGACAACGGAAATGCCGGGAACATCAATATTCACATCCCATTTTGCTATGTTTTTCCCGTAAATCATCAGTTGCAACGCGGGATTGTGCATGTTTGTCCACCAAAACGTGGGTTCGACGGTAATGCCCTGCCCCCTAACCCCCTGAAGGGGGGATTTCTGCGGGTATGCGAAAAATGTAATTGAGAATAGAAATGCGAGTGTAATGGTTAGTTTTTTCATGGTTTAAAGCCCCCTAACCCCCTAAAGGGGGAATTTGGAGCGGTGAATTTAGTTAGTAAAATATTATTGTCTGATAAAAATATCCATATGGCAGGGGCATCTTCTACGAAGTTGAGATTTTTTATTGTGCTTTTACTTGTTATTTCGCTGTAAAATAGTCCATAAATGAATGGTGTTCCCCCTTCAGGGGGTTAGGGGGCAGGATTCTTCGGGTCATCCCTATCTTCCACAACCAGCGTCAACATTCCCGCCAAAATCATAAACCCGCCACCCAGCACCAGCGTGTAAATCGCGTGTTCGTGGAATAAATGTTTGGTAATACTGCCCAGAATGGTTGCCGCAAGGATTTGGGGCAGAACGATAAAAAAGTTGAAAATGCCCATGTACGTCCCCATTTTGTCGGCGGGAAGCGAGCCGGTCAGCATCGCGTACGGCATCGACAGAATGCTCGCCCACGCCACGCCCACACCCGCCATGCTGATAATAAGCAAATTCGGGTTTTTGAAAAATACGAGCGAAATCAGCCCCAATCCGCCAATGACTAACGCGACCAAGTGCGTGTATTTTCGGGAAATGTAGCGGGCTGAAACCGGAAGCAAAAACGCAACCAGCGCCGCGAAAAAACTATACGCCCCGAAAAGAATGCCCACCCAGTTCGCTCCTTCGTTGTAGAGCGCCGATTTCGTGTCGGTAGTGCCAAAATGATATTCCGTAATGGCGGGCGTGGCGTAAATCCACATCGAGAAAAGCGCAATCCACGTAAAAAACTGCACCACAGCTAATTGTCCCATCGTGCGGGGCATATTCATCAGGTCGGTCATAATTTCGGTCAATCCGTTCGATTTGCTGTTTTTTCTAAAACGAGAAACCAAAAAGAACAGCCCAGCGATTAGTACGAACAATCCGCCCAGCACATAAATCTGCACGTCCATTTTCAGGGAAAAAACCAGCGCGATAATCGCTACGCCCAGCACGCCGAAAATCATCGAGAACTTCGAGAAACGCTCCGACGCCACTTCTTTTGTTGCTACGACCAATTGTTTTTCAGTCTTTTCTTCCGAAAATCGCTTCAACTCTTCCGGCGAATATTCTTTCGTTGATAAAATCGTAACCAAAACCGCCGAAACAAAGACCATTCCGCCAATGTAGAACGACCATTTTACGGTATCGGGAAGCGCTTCGCCCGGCGCGGGAATGTTGGATACGCCTAACCAATTGCTCATCACGTACGGCAACGCCGAGCCTGCCACCGCCCCAATGCCGATAAAAAAGCTCTGCATCGAAAAGCCGAGCGTCCGTTGTTCCGACGGCAACATATCGCCCACAAACGCCCGAAACGGCTCCATCGAAACGTTAATCGACGCGTCCAAAATCCACAACATGCCCGCCGCTACCCACAGCGCCGGTGAGTTCGGCATCAAAATCAGCGCAATGGAAGCCATAATCGCGCCCGAAAGGAAAAATGGTTTTCGCCGACCGAGTTTGTTCCACGTTTTATCGCTCCAATGCCCGATTATCGGCTGGACAATCAGTCCCGTAACCGGCGCCGCTAACCACAGAATGGGAATATTGCCAATGTCCGCGCCCAAGCTCTCGAAAATCCGGCTCACATTCGCATTTTGTAACGCGAAACCAAACTGAATGCCGAGAAAACCAAAACTCATGTTCCAGATTTGCCAGAACGAAAGTCGGGGTTTCTGCCCCCTAACCCCCTGAAGGGGGGATTTTGGTGTGTACGATTGATTTTGGTCTGTGTGTTTTTTCATGAAATGATTGAATTTGTTTAAGTTGTAATCATCACTCTTTTTTTATTTAAACATTAAGAATGAGTTAAGTAATTAAGGGGCATTTAGTTGTGTCTTAATGAAACCTTAACTTACTCTAAACTCCTTAATGTTTTATAATAACAACTAAGTGATACATTAAGAATTTAGGGAACATAGAGTTATAATTTAATGAATGATTTAATGGTTCATTAACTTTTGTCACGCGTTAAAAAGTTTCAATTAAATCCTCGTAGAACTATTATAAACTTGAAAATAGAGAATACAAAATGTCATTTTGCATCGTAAAATTCCCCCTATAGGGGGTTAGGGGGCCGCTTTTGTCGTCCCTCTCACCATCAACTTCGTTTTGATAATCCGATTCGTAAACTGTCCGAGTGTAACACCGTTTATCTTGTCAATCAGCAGTTTGGCGGCGGTTTTGCCCACTTCGTAGCCGTGCTGTTCCACCGTGGTGAGCATCGGGTCGCAGGCGAGCGCTAGGTCACCGCCCGAAAATCCGCAAATGGAAATATCTTCAGGGACACGCAGTCCGGTTTGTTTCACGGCGTATAGAATTCCGGTGGCGGTGTGGTCGTTGATGGCAAAAAATGCGTCAGGCGGATTGTCCATCGCAAGCACTTTCGGTGTAAGCTCCATTGCCGCTTCGCGCGTGTCGCATACGAACATAAGCTCTTGGTCAACAGGCAGCTTGTGTTTGCGAAGCGCGTCCAAATAGCCATTCCGCCTGTTTTTGGAAATCTCAAGGTGGGTTGGCGAACTGTAAAACGCGATCCGCTTACAACCCGTACTGATCAGATATTCCACTGCAGTGAGAGCGCCTGCATAATCATCTACAACAACGCGGTCTGTAATAATTCCGATACAAATCCGGTCGTAAAAAACGAGTTGAATATCATTGTCGAGAATTCGTTGGTAATGATCGTAGATGTCAGTTTCTTTCGATAAACTTGCTAAAACACCGGCAACACGAGCACTGATAAGTGAATCGGTGATTTTTAATTCTTTTTCGTAACTCTCTTCTGAGCGGAAAAGCATAACGTTGAACCCCTCCTCGGAAGCAACTTCTTCTATTCCCTGAACAATAGACGAAAAAAAGTAGTGTACAATTTCAGGTACAATTACTCCAATTACATTTGTCCTCTTCATTCGAAGGTTCAGCGCCATCTCATTCGGGATATAATTCATCTTTGCAGCACACTCTTTTACACGCTCAATAGTTTCTTTACTAATATCCGGATGATTTTTCAACGCTCTCGATACAGTCGATGCAGAAATATTGAGTTTTTTAGCAATGTCAACAATTGTAACTTGTCTTTTAGCCATGATTTGTATTTTTTTTTGTTAACTGATTAGTTTATTTGATCCAGTCCAAAGCTTCGTTTTATCCGGTTGCCTCCATTCTGAAAAATATCGTCACTTATCTTCGCTGTTCGTCGGTATTGATATGTTATTTGAAACAGCCATTAAAAGAAAATTTTCATCCAAACGGTATGAAAATGAATGCCGTGTTCCATACGTTCTTAATTTAAAAATAAATTTTAATCGTATAAAATTAAAACTCTCCGGCCTAAAATTGCACGGAGTCCTCTGTCAGTAGAGCGTTTGATAACGAATCATATATTATCCAAGGTGTATTTAATCTCCACTGTTTTAAGTTATTGCAAATTTATATTATAATTTTTAATTAGACATATATTAGCTAGTCATTTGAATTTTCGAGGGATTGCAAACGTTTGCGGAGCAAATATAAGGTATTTTGTTAAAATAATGAAATATGAGTGTAATATATATGCTAATTTTGCTTCACAAATCAACAAACAGGCATGAAATACTGCTTATTTTCACGTTGAAGTATATACTATTTTTCTAATATTAAACTTAATAAAAAAACTGAATGCATGAAAGACGCACATTTTAACTTAAAAGGACGTACTTTTTTGATCGCTATGCTGTTATTTGTGTTTGGCGTGACAGCTTATGCACAAAAATCCGCCGTATCGGGAGTTGTAGTTGACTCAAACGGTGAACCGGTAATTGGAGCAAGTGTAATTGAAAAAGGAACAACTAATGGCATGATGACCAATATTGATGGTCAATTCAGTCTGAATGTATCTCCTAATGGAATAATTGTAGTGAGCAGTGTTGGTTACCAATCACAAGAAATCGAAGTAGCAAACAGAACTCAGTTGAACATTACACTTACCGAAGACACAAAAATGTTGGAAGATGTTGTTGTCATTGGTTATGGTGTTGTAAGAAAAAGTGATGCAACAGGCTCTGTCACAGCAATTAAACCTGATGAACTTAACAAAGGTTTAGCGTTGAATCCACAAGATGCTTTACAAGGCAAAGTAGCCGGTGTAAGCATAATTAGTAATGATGGAACTCCCGGTGGAGGTTCGCAAATTCGTATTAGAGGAGGTTCATCGCTGAATGCAAGCAACGATCCATTAATCGTTATTGATGGGATGGTGATGAGCAACGATCCTGTAAAAGGTGTAGGGAATCCATTGTCCATTGTCAATCCCAATGATATTGAAACATTTACTATATTAAAAGATGCTTCTGCCACAGCTATTTATGGGTCAAGAGCTTCTAATGGTGTAATCATAATTACCACTAAAAAAGGGCAAACTGGTCAAAAACCAAAATTTAACTATAATGGAAACGTCTCCATGTCAAATTTGGTGAAAAGAATCGAAGTAATGACCGGAGATGAATTGAGAGATTATGCAAAGTATTTGAAAATTTCTGATGCTAATATGGCATACTTAGGAAATGAAAATACTGATTGGCAATCTCAAATATATCGTCCTGCAATTGGTACGGAGCATAATATAACCGTTAGTGGGGGATTGAAAAATATGCCTTATCGTTTTGGACTAGGATTTACAAACCAAGATGGAATTGTGCGTACCTCAAATATGCACAGAGGTACATTATCTGGAAATGTGAACCCTACTTTCTTAGATAAACACTTATCAGTAAATATGAATGTGAAAGCAATGTATATTGGAAATCGTTGGGCTAACGGTGGTGCTGTTGGTGCAGCGCTTGCAATGGATCCGACCCAACCGGTTTACGATGACACATACCATGAATTTGGCGGCTATTTCCAACGTGCAAATAAAGCTGGTTTTAACGATCCTACTTGGCTTAATATTCCTAACAATCAAGCTGTCGCAAATCCTCTGTCCTTGTTGAATCTGCTTGATGATCGATCAAAATCATATCAATTAATAGGAAATCTTTCTTTAGATTACAAAATCCACGGTTTTGAAGATTTAATGCTTCATTTGAATATAGGCGGAGATTATGGAAACGGAAGTCAACGTACTATTGTTTCACCTTATTCTTATTCTAACAATTATTTTGGGTGGGATGGAACTGACAAAAATGTAAAATACACAAAGACTCTGACTACTTATGCTCAATATTTGAAGGATATTGCTGATAACCAACGCTTTGATGTGATGGCAGGTTATGAATATCAACATTTCTTAAAAAGAAGAGGTACTTTCCATGGCTGGGGGACATACCCTGAAACTTATCCTGTCGAAGATGAGAGAGGTGAAAAGTATAATGAGATTTTGAACAAATATGCTAATCAATTGTTTTTAGCGTCTTTCTTTGGAAGATTAAATTATTCAGCATTTGAAAAATATCTTTTGACTTTGACGCTTCGTACCGATGGTTCTTCTTATTTTGCTCCTGAAAACAGATGGGGAATTTTCCCTTCCGTTGCATTTGCCTGGAAAATGAAAGAAGAGTCTTTCCTGAGAGATATAAATACTATATCTGATATGAAATTAAGACTTGGCTGGGGAGTGACAGGACAACAGGAACTTGGAATTGGTGATGCACCATATCTGGCTATTTATGACAAAAACAAACAATATGCTTACTACCCGGTAGGAGATGAAGTTGGTGGAGGTTATACCTATTGGGGAACTTATAAGCCACGTGCAATAAATAAAGACATTCGTTGGGAAAAAACAACAACATATAATGTCGGATTAGACTTTGGATTTTTGCGAGGAAGAATTACAGGTGCATTGGATGCATACTATCGCTTGACGACCGATTTGATTAATGAAGTTGATTTGCCCGGCGGAACAAATTTCAGTAACAGAACAATGGCAAATATCGGCTCACTATCAAATAGAGGAATAGAATTTGCTGTAAATGGTAGAGCAATTGAAAGTAATGATTTTAACTGGGATATCAGCTTTAACGCCACTTATAATATTAATAAAATTGAGAAATTGACAATGAGCGATGACCCGAATTATTATGTGCCTACCGGAGGAATCTCCAGCGGAACAGGTAATTATATTCAGGCTCATAAAGCAGGTTATCCGGCTTGGACATTCTTTGTGCTCGAAACGAAAAAAAACGAGAACGGTGAATACTATTATGTTGACAGACATGTAGACGACCAAATAACCGATTTAGATAAATATGCTTACCATTCTGCTTTAGCGCCACTCATGATGGGATTAAGCTCTACAATGAAATATAAGCAATGGGATTTTAGCTTGTCAATGCGGGCAAATATCGGTAACTATATGTACAATGACTACTTGGCCAATTCACTTAGAAATGCTGAGAGAGCAAATGTTTTTTCAACGAAAATAGGTGGATTCAATAATGTTTCAAAAACAGCATATAATGTTTACTATGGAGACGGATTCCGGTCAGATAAACTAAATAATTGGTATATGTCTGATTTTTTAGTGGAAAATGCTTCTTTCTTAAGACTAGACCGTGTAACTGTAGGTTACAATCTGATAAAACCTTCAATGCGAGTTTATTTAACTGTTCAAAACCCATTGGTAATATCAAAATATCGTGGTCTTGACCCTGAAAAAACGGGTGGAATCGACAACAATTTCTATCCACGTTCTATGATTACAATGATAGGGCTTAATTATAATTTTTAACTTGAATCTAAAAACATATTAATGAAATGAAAACGTTATATAAGAAAATAATATTCTCAGTCACTTTAGTTGCTCTTTTTTCAAGTTGTTTGAGCGACTTGGATAAAACTCCGATAGATCCGAATGTTGTTCAAATTGTAGATCAGGATGCGTTGTTTACTAAAATTTACGGTACACTCGGACTTACCGGAAGTCAGGGACCCGATGGAATGGGCGATGTGGCTGGGATCGATGAAGGAACATCTTCTTTCTATAGAATGATGTGGACATTGAATGAGTTTGGCTCTGACGAAGGCTGGTGGGTATGGGCTGATGCCGGAGTAGAAAACATCAGAAATCACTCTTGGGATTCATCAAATGACTTGGTAAGAGGTCTTTATGCTCGTCTTTATTTTGATATAAATCTTTGTAATTTTTATCTGAATGAGTTTGAAAAGAAAACAGATGACAAATCTGAAAAACAGAAAGCTGAAGTTCGCTTCCTTCGTGCATTGAACTACTATTATCTGTTAGATATGTACGGAGAAGGAGTCCCTTTTGCAAAAGGTATTATTGATAAGGTTCCTGTTGAGGAGTCACAGCTACCGGATCCAATCTCACGTAAAGACTTATTCAGCTGGATTGAAAGTGAATTAAAAGACATTGAAACCAAAGTATACGTAATTGGAGAAAAACCTTCGTATTATAGAATTGATCAAGCGGCAGTTTGGATGTTATTATCAAGACTATATCTAAATGCAGAGGTTTATACCGGCACAACAAAATGGGACGAAGCTGCCGATTATGCAGGAAAAGTAATGAGTTCATCTTATACGTTAGCCCCTAATTATAAGCATATTTTTATGGGTGATAATGATAAGTATAGTGGAGTAAATCAGGCATATAAAGAGATAATCTTGCCCATTGCTCAGGATGGAGCGCATACACGCTCATGGGGTGGTTCGATGTTTTTAATAGCTGCTACCCGGGTAAATGGAATGAGTCCTTCAGGTTCTACCGACCAGTGGGAATGTTATCGCTCTAAATCAAATTTGGTGAAAAAATTCTTCCCGAATCTTGCTGTCGCAAGTACGATCAAAGCTGATGTTAATACAATGCCCGGTTTTGCAGGTGACGATCGTTGCTTGCTCGAAAGCTACGTTAACACTGAGGGTAAGGAATATGCTCCTACGCTCGGCGGCGGAGCAAAAAATGGCTCGGAAGGATTCCTGCTTGGTTGGGGAATTGCAAAATTCTCAAATATCTTTGCAAATGGTGAAGCTTCATCAGACACACAGTTTCCTGATACTGATATCCCTTTCCTGAGAGCATCTGAAGCATATCTTACTTATGCTGAAGCAGTTCTGAGAGGTGCAACTCCAACAAATGGCACAGCTCTTGATGCAGTTAATGCATTGAGAAACAGAGCAAATGCGACTCCCTGGTCAGCGGTAGATCTTACACTTGAAAACTTGCTTGACGAATGGGGAAGAGAGTTTTATAACGAAGGAAGAAGAAGAACCGATCTCATACGTTTTAATAAATTTGCCGGTAACGTGAATTACAATTGGGAAGGAAAAGGCGGTTCCGCTGAAGGAAAAAATATTGATGTAAAATACAATATTTACCCAATCCCAATGAACGACCTTGTCGCAAATAAAAAATTAAAACCTTCTGAAGGATATTAAAAAATAAATTCTATTTATCTACGTTTTGTATGTCTACAAACAAATTAGCAATTAAAATTATAAACACAATTAAATTATTTTGAATTATGAAAAACAAAAAATTAATTTTTGCCTCGTTGCTTATTTTAGCAACAATATTTATGGGATGTAAAAAAGAAACTGTTACACCCCCTGTAATAGAAACAGATTATCCTGAACTAGCTGCTGTAAGCGGTAAAGTATTAATTGTTGCCTATTTTGAAGAAGCACCTTGTGGTGATGTAGTATTTATTGGTTCAAATAATGGTTGGGATACAAGTGATCCTTCAAAATTAGTTAAATTCACACCGGTAGGTAAAGTTGGTGAAAAAGTATGGGATGGCTGGTACAAAGTAGCCATTGACACCGTTGGAGCTGCAGCTGATAAAGATGGTGTTATGTATAAGTTAGCAGGTAAACCAGTACAACTAAAAGATGGAGCTTTTGACTGGGGACATCAAGTGGGTTATGATGCTGAAAGTGATGTGGTTAAGAAAAATGGTGAAGTGGATATTTTCCCCGGATACTCCGGAGAATGTGACATTTTCTACGGTTCAACAGAAGAACCTGTAGTTCTTGTGTTCAAAAAATGGAAGAAAAATCCTTGTGTAGCTACTCCTAAACGCAATTACACATTTACTGTAACAGTACCTTCAGCAACTCCTAACGATGCAATGGTGCGGATTGTAGGTGACTTCAAAGATCCATATCCGAGCTGGTCTGCTGATGCTGAAAATATGAAACTAACAAAACAAGCAAATGGCACCTACACTATCACGTTGAATAATGTAGAGGAAGGAACTGCTTACAAATACGTACTTAATGGTACATGGGATAATGAGGAATTGGCTGTAGTTGAAGATGGTGCTGAATGTGCCAATGCAATTGAAAACCGTAAGTTGGGGTCAGATACTAATGTGAAAGATAAGGTTGAAAACTGGAAAGATATTACATCTCCACGTTGCCCATAAACATTTTGTTATATCATGCTTGGAAATGAGGATATTCTTTGAGGATATCCTCATTTTTTTTTAACTTTGTATACGTAATTCAACAAATATAATAATGAAGCAGATTAAACTTATTTTCGCTTATTTGTTTCTTGTAGGACTCCTCTCAGCTCAGAAAAATAATCTGCTGGTAACCGTAGATAAAAATGGAATCATGCGCTACGAGGATTCTAAAAAAGAAGCCTCATTTTTTGGCGTAAATTACACCTTGCCTTTTGCACACGCATACCGGGCAATGTATTATTTAGGTGTAAATCACAAAGAAGCAATTGATAGGGATGTGTATCATTTTGCCAGATTAGGTTTTAATGCCTATCGAATTCATGTTTGGGAAGTAGAAATCTCAGACAACCAAGGTAATTTGATTAACAATAATCATTTGAATTTACTTGATTATTTGATTGCAAAATTAAAAGAGCGAAATATAAAAATAGTTATTACTGCGATGACTCAGTTCGGCAATGGCTATCCCGAACGTAATGAGCAAACCGGCTCTTTCACCTATCTTTATGAAAAGTGTAAAATAAATGATGATTTAGCCGCGCAGAATGCTCAAGAGCGTTATCTCATCCAACTTGCTAACCATGTCAATCCATATACCAACTTATCTTACAAGAATGATTCGGATATTATCGCCTTTGAAATCAACAATGAGCCTTGTCACCAAGGCTCACCAAAACAGACTAAGAATTATATCAATCGAATGGCGAAAGCACTGAGAAAAACCGGACTTAAAAAACCGATCTTTTACAATGTAAGTCATAATATGGATCATGTTGAAGCGTATTATGCCGCAGATATCCAGGGAACTACCTATCAATGGTATCCAGTTGGATTGGTAGCGGGAAAAACACGTGAAGGAAATTTCCTCCCTTTCGTCGATCAGTACAGCATTCCATTCTCTAATGTTAATGGATTTCAAAATAAAGCAAAACTCGTGTATGAATATGATCCAGCAGATAATCTTTACGGTTATATACACCCGGCAATTGTTCGATCGTTTCGCACAGCAGGTTTTCAGTGGATTACACAGTTCGCCTATGATCCAATTGAAATGGCGCAGTTTAATACCGAGTATCAAACACATTACCTGAACTTGGCTTACACGCCGCAAAAAGCGATAAGCATGAAAATAGCAGCTGAAGCTGCTTACACCATTCCGCTATATAAGTCGTATGGAAAATATCCCGTTGATACTGTTTTTGAGGATTTCAGGGTTAGTTATTTGCAAAATTTGAGCGAATTGAATAACGGCGAAAAATTTTATTATTCAAATCATACTTCTACATCTCCAAAATCACTTCATATGCTTAAGTCGGTTGCGGGTTATGGAAATTCGAAGATCGTGGAATACAATGGAAAAGGTGCTTATTTTTTGGATAAACTCGAAGATGGAGTATGGCGACTGGAAGTGATGCCTGACGTCTATTTAGTTACTGACCCATTCCAGAAAACTTCTTTGAAAAATGAAGTTGCAAAAATTGTTTGGAATCAACACGATTTTACTCTCAATCTACCCAATCTTTCTGAAGTTTTTTCAATAAAAGGTGTCAATTCAGGTAATTCATTCATTTCAAAGTCAAATTCAGGAAAAATATCAAATCTTACACCGGGAGTATATATTCTAAAACGGGATGAGATTCAACCAGAAAAAAACTGGGATGCAAATACCAAGTGGGAAAATATTCTTCTTGGAGAATATGTGGCTCCGAAATCAAATATAGGAGATTGTGATGTTATTCACAAACCCCGTCAGCAGATTGAAAAAGGAGATAAATTGATAATCGAAGCCTATGTTTTAAGCTCTCAGAAACCTGATTCAGTACTTGTTTACTCCGATAGAATATCTTTTTGGCGACAGAATAATCCTTACCTGAAAATGAAGAATACAGAAGGCTCACTCTATAGTGTCAAAGTTCCTGAGAATGAATTAGGCCCAGTTTATCGTTATAATATCGTTGTTTTTCTGAAAGGAAAACCATACACTTTCCCGCAAGGTGTTCAAGGAATGCCTTTAGACTGGGATTATACGAAATATGATTATTATACTACTAAAAATATGGGAGTAAATGACCCGGTTGTTTTGTTTGAAGCAGATGATGATGCAAGAGATTTAGAATCCTATATTTTACCAAAATGGCATTTGATTGAACGGGAAATTATTGAAAATAATCCGCATGAGAAATCTTTTTTAAGTGTAAAGTTTTTGTCTGACGAAGAGAGTCCCACTTTTTATCTTCAAAAATATATAAAGGATAAAATCTCAGGCAGAACAAAGAGTCTGAAGAGTAGTAGTCATATCTGCCTGAATATCAAGCACCAATCTCAGGGTCTGAGGGTTGGATTTGTGACCAATACCGGATTTACTTATTTGCGAAAACTTAATCCGACAGATGGGGTTGTCAAAATTCCTATTAATTCACTTCAACAAACTAAAACAGTTTTATTGCCGCAGTCATATCCTGTTTTTATGAATCAATACTTTCAGCCTGAATCAACTATCCCATTCAGGATTCAAGATGTTGAAAAATTAATCTTTACAATTGATGGAGTGAAAAATCAATCAGAAACAATCCGGATTGGGACAATCTGGATTGGAGAATAAATATAATACTATGAGAAAAAAAACCATTTTTTCTGTCCTGTTAGGATTTATTATTTTTGTATTAATGCTCAGTTGCAAGACCCAAAATCCGGTCGAAGAAAATTTAACCGGCTTTGCCAAAGGTGCCGATGTAAGTTGGCTTACAGAGATGGAAAGTGCGGGTAAAAAATTTTACAACTCAAAAGGAGAACAAAAAGAGTGCATGGATTTGCTTAAATCACTCGGAATGAACTCAATTCGTTTGCGAGTTTGGGTAAACCCTGCTGATGGATGGTGCGATAAAGAAGATATGATGATTAAAGCTCGCAGAGCCAAGGCGCTAAAAATGAGACTGATGATAGATTTTCATTACAGTGATGTGTGGGCTGACCCCGGAAAACAATTCAAACCTGCCGCGTGGACAAGTTATTCCTTTGAACAGCTTAAAGAAGCTGTAGCTGATCATACCGTTGATGTCTTACAGGCTTTGAAGAATGAAAATATTACCCCAGAATGGGTGCAAGTAGGAAATGAAACCGGAAATGGAATGCTTTGGGAAATCGGGAAAGCTTCTGTAAACATGAAAAATTACGCCGAGTTGAATAACGCAGGATATGATGCCGTGAAAAGTATTTTTCCCGATGCAAAAGTGATTGTTCATATCCAAGAAGGACAGAAAAACTCGCTTTTTAGATGGATATTCGACGGATTGAAAAACAACGGCGGTAAGTGGGATGTGATAGGCATGTCGCTCTATCCGACGAAAGCGAATTGGCAACAGCAAAATGCAGATCTATTGAACAACGTCAAGGATATGATTTCCCGATACGGAAAAGAGGTGATGATTTGTGAAGTAGGCATGCCGTGGGATCAAGATATAACTTCAAAAGCATTCCTCTCAGATTTGATTAAGAAGGCAAAGTCGGTAGAAAATGAAAAATGCCTGGGAGTATTTTATTGGGAACCACAGTCATACAGCCAGTGGAAAGGTTACACACTTGGAGCGTTTGATAATTCCGGTAAGCCAACCGTGGCGTTGGATTCTTTTATGGAATAAAACCAAACACTGCCGAAGCTTTCAAAAACTCCGGCAGTGTTCTTTCTTACTTTCTTTTCAACTCGTAAAGTCGTTTACTCCGTTATCCACATCAAAAACCACCTAATTCAGCCACTTTATCCCAGTTTACTACATTCCAAAACGCTTTAGCATATTCGCCTCGTTTGTTTTGGTATTTCAGGTAGTACGCGTGTTCCCAGACGTCAAGTCCCAAAAGCGGAACATCGTTTACACAGTCTGAGCACATGTAGTGATTATCTTGATTCGGTGTAGAAACAACTTTCAGCGAACCATCCGCTTTTTTCACAAGCCAAGCCCAACCCGACCCAAAACGAGTAAGCGCAGCTTTCTCAAATTCTTCTTTAAATGCATCAACACTGCCAAAGTTTTTTACCAAAGCAGCTTCAAGATCTGCTGACATAGAAGTGGAACCGGCAGGAGCAAGCACTTTCCAGAAGAAATCGTGGTTGTAATGTCCACCGCCATTATTTCTTACGGCGCCTTTGATATCTTCGGGGAGTTTATCTAAATTCGAAAGAAGATCACTTAACTCTTTTCCTTCATTTTCCGGATGTTTTGCCAAAGCGGCATTCAGGTTGTTCACATAGGCTTGGTGGTGTGCCGTATGGTGTATTTTCATTGTTTGTGCATCAATAAATGGCTCCAACGCTTCATACGCGTATGGTAAATCAGGCAATTTAAAGCTCATAATTTTTCCTTTCTTTTTTGTTATTATTTGTAAATTGTAATTATTATTTTTGTTTTCAGAATGAACTGATGTTGACTCGCTTCGATCTAAAATGTTGGTCACCTGTCTAAAGTCATTCAGCTACTATTTAACATTTATACGCTCTCAATTGTTTAGTTTTAAATTGTAAAATATCCTAAAAACAATCTGAAATATTGTTTTAACGCGATTTTCTTTCGATATTTGCACACATAATATAAAACAATTTAATCAGTAATAAAAATGAAGAAAATTTTCGGATTTATACTAATGGCATCAATCATTGCCTTTTCTGCAACTTCATGTAAGTCAAAGCAAAAAGTAGTTGAAATTTCCGGTTCTGATATCTCCGCTACTGAAACCAAAACGACTACCGAACCGGTTGTAGTTTCGGATGAACCTGTCGGGAGTGAAAGAACGATAGACGAAAGTTTCAAGCTGGTTGATGGTGAGACTAATAGTGCAGCCTTTGCAAGAAAATTCCACGTTGTTGTTGGTAGTTTTAGTGTTCAGTCTAACGCGAAGAATCTGCAACGCACATTGAATAGTGAAGGTAATAGTGCCATTATTGTTGTGAACGAACAGGGTATGTACCGGGTTTTGATTGCATCGTATGATGAGTATGCTCAGGCGCGTAACCGGATCAATCAAATCAGCACCAGATTCCCTGATGCCTGGGTATTGAGACAAAAATAATTTGAATTAAATATCTCAAAACGGCTTTGTGAAAAACAAAGTCGTTTTAATTTTAAAGAAATCAAAGCGAAAATTTCGCAAATTTTCTTGATTCCGGTTTTATGACCGGTTGAATCTTTCGGACTGGTTGGAGATTTTCAAAATAGATTAAAATGGCGCTTGTTTTTCTCGGTTTAGGAACAAATTTGGGCAATAAGAAATTGAACCTGATACGTGCTGTTCAGATGATTGGCTTGGAGGTTGGTGACATTTTCAACATCTCGTCATTTTATCGTTCAGAGCCTTGGGGGTATGAGTCTGAAAATGAATTCCTGAATGCGGTAGTGTTAATTTACACACAATTAGCGCCATTGGATTTGCTCGAAAAAACGAAGGAGATTGAAAGGAATTTCGGTAGAGACGAAAAAACAAATACCAGCTATTCGGATCGGTTAATAGACATTGATATTCTATTCTACGAAAATCAAATAATTGACCTTCCACAGTTGAAAATACCTCATAAATATCTGCATAAAAGGGATTTTGTGATGATGCCGCTTTGTGAAATCGCACCAAAATTAATTCACCCCGAATTGAATAAGTCCATAGAGGAACTGTCGGAACTTATTGAAAATAAGACCGAAAAACTGATTGATGAAACATAGGTTTCGGTTAGAAGCAGATAAGCAAGTGCTGAAAAAACACACGTTATTTTCACTTTGAGAGGGTCAGCAGACCTTAGTTAAACTTCTTTATGATATTCCTCCACCAATTTTTTAGCTTTTTCTAAGTCTTTTTCAAAGACCATCACTTCGATTCCCCGCTCTCTATCGTCAAAAATCGGGAAAACTCCGACCATCGTCGCATCATTGAGCATGCAGTCGATTCCATTGTTTTTGAGAACGTCAATTTCTACTTCAGCATCAATCATTGAGCTGTAAAACTTGAATGATACAACTTTTTCTTCTTTCATGTTCTTAGACTTATTAAAGAGTTAGATTCTGTATGAAACAGCCATTTAAGATAAATCTTAAACCCAAGAGAATGGTTAATGGCGTGTTCCATACGTCCTTAAGGTAAAGAATAAATTTTAATCGTATGAATACTACCATTATAACGCAAAAGTAAGATTTTTTGTTTAACGATTTCTCTTGCAATTTATGTGATTTTTTATGAAACAGCCATTTAAGAATAGTCTTAAACCCAAGAAAATGGTTAATGGCGTGTTCCATACGTCCTTAATTTAAAAATAGAATTTAACCGTATGAAAAAAAAAATAAATATAAAAACGATTCGACGAAAAACTGTATTGTTACTTTTGTTCCCGCCGTTGATTCTTTTAATCTGGATATTTCGGATTTTACCAATCAAATTTGTGAGAAAATTTGCAGATTTTGTTGGGAAATATTTCTATAAATTAGCCAAAAAATCTAAGGGATGGGCATTAGAAAACTTAGAAAGAGTCTATGGGGATAAATTATCCGAAGAAGAAAGAACCAATATCGCTAAAGCATGTTTTACGGAAATGATCAAAAGTTTTTTCGATTATATGGCCTACTCACATGTAAAGAACAAAGAAAAATTTTTCAAAATAGTAGAAGTGGCAGGCGATGAACATTTGAAAAAAGCATACGACAAAGGGAAAGGAGTGATTTGCCTGATGCCGCATATGAGTTCGTGGGAGTTCGCGGCCATTACTCCGCCCATGCTTGGATTCGAAACTTCGGCAGCAAGCAAATCGATGAAAATGGGACTTCTGGAAAAACTGATGGTGAAATTCAGAGGTAGCCGCGGAATGAAAAACATCACCCGTGTAGGATCTTATCAGACCCTTGTAGATGTGCTTAATGAAGGTGAATGCCTGATTCTTATGACCGATCAGGATACCCGTGTGAAAGGGATATTTGTCGATTTTCTGGGTCATCCGGCTTATACTCCGCTTGGTACTTCACGCTTGTTGGCAGATTCTGAAGCTTCGCTCGTTCCCATGTATATTACACGGAAAGAAGATGGAAATTACCGATTTACCATTCTGCCTGAAATCCCAACGGTCAGAACTGAAAACAAGGAAGAGGATTTGAGAATAAATACAGAAAATCAGAATAATTTTTACACTAAAATCATTCATGAAAATGCTCCTCAATGGGTTTGGATGCACCGAAGATGGAAGACTACGCCCGAATCCTACGAAGCGTTTTTGAAAGCAAGAGAAAAAGCAAATCAAAACAAATGATTTTTAGTAACTTTGCAAAGTAATTCAAATTTATGGAACAAAAGAATCAAATCTATTCTCAAAAAGTCATAGAGTTTGCAACTGTAGTAGCTGAAGCTTGTCTTTTTCTCGAGCGTGCCTCAGAGTATTCTAAAGTTGATTTTATTTCAAAATCCACCAAAATATTTTCTCTTTTATACTTGAAGACCATACTGTTGGATGACTTGGATGAAGAGTCGGATGGTTTTTTGGAGCGATTTGTAACTGAAGAAGATTATATGTATGTTAAAGACCAAATCGCGGCTCTGTTAGGTATGGATGACAGTTTTTTGGAGGTTTTTCACCCCGATATGCCATACAGCGACACCCCGATTGCTGCTTTTATTTCTGAAAATTTGGCCGATGTGTATCAGGAGTTAAAAGATTTTGCAGCTAACTTCCGGATTGGCGAAGCAGAAGTGATGCATTCCGCGTTAATCTTGTGTGTAGAAACTTTTGCCGAACACTGGGGACAGAAATTGCTGAACGCATTGAAGGCGCTTCATGCACTCCGGTTTGATGGGATAAACGAGGAGGAAGATTCCGGTTTTGACGCAAAAGAATACAGAAAACTTAACAAAAGCAGCTTTTTTGATTTCCAAAGTGATGATGATTAGAACTATGTTTATACCCAAAATTTCGAAAGAAGAAGTTAACCGAATGCCGATTGAAGAATTTGAAGGTGAGATTATCGTAATAGATAATTCCGAAAAAGCGGACGAAGCATTTGAATATTTAAACCAACAAAAAATATTAGGAATTGATACTGAAACCAAACCTTCATTTAAACGCGGAGTAACCCATAAAGTGTCTCTTATCCAAGTCGCTACAGTTGATGTTTGCTTTCTGTTTCGTTTGAATAAAATTGGATTTCCCAACGGGTTGTCTGAATTGCTTTCCAATAAGAAAATCAAAAAAATTGGTCTGGCGCTGCGTGATGATTTGAACGGACTTTTTAAGCAGCAAAATTTCAAACCGCAAGGATTTATTGATTTACAGCATGAGGTTGGGAATTACGGGATTTTAGAACTGAGCTTGCAAAAAATGTACGCTATTATTTTTGGGAAAAAAATATCAAAATCGCAACGGCTTTCCAATTGGGAAAGAAACGAATTGACTGTTCAACAGAAAGTTTATGCGGCAACTGATGCCTGGGCTACTCTTCAAATTTATCTGAAACTCTTGAAAGAGAAGAAATTATCCAAAAAAGAGATTGAAAATCTGGCAGCAGAATTCGCAGTAGAAAATCATGTGAAGTAATTCGGTTTCGTCTCTCAACCTTTAAACTCTGCCTGTTGTAAGCAGACAAATATCAAATTAAACAGTAATATCCAATGGCTTTAATAAAAACTCTACGAGGATTCACTCCAAAATTCGGGAAAGATTGTTTCTTTGCTGAAAACGCTACGATAATCGGTGATGTGGAAATGGGAGATGGATACAGCATTTGGTATAATGCCGTGCTTCGCGGCGATGTGAATTCTATTCGAATCGGGAACCACGTAAATATACAGGATGGCGCTATTTTGCATACATTGTATCAAAAGTCAGTAGTAGAAATCGGCGATTATGTTACTGTAGGCCATAATGTTGTAATTCACGGAGCAAAAATCGATAATTATGCGCTAATTGGAATAGGCGCTACCGTTCTTGACTATGCCGAAATCGGCGAGGGAGCGATCATTGCCGCCGGAGCATTAGTACTTGCCAATACGATTGTTCCTCCTAACACGCTTTGGGCAGGCGTCCCGGCAAAGTATGTAAAAGACGTCGAACCGCAGCAATCCAACGAGATGAACAAGCGAATCGCTCATAATTATTCGACGTATGCGGGTTGGTATAAGGAAAAGTAAATAGAATCGGAATGACGGTGAGTTCATACGTTTTTTTCCATGAAGTAAATTTCCAACCTGTTATTACGATTAAATATTCACTGCTTTGAAATGAAGTTTGATCGTTTTTTTTATAATTTTGTCTTTCTGTTTGTTAATTGTCGATAGTGAGGTGATCTTGACTTTTTCTCGCAAATGTAAATTGAAAATTCCGATTTGTGGGAGCTGACGCATGTAGCGGCATTTTGCATTTTGAAATCACAACGGTCAATGCCGCTGAAAGCGTCTTTGCCTTATTAGCTAACATAATTTTATAAGTCAAGACGACTTCAATCTTTATCAAATTCGATAATCCTGAACTTAACCGATCCTCCATTTAGAGTTTTACTTATGTTAATTACTGATTTACTCAAGCAAGAATTTCTAAAAAACTTCCGTTCTCAAGCATTTTATCGTGGGTTAGCCGTAAAAATTCTGGTTGGATTTATGGCGGTTTATTTCGCCGTTATTTTCCTGTTTCTTGGATTGTTTTTAGGTGAAATCCTTGATGATTTACACGATAAGCTCACCCCATTGGAGGTTTTTAATGGAGTCACACTTTACCTGCTGATCGGAGCTATGCTGCTTCGGTTTGCAATACAGTCGCTCATTACAATCAACCTCCAATCCTATCAGTCTCTACCCATACAGCGAAAAACCCTTGTAAATTTTATCTTGCTGAAACCGCTTTTTAGTCTCGGGAATTATATTACACTTTTGGTTATTGTTCCTTTTGCTGTACGAAGTATTCCGCAATGGTTTTCAGGATGGGTTGCAGTGCAGTTTGTGGTAAATTGTATTTTGCTGATTTGGTTTAATATCTGGATTTCTTCATTTTTGAAAAGAAAGTTTGATTCCGGTTTAAAAGCCTTGCTTATTATTTTCGTTTTAATAATGGGAATTGCGGCTTTAGAATATTTTAAAATCTTCTCGCTGTTTGATATTTCACTTTACGTATTCAACTTTCTGGTAATTAATCCGTTTGGATGGATCTTAACGCTGGTTTTGTCATTATCCGCTTACTACCTTAATATCCGGTTTTTCTCTGCTAATTTTTATCCGGAAAAATTCAATGAAAAACTGAATAAAGGTGAAAATAAAATTACGGGTGGTTTGTCATTTCTTGAAAAACACGGAACGATAGGGGAGTTAATACAACTTCAATTCCGGCTTATTTTCAGGCATAAGCGAACTAAGTCATTGGTGTACTTAAGCGCTTTCTTTATGCTTTACGGTTTGATTTTTTACACTTCAGAAATGTATTCGAACAATATTCTGTGGTTAATATTCTGCGGGTTGATTATCACCGGAATGGCGTCAATCACTTACGGACAATGGATTATAAGTTGGGAAAGCGCCTATTTTGATACGATATTATCCAAGAATATCCCCGCGCGAACTTATATTAAAGCGAATTTTATTATTCTTATCGCATTTAATCTTATATCCTTTGTTCTGGCATTGCCTTATTTTTTCCTTGGGGTGAAATTTGGATTTTTGCATATCGCCATGTTTTTGTTTAATACCGGAATTAATGTTTTCTTGTTGATTTTAACAGCCTCTTTCAATACAAAACGGATAGATTTAATGGCTAAAAGCATGTTGAACTATCAGGGAACAACGTACAAGAGTTTTTTGATAATTATTCCGGTTATGTTTCTCCCGGGTGTGTTAGCTGTAATTTTGAATCTGTTCTTGACTTTCAATCAAATTCTTCTTGTTTTCGGCATAATTGGTTTAATCGGGATATTTTTACTTCCACTCCAAATAAATCTAAGCACCGGTCACTTTAATAAAAGAAAATACGCGATGGCCGAAGGATTCAGGAAAAAAGAATAATGAAAGGATGTGCAAAACATTACGTTTCTATAAATTAAAATTCAATTAATTTCAGGCTTCGTGCTTCAAACCTCAGACAGTTAACTATGATTCAACTTACCAATCTTACTAAACAATACAACGACATTACAGTGTTGGATATTCCTGAATTAACTATTTCACAGGGTGAAAGTTTCGGATTAGTAGGTAATAACGGCGCGGGAAAAACAACCATGTTCCGTCTTATTCTCGACTTGATAGAAGCAACATCCGGTGAAGTGACCATAGACAATACGCCTATCGCAAGACGTGATGAATGGAAGTCATTTGTAGGTTCATTTCTTGATGAAGGGTTCCTGATTGACTACCTGACTCCGGATGAATATTTTGCTTTCATAGGCAAACTGTATGGAAAAACGGAAGGAGATATCGCGTTGTTTGTTGAGAAGATGTCCGACTTTTTTAATGGTGAAGTGGCAGGGAATAAGAAACTTATCCGGGAGCTTTCCAAAGGGAATCAAAAGAAAACCGGAATTGCCGCAGCGCTTTTAAGCGATCCGAAAATTCTTATTCTTGACGAGCCATTTACAGCTCTTGACCCATCTTCTCAAATTAGACTGAAGAGGCTGCTGAATGAACTTCAAGATAGTAACGGAGTGACTATGCTTATCTCGAGCCACGACCTGAATCACGTTACAGAGGTTTGTAAACGTACAGTTGTGCTTGAAAAAGGGAAAATTGTACGTGATATTTCTACAAGTTCGGATACGTTGAAGGAGCTTGAAAGTTATTTTGCGGTATAAAGTTCTGTTAACCCCGAAAAGGGAGTGTTCTTAAATAGAGATGTTTTTTAGTAAAAATTATCCTTAAAAAAGAGGCTGTCTCAAAAAGGGGTGAAAGTTCAATTCATAGGGCAAAACTTTGTAGGAGTTTCCCCAAAAGTAAGTGCCGGGAAATACTTACAGTGTTAGATAACTAACCTTAAAGCATCTCCCCAATTAAGCAGGCTGTGTAAAAATAAGAGACAAAGCGTATTCTTGCTTACAAAATGTAAGTTGTATTTAAAAACCTTATTTTAAAACAGTAATCTTAGTAGAAAGGATACGTATTCAAACCTACTCTTATTATTCGCACTGACTTAGGCAATGGCTCCGACTAAAATAAAAAGGGACATTCGTGAAATAGCATTCAAAAAGCAGAATTGAGAAATAAGTCAGTTCTGTTTTTTTGTTTTTTGAGAGATTTCTATTTTTACGCGCACCTAATTGTTAAGTTTAGTTAAAAAC
>JAAYIT010000279.1 GCA_012523295.1 Porphyromonadaceae bacterium | reverse complement strand
CTCGTTTTTGGGCGGTTAGGTTTTTTAACTCATCCTGCAACAATCCGATATGCTCATCAAGCTCATCCGAATCGGCTGCTTCCAATGGAAATTTCAAATCAAAAAAAGGGGAAAAATCATCTACATAAGCTAAACGACTCTTATCTTTCAATTTCTTGATAATATTTCGCCTTAGCGTTTTATAGAGATAAAACTCTAATGAATCAGGTTTTCTCAAGCGGCTGCCATATTTGAAAATATCAAGAAAAGAATCCTGGATGGCGTCTTCAACTATGTTTTGATGGGGAGTTATTTTTATGCCATAAGCAAACAGAGCGTCAACAAATTCGCTGTAAATAATTTCAAAAGCACGGCGATCTCCAGCTCTGAAATTATCCCAAATAATTCTCCAGTATTCGTTTTCGTTAGGCAATTTCACTTTTATGGCTTTTACCAGTATCTCATATAAATAGCGAAGCTAATAAAAATTTAACAAAATCACCCGGTATTCTTTTTCATTATTTTCACTAAAACTTGTGAGCTGCATTGGTGCTGCTTTCGCATGGAATGACAGTGTCATTCTCAGGAAGTTATCCGGAACATTTGCATAAATTTTCAAAAAGCAATATCTTTCAGGAATGAAAAAATTGTTGTTGAATTTATAAAACATCGTAAAATGACTTATATACCGGATAAATCCCGCTATGGGGGAATGAAATATAACCGCTGCGGAAAATGGGGATTGAAACTCCCCGCCGTATCGTTAGGGCTGTGGCACAATTTCGGCGGAACAGACATTTTTGAAAACGGACGCGCCATGTTGCGGCGTGCCTTTGATTTGGGAATCACTCACTTTGATCTGGCAAACAACTATGGACCGCCTCCGGGATCAGCCGAAGAGAATTTCGGAAAAATCCTGAAACAGGATTTCAGCGCCTACCGGGATGAGCTGATAATTTCAACAAAGGCAGGATACCTGATGTGGGCAGGTCCATACGGGGAGTGGGGAAGCCGGAAATATGTATTAGCAAGCCTCAATCAGAGCTTGAAACGCATGGGGTTAGAGTATGTGGATATTTTTTATTCGCACCGTCCGGACCCGGATACTCCGCTGGAAGAGACCATGATGGCACTCGATCAGGCGGTGCGCTCGGGAAAAGCTTTGTATGCAGGCATTTCCAATTATCCTGCTGAAATGGCGCGCGAAGCTATTCAAATTTTGAAGGAATTGGGCACGCCCTGTCTGATTCATCAGCCAAAATACTCAATGTTTGTGCGCTGGGTAGAAGATGAACTATTAGATGTGCTTGATAAAGAGGGTGTGGGTTGTATTCCGTTTTCGCCGCTTGCACAGGGACTGCTTTCCGACAAATATCTGAAAGGTATTCCGGAGAATTCACGGGCTGCCCGTGAAGTTTTTCTGAAGAAGAGTGATGTGGAATCAGCTCATGACAAAATTGTGAAGCTCAATGCAATTGCACAACAACGCGGACAATCGCTTGCTCAGATGGCTTTGGCGTGGGTGCTGAAAGATAGCCGGGTTACTTCCGTCCTGATTGGTGCAAGCTCCGCTGCGCAGATTGATAAAAATGTCAATGCATTGAAAAACACCACATTCAATAACGACGAACTGCTTGAAATAGAGAAAGTTATAAAGTCAGAATAGTTCTCTCTTTAAAAGATTTTTCTTTTTCTGCTTTTTAACGATAACTGAACTGTGTTGAGTTTACGGGTTCTGTTTTGCAGATTATCAGATGTTGAACAGCACTTCGGCTCCCCAAAAAAGTCCGAAAATAATTGCCATTCCGGCAATGATTCCGGCAATAAGTGAGAGAAGCAGGTTTAAGGGAAGTTTTTGTTTTTTCAAATCAGACGACATGGTTATAACTATCTGATTTTGAGATTCATTTGTCTCCATAACGACTCTTTTTAATTAAAAAAGACCTTAAAGTATTCTGCAAAGCTATAAAGAATTTTTTGAGTGCAGCTAAATTGGGCAAGCTGTTAACATTTTTTTAAACACACTGACTTATAGAACATTGTAATATTTCCTCCATATACCACCGATGAGAATCCTGTTTCTCTCATCAGTTTAACACAGGAAAGCAATACCAGTCAATCGTTCATTATACTGAAAATACAGCTTCTTTTTGTCTGTACAAAGCCTGCTGAAAAACCGTAGCATAACTGTTTATCAGCCTAAATTATTCTGAACCGGAGCAATAAAAATAGTAAAGTCATTCCCTTCCCGGAAGAAGGAGAATGACTTTAATGAAAGGATTATAAATACTTCAATAAATCGATATTTTTTTCAATAATTAAATCGGGCACAACATCAGATGATTCCAGATCTTCAAGCTGAGCTTCGCCGGTCAGCACCAAAATGCTGGGGATACCGAAATCCTGTCCCATTTTTATGTCGGTCATCAGCCTGTCGCCTACAATACACAGCTCTTCCTTTTTTATTTTTGCACGATTCAGAATGCCTTCAAGCATCTCCTGATGCGGTTTGCCGATAACTTTTGGGAGCACGTCTGTTGCTGCTGTAATTGCTGCACTCAAAGCGCCGCAATCGGGAATCATTCCCCCATCTTCCACCGGGCAGTTGAAGTCGGGATGGGTGGCAATGAACGGAACACCCTGCCGGACCAAATCACATGCTTTTTCCAGTTTTTCGTAAGTAAAGGTCAAATCAAATCCCAAAACCACAAAATCGGGGTCTGTATCTGTTAAATGAAATCCGGAAAGTCTGAAATCCTCTTCGAGATTTTCAGTTCCCATAAGGTAAATTTTCGCATTCGGCTTCATACTATTCAGGTATTCAATGGTTGCATCGCCGGAAGTGTAAATTTGAGATTTTTCCACATTCAACCCCATCTCCCTGAGTTTGAGATAATAATCCTGCGCATTTCTGGATGAATTATTCGTCAGAAAAACAAATCTTTTTCCTGAATCTGTCAATCCGTTCAAAAAAGAGCCGGTGAAAGGAAAAATTGAATTCCCTAAATAGATGGTTCCATCCATGTCTAATGCAACAACCTTAACCTTCTTTAATCTTGTTTTTATATTTTCAATTGTCATTTCCATACATCACATATTTTCTGCTTTTAAGCAGCTACTTTATCAACCCGACCTGCATTCCATGTGAATGCGAAAAACAATGTTGCTGCAATTCCGCAAGCAACCAAAATAAGAAATCCCATGCCCCAGCCATGGCGGGTAACTATTAAGCCCAGTCCCCAACCTGACATAACCGTGCTGAGATAACCAAATATTCCGGTCAGCCCGATGGCCGTTCCGGCTGCCCTTTTGGTAGCAAGATTGGCAGCAATTATTCCCACAAGCGCCTGTGGTCCATAGATAAAAAATCCGATTAATGAAAGCAGCAAACCATAAAAAAGCATCGATTCCTGCGGCATTTTCCAGAACAGAAGCACTGCAATGGTGCAAAAGAACATATAAATGAACGCAGCTCTTCCGCCTCTTCCTTTAAAGAGTTTGTCCATCATCCAGCCGCTCAAAAGCATTCCGAAAATTCCAAATCCTTCATAGCTTGCAACTAACCACCCTGCATGATGAAGCTCCACCCCTTTCATCTCTGTAAGAAAAGTGGGTCCCCAGTCTAAAATTGCATACCGGATGGTATATAAAAAGAAATTTGCCAGACACAAAAACCATATCGTCGGGCTGCCAAATACTTTTTTCCTGATAAACTGTTTGAAATTCAAGTCCTCTTTTTCTTCGTGGGTTGTTTCGGGAGTAACTCCCTTGTATTCTTCAATGGACGGAAGTCCGAGCGATTCGGGTTTGTCTCTCAGCCGGTTCAGAATAAAACCAACACCAACAAATCCTAAAGCTGCCGGAACAATAAAACAGTAGCGCCAGTTGTAGGCAACCAAAAAACTGTTCAGAATGAGCACCAGCCCCGCACCAATGGAGTGGGATGTATTCCAGATGGAAAACTTAATTCCCCGCTCATTTGGAGCAAACCAATTGGTGAGACTGTTTGCACAGGGTGGAAAACCCATTCCCTGAAACCAGCCGTTGAGCAGCCAGAAAACTCCAAAGGCAATCACACCGCTGCTCAATCCGAAAAACAGGCTCATCAGCGCAGACAACCCTAATCCCAAAGCCATAAAATACCGGGGATTTGACTGATCTCCCCAAATGCCGCTCACAAACTTGGAAACCCCATAAACAACACCATGAAGTGTAAGAAAAAGTCCTAATTCGGCCTTTGTGATACCCAAATCGGCTTCCATGGCAGGCATGGCTATGGAAATATTTTTTCTGACGAAATAGAACAAAATATACCCGATCATTGTGGTGTACATTACTCTTGTCCGCCAGTAACGATAGGTCGCATCCAGCTTTTCCGGATCGGTGATGGTCTGCTCTTTGGCAGGAGCAGGTTTTAAAAAATTAAAAAGTTGCATAAATTTCACTTTATCAAGTCAATACAATTCATCAAGCCATTTGTCAAGCCAGCCCGTTCGCACTGCAACATCCAGCACGGTGAACCGTGAACGGATATGCCATGCACGGAAAAAAGAGCTTTTCATTCTCTCTTTGGAAATTCCTATCTGTTCAGACGTAACGGGTGCGCCAACCAATTGCAGGCTTTCCTCCAGTTTGTCTGACGGGACCAGCTGGTTTTTCAATTTCTCCTTCAGCTCAGGCCAGACCACTTTCAGCTTTTCAAGCTGAGCAGCCAGCCCTTCCTTTGAGATATATTTATCTTTCGATTGCGTGATGGCAGTTTCTAAAAAATCGGTATCCTGAAACATTTCAACAGCATTTTTTTCCAGTTCTTCCCAGTCAGGCCACATTTTGCAGCAAGCTTCAACATCAAGCTGTTCTACAGGAGATTCCAGCAATTTTTCGTAGAGCCGTGTGACGGCAAGCGTTGCAACGCCCACCTGAAACCCGTGTGACGGGGTTTCGCCCTGATGCGTGTGATGTTCCATATTCCATAAGTGGCTGAACTGGTGTTCAGCTCCGGAAGCGGGACGGCTTGTTTTAGACCATTGCATAGCAAAACCGCCAAGCATAAGCCCCTCAACCAGAGGAGTTATTGCATCCTCTTTGCCTTCTTTTGCTCCCTTTGGGTCGGCAAGCGCATCTTTCAAACCATCCTGAACTATTGACCACGCTTTTTTATCTATCGCCTCAACGCCCAATGCATCAGCAAGAATCCAGTCGGCACCGGCAGGAATTTTTGCAAACAGGTCGGCATATCCCGCGGCTGTCATCAGCGATGGTGCATTTCTGATAATTTCAATGTCTGCCAGCACTGCCTGTGGCGCCGGACACGAGAAAGTCTGCTTTGCTCCCTGATAGGTGATGGATGCTCCATAAGCTGTGTACCCGTCCATTGAAGCTGCTGTGGCAACACAGAGATACTGCCTGTTTGTGCGTGACGATGCCAGTTTCGTCAGGTCATTCAGCGTGCCTGAACCAACCACTACAGGAATTGCTTCGGACTTGTTTAAAATTTCCTCCAATTTTAAAACATTGCCAAATTCTGCGTAGGGTTTCGGATTATCGAAAACAAACGGTTCCTCAACGGAAACTCCGCCGGAAATCAGTTGCTTTTGAACTGTGCTGCCGGCAACTTCCCACGTGGTGGCATCACAAACAACAATTGCGCTTTTCTCCCCAAATTGTTCCCCGAAGAGTTTTGGCAGCCGGTGCAATATGTTGCTGCCTATCTGCAATGCTTTTGTTTCATTGGCTGATGCAAGCGCTTCTGCTACATTTTTTTTCATTCGAATATTTTTTATTTATTACTGTTTTACATGATTAATTGTCTTGACATTGTCGGGAAGCGTAATGAATTTTGTCAGCAATGCACTGATAAAATAGAGAATTGCCAGAATCCAGATTACACCCGAATTGCCTATGGTTCCGATAAAAATTCCCACTATCGCAGGTCCGATGAAAACCGGTAGTCCGGCGCCAAGATTGAGAATTGCCATGGCTGCTCCCTTATCCTTATCCACTAACGATGGCACCAGCGCCGAAAGCGGAACATATCCGGCTAACATTGCCCCCCAGATAACGCCTGAAATCATCACTGCCCAGTAGCTGTGATCAAACATCTGTGGGGAATAGTACAGCAACAGCGTGGAAATTCCGCATCCGACACCGCCAAACCACATCACGGTATTGCGCCAGCCAAATGCATCGCCCACAAAACCGAAGATCAGGTTAAAAACAATGTTACTGGTAAAAATCGTCCCCCAGATTTGCAGCCATTCGGTTGTTGAAAAGCCGTGCTGAGCCATGTAAATAGGCAGAAAAACAGGAAATGCAAATTGTGCAGTGGTATTGATAACCCGCACTAATCCGCCAAGCAGAACTTTTGGTTCTTCACGAACAATGGTCAAACCCTTTAAAAGCTCATTCAGCTTGTCTTTCAGCCCACCCCCAATGCCGGATGCAGATTTGTCCTTCACTAACACCAGGGCGAAAAAAGCGCCAATCAAAACCCAGCCCACGGCACTCCAGAGCGTATTCATATAACCGATTCGCGTGATTGCCCAGCTGGAATAAAAAGCGCCAAGAACCACCAGCCCGCCGGTAAATACGAACCAAAACCAGCCAACTGCCCGCCCAAGAGACTTTTTGGAACTTGCATAGGTTATCCAGACTAAAAAGGAGTAGGCAAACAGCGGATAGCCAAACCCACGCAACGCATAAGTAATGAGCATTGCGCCATTGTGCAGTCCGGGCAGGGCATAACCTACAAAGCCCAAGGTTCCGGCAAGATAGAGAACCAATCCTGCAAACATGGTTTTTTTCACGCCCAGACCTTCCGCCAAAACACCCGACAACCAGGATGAAACAGCGATAATGATACCATACGCCGAAAACAAAGTAGCCGACTGCTGCATGGTCATTCCCCTTTCAATGAGATAAGGGCTAAGCCAGCCCTGCTCCATGCCGTCTCCCATCATAAAAATGAGAATTCCCAAATACCCCCACGCCAACTGGCGGGGAATCCCTGATTTTTCAAAAAAAGTGTTGCTGAAGTTTTTCATGATTTTAAATTGATGCTGGTTAATAAATGTTTTAAATGATTAGCAAATATTATTAAATAAAACATTGTTAGAAAGGAAATTTTACTCCGATTCTGTTAATGCAAACATTCTTTTAAATTTTTTAAGATGTTTTTCTACTTCTTCTTTTAATCATCATTAACTTTATTCTTTAATGAGTAAATTTAGTTTTAAGTGTATAATTGTTTTGTATTTGTCCTGTTTGATCAACCGTAGTCAACTTTATTTCATTTTCATCAATAAAAACATCCAGGCGCTGTATATTTGAGTTGATCAAAATTGGGAAATTATTCCCTCTTTCTTCTGTTTGAATAAAGAAGTGACGATGTAAATGACCGCTAAGCATTAAGTCTATGGAAGCTTTATTAAGTATGGGTACAAAAAGCCGCGAGATTTCTCTCATTCCATGCCAATCCTTTTCTGTACCGGGTGGCATATGTAAAATTACAATTTTTACCGGAGCCTGCTGGAACTCATCAGACGATACAACTTCTTCAAGCCAAAGTGCTTGTTCTTCACGCAATTGATCTGTTAAAGATAAGCCATAATACCGAATATCATTATCCGGCTTGTCTTCACCACAATCCAGAGCTATAAAAAAAGCAGGTCCATGCCGAAAAGTGTAATAAGATTTATTTGTGGATGAAGGAAAATAATTCATAAACTCCCATGAAGCAGAACCTCTGTGTTCATGATTCCCCCTAACAGTAAAAAGTGGTAAAAATGGTGTGAAGTTTTTTTCTGCAGATTTCATGTAACCATCGAAAATTTGTTGAGGCGATTCAATTTGAGTTAGCATATCACCATTAAATAACATAAAATCGAGGTCCCGCTCTAAAGAATTTTCAGTTAATTTAGAAAACAAAGAGTCATTACCATGAATATCGTTAAGCATTGAAAACCTGCATGATTTTGCCTGACTATCCAACGTTGTAACTTTATACACAGGATTTTTTAAAATATCATCACCATATCCCTCCCCAAAAATAACCCGCTTATTTCCTTCATCTTCCAATAACGCTTGTTGATAAACACGGTATCTGTATGAAATTCCCGGTTGTAAGCCTTCGATCTTTATTGTGTGCAAAGTTGTTATTGGTCTCCGCCCATGAATTGATTCATAAAATTTTGGACGGGTTTCACCATAAAAATGTGTGCCATCGTCAGGTGCTACTTCTACCCAGGCAATTGATTTTACGGTTGTGCTCCACACTACTGTGAATTCAGTTTCTCCAACCGCCTGAATCCATGGCCCGCAAGCAATTCGTGATGAGGTTAAATTTTGAGAAAATGCTGGAATTAAAAAAATACAAATAAAAAGACTTAGTAAAGAATTTTTTTTTGTCATTGCGCCTTACATTTAATCATTAATAGTTGGCTGCGGTCTTTAAATCCGATATAAGCTCAGATTGAACATATTCATTCCCAAAGCGATCAGTTGCCTTAATCTTAATTGTTGTAGCATCGGGATTCTTGAGTGAATGCAAAAAAATATGTTTGCTTTTTCCACTGCCGCTACCTCCGTAACTACTTAAATTTCTGTTTAAAACTCCAACATGATAGCCTACAGAAAAGGCATCAACCATGGTTGGCTGTACTGTTAAATCTGTAATATATTGTCCATCTTCATAAGCTTCAATTTTCCATTCGGGATCGGCATTCCATATGTTCGCAACGATTGTGGTACTGGGTTTATTAAAAGAAAAGTAACCATAATCTCCGCCAAAAGAGGTATTCCCTCTATGAAGTCGAATCTGAAAATCTTTTGGATAATTTGTCGATTTATAAAACCAGTTTGTAAATTTGGTGTCACTTATTTCGTAAACTGCATATCCATTGGGTGTTCCGTCAGTATTTAGGGTTGAATGCCACCAGGCACCACAAGCAGCAGCATGAATATGCTCGAAAGTGGAAATTGGATGAGTTATCATAAAGTTTTCATGATAATGCGTATGCCCTGCCATTAGTTGATTACTCTTAAAATCCTTTAGCAGTCCAAGCATCTTCTCTCTGTTCTTATAGCTGTTCGTGTGCCTTAAAGGAATATGGTAATAAACAATAACCATTTTGTCTTTTGATACAAAACTCAAATCTTGTTTTAACCACTCAATTTGCTCATCCGTAAAACCAGCAGTATAATCCGACTGTCCATCATAAATAACATTATCCAGACAAACGAAATGAACATTCCCTCTGTTGAAAGAGTAGTTCAAAGGACCAAAAACACTTTGAAAAACTTTTCCGGCTTCTAAATCATTATTTAATACTGACTTATTATGATCGTGATTACCAATGGTTACAAAGTAGGGCATTTTTGTAGTTCCGAGGGTTAAGCGCATAGAAGAATTAAGTTCTAAATGATCTCCGGTTATATCTCCCAAAACCAATCCATAACAAGGCTTATCATGATTATCCACAAAATCCTGAATGTCAGTCATGGTTTCAGCCCTGAAGCGGGTTACCTGAGCGGCAGAGGTTGTCTGAGGATCTCCTATGCAAACTAATGTAAAATCAGTTTCCGGTCTATCTAACTCGGTTAATGTAAAGTCGTATCGTTTTTCTGAGCCCATAAGCGTTTTCCAGAATGTAGCAGCGCTTATGGAGCTATTTGCTACATTAATTTCAAAATTAGTAGGAGTAGAATAATAGACTATATCGGCTTCTGCATGTTTTTTCATTTGATAAACACCTTCACTATTAGTTGTAACACAACTATAACCATCGCTGACCACCACATCTGAAACAGGCTTGCCTTTGCTGTCAGTAATCAACCCGTATAAATCCATCCCCTCCGCAGGTTTAATAATAACAGAAGAATTATTTTTCTCCTTTTCTTCTTCTTGCAAATCTTCAATCTTCTTACACCCAAAGTAGGAAACAAATATGATTAATGATAATCCAAGAGGAAGAGTAGTTTGTATAAAAGAAAGGTTTTTATTTATTTTTTCGATTTTATCCTTCAAATATTGAGTTATAAACATAATTTCAGGAGATATAATTTTTTTTCTTATTGTCAAAAAAGTGAAATATAGCATTTATAAACAATAAACCATGAAAATGATTTTCATGGTTTATTGTTTGAAAATTTTTTTAAACTGATGTTACAATGATGTCGTCAATGCAAAATCGTTTTCCAGCACCGGGGAAACACTTGAAAGTAACTCTGGTATTGGAAGACGCTCCCTCAATAAGAAATTCTTTTAGCTCCCATTCCAGATTATCAAGATCTATCTCTTGAACTGAAGCTGTGCCTTCACCCTGAATTTCAATCAAAACTTTCACTCCCGAGTCTTCATTCCATCTTGCGGCTTTAAAGCTCACTTTAACATCTTCTGTTCCCGGGATATTACTCAAAGCCGGCGTGGCTATAAAACCGTCTGTACTTGCTGCGGTTCCAATTTTCACATAACCTGGGCGTTCATACACTCTTAATCCCTCCCAATCACTAAGCTCTCTGAGCTCACGGAAAATTGGTCCCATTGTTGCAAAAATATCAGATGAGCCATCGGTGTTGCCGGAAGCACTTTCCTTGTAAGCCGGATTTGCCGGAAGCTCCGTTTTATTATTATCGTCTTTTATCCATGGTGTTTTGTCGGTATCCAAAACTATTCCTTTTACTTTTGCAACATGATCTCCACCCATAATCAACTGATTAAAGTTCATCTCAAAATAGGTTTTAACAGGTCCCTTTGCAACAGATGTTACCAGCGGTTCAATGGCAGTATTACCACCTAATACCAATGCAAACAATACTTCACCGGTCTCTTCAGGAGTTCCTGATAAAGGTATTGCAACAACACCGTTCTCGCCATCTAATGAAACCTGGTTTTCCAATATGGAAATACCTGCTGACGCACCAGTAGAGTTAAAGGAAACATCTAACACCTCATTACCGACTGCTCTTGAATAAGGTATCATAATGCTAATGTCCTCAATTGAAACCCCTTTTGCTAAAGGTTCTGATAAATAAGGTTTGCCGAAAATTAAAAATCCTTCTTCCTGAATAATACTTATTTCCAGGTCCTTACCAGCTGCACTTATCGAAACAACGCCTTTGCGAAGATTACCTGTGCTTCGTGTCACCAGAACATTTACCTCCTCGCGGGTTACGCCATCTCCAACACCTGATTCGGGACTAACTGTTATCCAGTTGTCTTCGCTTCTTGCGAACCATTCACCATTAGTGCAAACAGTAAAGGTTTGGGAAGAAGCCTCATAATTAAACTCCAGTAAATCAGTATCTCTTAAAACGAATGGCTCATCTTCTTCTTTACAGCTAAAAACAAAACACAAAGAAACAATAAGAATTGAAAAGAAAAATTTATAAAAAATATTATGCGTTTTCATTTATAATCAATTTTAAATGTTAAAATTTATTTATCCCATCCCGGGTTTTGTGGCAAAAGATTGGGATTAACCTGAATTGCTGTTGTAGGTATCGGACGAAGATATTTTTTATCGAGCCAAAGTCTTCCCAAATGCTGACCATAAACAACATTTCCCTTATTCCCTTGTGTTAACTGAAACATGTTATCTAATTTAATAACAGTAGCGGATGAAGCGGACGTGTTTGAAACTTTAAAGTCAACTACTCCGTCTCCGTTAAGATCATACCCTTTATCCAATTGGTCAACATATACTCCTTTCCAGGGTATTTCAAGCAATTTTCCCATTTTCCATCTCATCAAATCATCATAGCGTACCTGCTCAAAAGCCAACTCGACGCCTCTTTCCCTCCTGATTTCAAGAATCCACTTGTCAGAAGTCTGGTTAAGGTAATAGTCTGCCAAATAAGGGTCAAAATCAGAAGGTACTGAACCATTAACTCCTGCCCTTTCCCTTAGTGCCCGGATTGTCTTATTCCAGATTTCATTAGTCATCTGCCCTAATTCAGCTTTTGCTTCGGCATAATTTAATAAAACCTCCGCATACCTGAGCAATGAAAGCGAATTTGCCGAAGTAGTCAGCCCTATATGAATTTCATCATCAATCGCCCACTTAATGATTTGGTATCCGGTGAGATTCATGGTGAAGTTTGGCGAAACCTTTTGTTCAACTCCTGCAACTTTACGGGTGTATTCAGGAGAAATGACAGTTTGCTGTAAACGATAATCCCTATTCTTAAATTCTTCAGAATATGACATGGTCACCCAATTCGGTTGATCTGTAAACCGGCTGCCATCTCTCATTAAGTATTGATTTACAAATTGTTTTGTCAATGACCAGCTATTTCCGTAAGAAGCTGAAAACATTTTCCATGTAACATTATGCATCCTTAAGTCGGTCTTATATGCTAATCCTAAAATTATCTCTTTTTGATTTAGGTCACCTCCATTGAATAATGAGCGATAACGAGTATCAACAGCACCGCCTGTTTCGAGTTCATAAGGACTTTCGTTCATTAATATTTCACTGGCATTGATGGATTCCTCTAAAAACTTATTTGCTGAACCGGTTAGATTCAGGTCTGTATGATATTTTCTATAAGTACCTTCGAATAAGCATACGCGAGACTTGAAAGCCAATGCAACCCAGCGGTTAATTCGCGTAGATGAGTTTACAAACCTCGCATCCGAAGAACAGTAAGTTGATGCAAAATTGAGATCTTCAAGAACTTTTTCCATAACAAATTCCCGCGAATCGCGTCCTTTATATAATTCATCAACTTCATCTTTATCCAATTCATGATCGTACCACGGAACATCTCCAAAGGTACGCACCATGTCATAATAAAAGTATGCTCTCCAAAAACGACCAACACCTTTATAGTGATTATAGATATCTTCTGAAATATTATCTTTTGCACGATCAAGTCTATCCAAAAACCAATTGGCATCCCTTAGCTGTGCCCATTTCCCGGATGCACCGGCTCCCCAACCTCCCTGATCCTCAGGAGTCCATGTATCACCTTTCAGGAAATCAGTTGAATTCCGGCTGGCTACATAATCTGTATATTGATCTGCAAAAGCAGTATTGTCGCTACTTGGCAAATACCTTTGTATAAACCCGTTGGCATATATTTCCAAATCTTTTTCTGTCTTGAGAAACGCCTCTTCTGCAACATCATCTTTCGGATGTACCGTTAAAAAACTATCACAGGAAGCAAGACCAAATGTTATCGCAATAAAAAATACTATCCTTTTCATTTTTAGAAGTTTTTAAGTATTAAAATGTTACGTTTACACCAAAAGAATATGTTCCCAACATCGGATAACCATATCCGTCGCCATCCGTTCCGGCAGTTGAGCGGAAATCGCTGTCACCGGCATTAATCCCCTCCGGATCAAAGTTTCTAGTTACTTTATACATCGGAGACCATGTAAAAAGATTGTCTGCTGAAACATATATCTTCAAATTTGACAAATGCAGTGCATTGCAAACTTTCTGATTAAAAGTGTAATCAATTTGTAAAGTTTTAAGCCTTACATAAGCTACGTTTTGTATATAACGGTCATTAAATTCTCGCATTGCCATGTTTGCATTTAAAGCAAGGTAACCTCTGTATCGTGGCCAATAAGCATCAAAATTCTGATTTTCTTCTGTCCAGACATTATCACCGGTATGCATTTTTAACATATAGCCATACGGACGATTATATTGACCCCAGAAGAATGCTGATTCCCGATGCGGATACCAGTCTTTTTTTCCAACACCCTGGAAAAATGCGCTTATACCAAAATTTGAGTAATTGGCTCCCAGATTAACTCCAAACTGATAACGCGCAGAAGTATTACCGATAATCTTTCTATCACCCGGATCATCCGCTGTGTTTTTACCACTATCAATCACACCTGAATTATCTAAATCTGCAAATTTTAAATCTCCTGGTTGCAAAATATTTGGTGATGAAACTCTAATACCGGTTTGATCGGCATGATTGTCAATCTCTTCCTGACTCTTAAAAAGTCCGTCAATCTGATACCCCCACAATTCACCTATTTCCATGCCTTCATAATAATTGGTTGTGTAACCGGTGCCAAGATTTTTTTGAGGATTGTTATATCGTGTAACCCATGAACGATTATCCCAAAGCATTCCTCTCACATTGTAGCGGAGAGGTTTTCCGGCAACCTGAAACTGATCTCTCCACTGAAGCGTTACTTCCCATCCTGTTGTTTTTAAATCAGCGTTATTACCATAAGGAGATGCAGCTCCAAATACAGCAGGTAATTCCGGTCCAACAGTAAACATATCTGTTGTATATCGATGAAAATAATCAAATACAAAACCTAAGCGATTTCCCAATAAATCAAAATCCAATCCTGCGTCATAAGTTGTACTGGTTTCCCAGGTCAACGATTCAGGGATGTTACCGGGCGCATAAGTATAGGTTTGAAGCCCATCGCCAATAATTAAAGAGCTTCGGCTAATATTCATTAACGAAATGTATCTGAATGGACTTATGCTACCATTACCAATACTACCAATGGATAATCTGAATTTAAGGTTGTCTAACCAGGGATTGGCAAAGCCCATAAATTGCTCCTCCGATATGCGCCAGCCAAGTGAAAATGAAGGGAACATACCCCAGCGCTGATTAGAAGGGAACTTTGAAGAACCATCGTATCGCCCGCTTGTTTCTACCAAATATTTTTCTTTATAGCTATAGTTTGCACGATATAAAACTCCAAAGAAAGACCACTCTGAACCAGTTTGCCCGGTTGTATAATAGTCACCATCCATCAATGCAAAACTTGGCATATCCGGAACAAGCAAACCGCGTCTGTAGGTTTGAATATTCGTAGTTCCTTTATGTTCTGAGTTAATTCCGGCTAACAAATTTAACTGATGATCTGTGTTGTTAAATTTTGGCAGGTAATTAACCGTAAAGTTTGATGCTGTATATTGATTATTATATGACCAATTTTCCAAAGAACTAAAAGTGTGGCGGCTGCTGCTAACTTTCGGACCTTTGTAAAATTCATACATGTTTTCACTCCGATCTCTTTCTGAATGATTATAATAATAGGAAAAATCACCTTTGAATATGAGATTCTCCATAGGAGTGTATGTTAATGTTGTTGTGTTTTTTAAATCAAATTTTCGATTTTGCTGAAATGAAGTGCCATCAGCGAATCCTGCCCACCCGACATAGACAGCCGCTTCTGTCCATGTTCCATCCAAGTTTTTCTCCAATGTCATTGGGTATCCTTGATGCTCAAGCATTCTTAAAATATTCTGCCGGTCATACATGACCATGGGCTGATGAATTTTACGAGAAATAAAATCTGAATTATTGTCTAATGTTAGATACTTATTGATTTTAATGGTTCCTTTTGCCCGAAAGTTGTACTGCTTATAATCCTCATTTCCGGCATTGTAAATGCCATCCTGATTAAAATAGCGACCGGAAACATAATATTTTACCCGGTCTTCTCCACCTGATACGCTTATGTTGTGTTCCTGAGAATAGTTGTAATCCTTGTAAATAATATCAAACCAATCGGTGTTACCGAAATACTCGTAAAGTCCGTTTTTATTTACACGCATTTTCTCCAGAGTAGGATCAGCATCTCTTTTGACCAATTCATCATACCACTCCTGATTAAATGGAAAAACGTTATTAATACTATTGGGAGCAGTTCCCTGTCCTCCAAGATATGCAGCATAGAAACCATTTGTCCACTCTAAACCATTAGTAACCCGCTCAGGTTCTACCAGTCTGTAATGCACTGAAGCACTACCGTTATAGTTAATCTTTGGCTTCCCTTTTTCTGGACTTTTTGTTGTTATTAAAATGACTCCAAAAGTACCCCTCGCACCATAAATAGCGGCTGATGAAGCATCTTTCAAAACAGAAATACTTTCGATATCTGTCGGATTTACGGTAGTCAAATCCCCGTGTGCTTCAACTCCATCAATCAAAATTAATGCATTTCCTCCGGCACCTATACTTCCTGTTCCGCGAAGATCCAAAGTAGCTCCGCGAGACGGTTTTCCATCACGCATAGAAATATTCAACCCGGGAATTGTACCCTGAAGCGAACGTGAAATATTCATGTTAGATTTTTCCTCTAACTCTTTTCCACTTAGATGCCCGACTGCTCCAACCAAATCTCTTTTTCGGGTTGTTCCATAACCTATAACAACAACCTCGTCAAGCTCCTTTGTGGCTTCCTTCAGTACAACATTAATTGTTGTTTGGTTCCCAACTGTGATTTGTTGGGTGGAAAAACCCATAAAACCAAA
This sequence comes from Porphyromonadaceae bacterium, assembly GCA_012523295.1. Classification (GTDB taxonomy): domain Bacteria; phylum Bacteroidota; class Bacteroidia; order Bacteroidales; family Paludibacteraceae; genus UPXZ01. The sequence goes on along the minus strand of JAAYIT010000279.1, from coordinate 1,244 downwards.
TGACAACATTGAAGAGCTACCCGGAACATTAATTGTATAACCTCCATCCAGATCTGTAATGGTTCCGGTTGTTGAATCAATTAACTTAACAATTGCACCAGGTAGCGGGCCGCCTCTTTCATCACTAACCACTCCTGTTATTGTCCTGGTTTGCTGAGAATGAGCTAAAGTATTAATGCTCAAACAAAGTAGGAAAATCAAAAGGAATTTAATTCCTTCATGTAGTTTAAAATGCTTCATTCTTGACTCCATAAAAAATAAATTTTTGAGAAGATTAATATTAAGTGATCAATACTTTTTTATATCCTTTTCAACTTAAAACCGGACAATAATAACAATAATTAGAAAAAGAAACAATAAAAAACATATTTATTTGTATTCTTTCTTAAAAGATATGAATAAAAATAATTGGAATTGAAAAATCGAACTAACGAAACCTTTATTTCAAAATTAGAAGCAAAACAAAACAACTGAAATTGTGTTTTTTCTTGCAAAAACTATATATCCAATAGATGTCTTTTTGTTCCGGATAATACGTCAAAAAAAAACATCTTACCATGCTTATAATCTATGGATTGAAGTGGAAAAACGACTTACTCTGAATCCGGGCTTATAGGCTATTCTCACCTATAAAAACAAATTAAAAATGTTTCTATTATGAAATTCTATTTCATAATTGGTTTGTATAAAAAGAAAACTATCTTTCAATTTACACCCCATTCTACATTTTACCACGTAACAACAACATCCGTCAAAACCGGCCAGTGATCTTCGGATGAAAGCCCGGTGTGGGGAGCTGACACATTCATTATTTTAATGTTTTTGGATGTTATGATGTTGTCAATGTGGCGATTTCCTGTTGCTGTATCATCGTTGCAGCGCTTGGCTGACGTACAGAACCAGCCTTCGTATCCGCCATTGGCAATATTGAAGCCTGCATCATAAAACTTTCGCTGATTTTTATCCGGTGCATTCATGTCGCCACCGCAAATGAGGTATTCATATTTCTGCATTTCGGCAATAAGCGCATCCACCGACGATTCATGGCAACACTCCTGCCAGGGAATATGAACGGACATAAGCGTAATTACTTTTTCGCCAACCTGAAGGTCGCCCACAATGGCGTAATATTCCTTATGGGTAAGATCAACCTGACGGAGATTCTTCACTTCAAAATTTGTGGCAATACCGTTGTAAATCCAGGTGTTTGCCTTTCCAAAATGAATATTATTATAGAAAGGTTT
>JAAYIT010000278.1 GCA_012523295.1 Porphyromonadaceae bacterium | reverse complement strand
CAGTAGCATAAATCTCTGAACCAGCCATTTTAGGAACATTAAGCCTTTTCATTAATCTAAAACTGTTTGAATATGTTATCGTTATATCTTTATTATATTCTCCTGCTTTTGTCTCAATCAAAATAACACCATAAGCAGCTTGTGCCCCATATATTGCTGATGACGCGGCATCATTTAAAACTGAAATATTTTGAACATCATTTGGATTCAAAGCATTTAATTCTGAATTTGAAGCTCTAACACCATTTATTAAAATTAACGGATTAGAGGAAGAAAGAGAACCAATTCCCCTTATATTCATATCCATAGATGCATCAGCAGCACCTCCTGACGCATCAACTGAGATATTTAAATTTGTAGATAAACCTTGTAATGCCTGAGATAAGTTATTAGTTACACGCTTTTCAATCTCACCCGAATTAATTTCTGAGACAGAACCAGTCAAATTCACTTTCTTCTGCGTGCCATATCCCACCACAATAACTTCCTCAATTCCAATCGCTTCCTCCTCCATCACCACTGTAAAAGTAGTCCTCCCTTCAATTGGTATTTCCTGAGTTCTCATCCCTACGAAGGAGAATTGCAGGGTTTCAACTCCCTGTGGAATAGCCAATGTGAAATTTCCATCAGCGTTAGTGACTGTACCAATTGTTGTACCTTTAACGATAACCGTAACTCCAGGCAATGGCTGCCCGCTCTGATCAGTAACTGCGCCGGTAACGGTGCGTTGCTGCAATGTAATCCTTGTTACAGCAGCCTCTTTTCCCTTTTCAGTCAGAATAATCTGCCGGTTGCTTTTTAGCTCGTAATCCACTCCGGCAGTTGCACAAACCGAGCTCAGCACTTCTTCAAAAGGCTCTTCGGTAAAATCAACCGAATACTTTTTGCCCGCATCAAAAATTTCATCCTTGTAAAGAAAGACATGACCGGTCTGGTCCTCAAGTGTTTTTAAAACTTGCTGGATGGTTGCCTTTTCAAAATGCAACGTCACTTTTGTCTGGGAATAGCTGTTCCCGAAAGTGAAGAAAACCAGCATGGTAAGAATCAGTGTAAGTTTCATTTTTTTAAAACTTAAGTTAATTTTGCACTTTCTCCCAAAGGGGAGAATCCAATCCCGAATTTTTCTCATACTTTTGAACTGTTAAGTTACACAATATTAAAATTTAACGCAATAACCGGCATGGCGTTGCAGCGCCTGCCGGTTTTTTATTTATTCTTTATCGTAAAATACTCCTTTCCAATCTGTGAAATTTCAACGGTTGCGGCAGCAGCCAGATTTTCAAGCACATCTTCGCGGGTTCCGTTGAGATCAAGTTTCCCTGTTATTCTTACGCCGCCCAAAAACGGATTATCATATTTAAAACGGATATTGTAGTAGCGCTCCAATCGCTTAACTATTCTGCTCAGGTCGGTGCTCTCAAATTTAAGCAATCCGTCTTTCCAAAGGGTATAATATTCGTAATCCACCTCTTCAAGCCGGGTTGTGCGCTCAACTTTATTAAATGCTGCCAATTGTCCGGGCTTCATTTCGGTAGTTTCGGAAAAAAGACCGGAATTATTCTGTTCCAATCTCACCTTCCCGCTTGTTAGCATCGTTTCAATAATATTTTCTGAAGGATAAGCCGAAATATTGAACTGTGTTCCTAACACCCGCACGCGAATATCAGTAGTCTGCACCACAAAAGGTTGTTTTTCGTCATGTGCAACATCAAAGAATGCTTCGCCCGCTAAAAAGACTTCGCGGGTTTTATCGGGAAAGAAATCCGGGTAAATCAACCGGCTCCCGGCATTCAGAAAAACGTGAGTTCCATCAGGAAGAGTAATTTCCGAAGTCTTACCGTAAGGAATCACCAACTGGTTCATTTCGGGTGTCCCGGTATGCTGTGTGCCTAAAGACTCAATAACCTGATTATTTACCACCAGTTGCCCGTCGGTGCGGTGTTCAATTTTTGATTTTGCCTCACTTAATAAAATATTCTCTCCTCCGGGACGAATGAGCACTGCCTCGTCGGTTTGGGCAGGCTCTGAAGTTTCCTGTACATAAAACTGAGAATTGAAGCTGTTTTTCTGATAAAACAGGAGCGCTCCAAAAGCAAAAAACAAGATGGCAACGGCAGCATATTTCAACAGTTCAGCAACAATTTTTTCTGATTTCCTGCCCTCAATCTGTTTCAGAATCTGCGCGAAAAGGATAATCTTTTCATTTTCTGAAAGCTCTTTGTTTTTTGTATGGAGTTTGTGAAGAATTCTACGCGCCAGCAGGATATTCTCTTTCTCACGCGGGTTATCCGATAAAAACGAATCCCACCACCCGGTCAGCTCTTCCTCAGGATTGAATACCCAATGAATGAAATGAGAATCCTCTATGTATTTACTTATTTTCTCCATTAAATTACTTCGTTCTGTACTAAAAGGAACTTAACATCCAAAACATGGACAGATTTTGTAAACTTTTTTTTAAAAATATTTTCACAACCATAATTTCACTGACTATTTCCTTTTAAATTACTTCGCTCTGTACCAAAAGGAACTTAACATCCAAAACATGGACAGATTTTGTAAACTTTTTTAAAAAAATATTTTCACAACCATAATTTCATTGACTATTTCCTTTTAAATTACTTCGTTCTGTACCAAAAGGAACTTAACATCCAAAACATGGACAGATTTTGTAAACTTTTTTAAAAAAATATTCCGTCTCAATAAAAAAGTGGCTGTTGGCTACTGGCTATTGGCTTTGATTGGGCGTGGAGATTGAGGAGATTGGGTGGGGATTAAGTGGAGATTAGATAGAGATTAAGGGGAGATTGGAGATAGAGAGTAGTGAGAAGTGGGAGAGTGAGAAGTGAGAAATGAGAGAGTTGTATCGAAGTAGGGAGCAGACTAGCAGACTTGTTAGCGTGCGAAGCACCTGACAACGTCGGGTAAGATGACAACGTCGGGTAAGATAGAGAGTAGGTGGTG
>JAAYIT010000277.1 GCA_012523295.1 Porphyromonadaceae bacterium | reverse complement strand
TTCTCAATACGAACCTTAGTAGTATTGAAATACATATTGACATAAACCTTATTACCTTATTTACCAATGAAATAAATAAATTCTTATTTCGAACTCACGTTAAAATAATAATAACGCTGTAGGCGTTTCCCCGATTAACTCTTTGGGGAAACTCCTACAGAGTTTTACCATATCTTTGACCTTTCCTCGCCCCCGGATAAATCCGGGGGTTATTTTAGGAATTGTCCTACAGACAATTTTCAGTCGGTCAATAGTGAAAAAATATGTAAAATAAACCTGAATAGAAAAATAACTCGCTGTTAGTAACCTTATTATCTTCTCTTTAACACCGGATGCTGCGTTGTTCATAGACTTTAAGTGGACTTATACAGCTAATTTCTCAATTTTCGGGAAGAGAATATTATTCTCCAAATGCACATGTACATGTAAATCATCTTCAAACTCCTCAAGCATCTTGAAGGCTACCATATAGGTCTTGCATGCATCATTTGGAAGTTTGTAATTGTTGCTCAGCGCGTTTATTTCATCCATCGTTTTACCAATCATATCATGGTCTTTCAGCATATCTTTCAGTTGCGCTTTGATTGTGTATTTTGACTTTTGAGTCCCTTGTGACAGGGCTTCTTTAATAGCCGGAAACAGGATGTTTTCCTCCTGCGTTTGATGGGTTAGTAACTCTTTTACTACTACCTCAAATCGTTTGTCGATTTCAATTAATTCCGGGTGGCGTTCGCCGTGTACTCGTGCTATTTTATTGACATATTCAGTTAGTTGCGGTGTTACTCTCACCACTTTATTGTGGTATTGATTCACAATGTAATCGGCAAGAAAATCGGCCTCCCAATCTTGATAATTCAGATTCAGGTTGCTGTTTCTTCCATCCAAATTTGTCAATTCAGTTTCAATTTTCTCCAAATCGATGTTTTTCTTTGCCGTGATTTCTTTCAATGACACATTGCCGCCGCAGCAGAAATCGATTCCATACGTTTTGAAAACTTGAGCCGTTCTAAAGTCTTTTGTGACTATATCGCCGACTTTCATCTCTTTTAAATCCATAATTATAATAATATTTAATAAAATATTAAATAACAGGTTAAAATTATCCGTAAAAACAGGAGGTTTTACCTTTTGTTTCTTCGGATAATTACCCGTATCGCTTATCCCCAGATTTCAGCTAAAATGTCTTCTACATCGGGGATACAGCCACCACACATTGTTCCTACTTCGGTTTCATCCATTACTTCTTCCAAAGTTTTTAATTCTTTGTCTCGTATCGCTTTTATTAATTCACCTCTTGTGACTTCATAGCAATGACATATTTCAAAATCATCATCCATTTCCATATTTCTTGATGTTGTTTTTAGATATGCTTAACCACAGATTTTCATACGATTAAAATTTATTTTTTAAATTAAGGTCGTATGGAACACGCCATTAATCATTTCCTTAGGTTTAAGACTTATCTTAAATGGCTGTTTCATATTTCTACTTTTATTACCTATCTACATGCGGTTGGTTAGCTTGTAGAGCTATTCCAATCAGACATGGCGATGGTAAAGATGGAATATCATAAACAAGCTGTAGGAAACCCTGTAGATAAGCATGTGTTAATAAGTTTTTTAGTAGTTTGCTTTAATATTCCTGCAAAGTAAACAATTTTGTCACCCAAAAGTTGTAACCTAAGTTACAAAATCGATAATTAGTCGATATAAAATGTTTTTTATTTGACTATAAAATCATAAATTACTGTCCGTGATTATTGTGTGAACATTCATTAACGCACTAAATTCCCCCTTAGAACTTCCCCTTTAGGGGATTGAGGGGCAGGGGTCAAGGGGGCTGAGTTATTAAAAAATCATTTCTTAATATCACTATAACAGCATTTTACAAATAATTTTATAAATTTGCATATCAATAAAATCGAAAATACTCCCCGATAAAAAGGGAACATTACAGTTTATTAATGTTAATACAGCTTGGATTTTAGTTAAATTGACTGTAAAATCATACAAAATTGTTTTTGATTTGTTGTACTAACGTTCATTTACGCGCTATATTCTTCTTTAGAGGGATAGGGGACTGAGTGATCATAAAATTCAATATCATGGCAAAAAGAGATTCGGAGTTTATAAACAGAGAAATCAGTTGGCTCTACTTCAACGATAGGGTGCTTCAAGAGTCTGCTAATCCTAATGTTCCGCTTATCGAGCGATTGAAATTTCTGGGTATTTTTTCAAACAACATGGATGAGTTTTTCCGTGTTCGTGTGGCTACGCTCATGCGCATGTCCGAGATGCGGATGCGAATGCCAAGCTCAAAAGACGATCCGGCCGAAGTGCTGAAGAGAATCTCTAAAATGACTGCTGATACGCAGTCTGTGCAAGAAAAAAACTACGCGAATATCAAAGAAGAGCTGAAAAAGGAGAATATTTTCATTGTGGATGAAAATCAATTGACCGACGAGCAACTCGACTTTGTTCTCACCTATTATGACAAGCAATTGGAAGATGAAATCACACCGATCATGCTCTCCAATTCTCCGAAATCTTTTCCCGAGCTTCGGGATGCTCATGTGTATCTTTTTGTGAAATTATCTAACTCCCAAAAACAGGATAGCTTTAAGTATGCTTTGATTGAGTTGCCTCGAGCCAATTATTCCCGATTTTTGGTGCTCCCGGATGATGGTGACAAAAAGTGCGTGCTGTTTCTTGACGATGTCATTCGGCTTTGTATGCCGCAGCTTTTCAGAAGTCTTGATTATGACACATTCGAAGCATATACGGTGAAAATCACACGCGACTCGGAGATGGAGATTGAAGCGGAGCTTGGTGAAGGGATTGTGGATAAAGTGAGCAAAGGTATCAAAAGCCGTCGATACGGCTCGCCGTTGCGGTTTTTGTATGATCGCACCATGCCCGAAGAGATGCTGAAGTACATTTTGAAAAAGATTAAGTTCAAAAAATCAGGAACAATCATAGCCGGCGGTAGGTATCACAATTTCAAAGATTTTATGAGTTTTCCTACGTTAGGTAAAGATAATCTTGTTTATCCGAAAAACATAGGTGTGGAAAATGAGACAATCAGAGCCTCGCAGTCGGTGATTAAAGCAATAGAAAAGCAAGATTTGTTTCTTCATTATCCTTATTATAGTTTTTCGCAATATGTACAGCTTCTCCGTGAAGCGGCTATTGACGCTGAAGTGAAAAGCATAGACATCACGCTTTATCGGATGGCAAATCGCTCAAAAGTGGCGCGAGCGCTTATTTTCGCGGCAAAAAACGGGAAACATGTGACTGCGGTCGTGGAGCTTCGGGCACGATTTGATGAAGAGCACAATATCCTTTGGGCACAGCGCATGGAAGAGGCGGGAATAAATGTTGTTTTTGGTGTCGAAGGGTTGAAAATTCATAGTAAGCTGACATTGATAACGAAGAAAAACGGGAAAAAAGTTGCAGCTATCAGCACCGGAAATTTTCATGAAGGAAATGCAGCGGTATATACCGATTTCACGCTGTTTACAGCTAACAAGCAAATAACCGGTGAAGTGGAGACAGTTTTCAACTTTATCCATCGTCCTTACCAGTCAGTTCAGTTTTCACATCTTTTGGTCTCGCCGCAAGAAATGCGAAAGAAAATCAATCAAATGATCCAGACCGAAATTATTAACGCCAAAAAAGGATTGCCTGCTTATATTCTTTGTAAAATAAATCATATTACCGATTATAAGATGATCGAAAAACTGTATGAAGCTGCCGAAGCGGGTGTAAAAATACGTGCGATTGTACGTGGTATGTGCTCTGTGGTTACTACACAGCCAAAATTGAAAGGAAATTTTGAAATAGTCGGTATTATTGATAAGTTTTTGGAACACCCGCGGATGTATATTTTCTGCAATAATGGTGTAGAAAAATACTACATGTCTTCGGGTGACTGGATGACTCGAAACTTAGATGGACGAATAGAAGTAGCGGTTCCGGTATATGATAAGGAGATTCAAAAAGAGTTGAAATTAGTAATTGAATATGGGCTGAAAGACAACGTGCAGGCGCGAATCTGCGATGCGACGGGACGTAACTTAATGAAAACAAACGATGAACCTCCCTTCCGTTCTCAAATGGAATTGATGAGACATTATGAGGAGTTGGAAGAGAGAAAAAGATTGGAAATTGAGAATAAGAAAAGGTGATGCATGACAGGGATAATGAGTAATCCCGGTATACTGTCGCGTTATACCTTTTACACACTCGTCTGATTTGAAATTCGTATTTCCCGACAATCTTATAGAGCTACACACTCGGGACTTATGATATGAGTAAGCCAATGGATATTTTGAAATAGCAAGACCCGAAATCACGTATCCAACCGGATTCAGCGATGAGGAATTACCGTTTTTTCTATGGTCTATACAATAACGGTATCTGTGGGTTGGTTGTATCTGATCGCATCCAACAGCATCGGAATTTCGTTCTCTTCTACACCATTTTGAATCAATAAATCCTTGTTTTGTTTAAATAAATCAACAAAATTATCCCAATTATTTTCAAGCATTTTTAGTGCGGCGTTATAGTTCTCTTTCGCGGTTTGATTCTCTTGAATACACCAGGCAATATTACCTGCAATGATATGGTCTTGTGCGCTTAGGTTATGATTTTCAGCAAGTAATGTAGAGAAATAATTTGTCTGAGGTAAATTCTTTGCGATAAAAGAGCAAAACACAATCGTACGAAGCACTTTTTGGTTTTCCGGATGCTCTTTATGGATTTCTAACAAATTTCTCAATGCCTCATCATGCCTTTTCAGCTCCATCAAGCAGTTCACGATTTGAAGCTGCACAGAAACATTTTCCGGCTTGATAAAATGCGCGTGTTGATAGGTTTTAAGTGCATTTTTGGCGTCTCCGAGCAGCATGTAGCACAGCGCCATTTTACGATTAGTCCAAAAGTCGTCCGGCTGGATCAAATCGGCTTTTTTGTACGCATCGAGCGCTTTGAAAAGTTGAGAAGTTTGCTGGTAAGAATAAGCGATTTTTTGATACAAGATAGCCGATTTCTCATTCTCTTCATTCACAATCTCTTCAAATAGTTCAAGCGCTTGCGGGTACAGTTTTTTTGAAAAATAATATTCTGCGATATTTGATTTCAGTTTGTCATCAGCAGACAGCAAATCGAATAGGTACGTTTTGTGCAGTATCAACGATGTGTTGAACATATTCGAGAAATCGTTTCTGTAAGGATTGAGTTTGAAAAAGCGAAATAAATCCTGGATATAATGTTTCGCTATCGCTTTGCTCTGAACTTGAGGCGAATACAGTGCTTCTTCTTTCTTCATTTCTTCTATCTGTTCGGTAGCTTCGCTGAAATTTTGTTTCATGATATTTCGTTGAAAATCCGGCATTTGACGGATGCTGAGACAAAAAGAATACCGATCAGAATTACACATAATGTTTGAATTCAGAAACACGGTTATCATGTTTTTTTCATCAGATTGAAAGAGGCTGTTTACTTCAGAATGATTCGTATCAAATGGTAAAAACCAATTGGAAAATTCATTGAAAAACGGAAATGATTTTAGCATAGAAAAAGTGCTCATATAGACATCTGCACCGCTCATTTCCATCTCTGCAAATTCCTGTATCTTATCAGACGCACCGCTTTTTTCAATCATTTCCTGCCAGTCGGGATTGATTTCGCCCCATTCATCGGTGTTTAGAAGACTCTCATCCGAAAGTCCTTTGTCGATCATGGGTCTGAGTTTCATCAATTCGGGGAAAATCTCTTCCTGTAGTTTTTTGGAAATTTGATCCGTTTCAGTTGTGGCGATAATCTGAATAATAATATTCTGCAGACTTTCAGTCGTGCCCGAGTCATCTGCCATAATGATCAGACGATTTCGAACAGCAGGGAAATAGGGAAGAAAACGGTTGTATTTTGCAAGGACAAAGCATAGCCCGACCAAGGCTCTTTGGCGTGCAAAAACATCTTTGCTTTTACAGGCATCCAAGAGCAGAAGCAGTTTGCTTTCATCAAAAGTCCTCCAAAGATTTAATGTGATTGCCGAAATCAACATACTTTTAGCGGTTGAATCATCACTCTCATCGCTGAGAATGTTTTCATAAAGTTCCAAAAACTGCTGCGAATCGTATGTCGTTTTGAGCCAAAAGTAATTAAAGAGAAATCGTAGAGCATTTTCATATTCAACTTCGACAGCCATTATTTTTTCCAAATTATCCGGTTCGTTTTCTTTAATTTCAGCGGTTAATTCAGCTCTTTTGATATCTTTTGAAAGTTTTCCAATGCTGATTTGTGGCGTATGCGGTAAATACCTTTTTTGAGAAAACTCAAAGTTTGATGAGTCTCGTGTCAGCAGTTCATCCCTTAGGAGTGAAGCCAAAACAAAAATTTTAGCTGTCAATTTGTTGTAAATCGATATGCGTTCCGGGTCGTTCATTCCATCAATAAAGTATTGAAGCATAAACTTATAGCTTGTCTGCATGCTTTGTATATTTTCTTTAAAAACAGGCGAACGAAATTCTTCATTGAGAAGTTCGATCTTCTCAAACGCGTTTTTTAATCTTCCTTTTGAGAGGTAGGTTAATATCTGTTTGTAGGTGTTGTGAACGTCTGTTGGTGTCATCACTTTCGCGTTAATTGCTGAATGTGAATAAGGAAACAGGAAAATTGGTAAAAAAAATATTTATTACGAAAAATTAGTATTTAAATATTAAAATTGTCAATCTAATTTATCCCAACTTACTGATTTTTCTTAGTTTTTCAGCGTCAATGATTTTAATTTTTCGACCATCTACTGTTATTATCTCTTCATTTGCAAAACTTGCAAGAGTTCGGATGGCATTTGAGGTGGTCATGTTGGAGAGGTTTGCTAAATCTTCGCGTGCAAGATAGATGCTGATTGTCGCTCCATCTTCTTCAAGACCGTAATTTTGAACAAGAAAGAGCAAAGCTCCTGCCAAACGTCCACGAATGTGTTTTTGTGTCAAATTGACAGTGCGAGCATCAGATTCAGCCAGGTCAAATGCCAATTCTTCTAAAAAACGATAGCAAAATGCGTTGTTGTGCCGAAGGATGGAAAGAAAATTATCGGCACTGATGGTATAAATAGTTGTGGCTTCAAAGGCAATAGCCGTAGTGCTGTTCAGTTCATTGGCGATAATGGCGCGATAACCGAAATGTTCGCCCGGTTTGAGTAGTCTTACGATTTGAGGGCGACTGCTAAAGCCGGCTTTATAAACTTTCACCTTTCCACTCGCTAAAATCATAAGGTGAGTAGGCGTGTCGCCTTCACTCTGAATGACTTCATTTTTTTTAAAATGCAGAACAGAATACGCGTTCTGGATGAAATGTCTTTCATCGTGCGTCAAAATGTCCCAGAAAGTAAGTACTTCTTCAATGGGTTTTAAAGCTATATTTTGTCTTTTACTCATAAAGATAGCCGAAAACTATGTTTAAGAACTATGTTATAAAACACAAATTTACAAAATTATTTAGAATAATTTCTAAAAAGTAAATTTGTTTTCATTATTTATCGATAATAATTTAAATTGTTCACAAGTTTTTAGCAATATTTAGACTTTGCAGGAAAACTAAATTATTTTCATTATAGTTAAAAACTCGCTAAGAATCCATTAAAAAATCAAGTATTACAAGTTTGAATTAGTATCTTTGTAAGAATTTACAACAAGAATTTTTCGTATGCAAAAAAGTATCTATTTATTACTCCTCCTCTTCGGCTTACAATCCCTTATCAACGCACAAAACATAGTATTGACCGATTCTACGAAGTTTAGCCTACTCACTTGCTCTCCCGGTCCTGCCGCCTACGAAAAATTTGGACATTCAGCTATTCGCGTATATGATGCCGCTCAATCAATCGATTTTATAGCCAACTGGGGACTTTTTGACTTTGATAAACCCGGATTTTACTACAAATTTGTAAAAGGTGAAACATATTATATGTTAGGGTTAAATGATACTTTTTATTTTTTGGAAAGCTATCGACAACGAAATTCACAAGTTACGGAGCAATTTTTGAATCTGAATCAAGAAGAGAAACAAAGACTTTTGGATGTGATTCTGACTAATTATCGTCCGGAAAATCGGGAGTATCTTTATAATTTTGTGTTTGATAACTGCGCTACACGTCCTCGAGATAGGATAATAGAGTTGTTTCCCGGAAGGAAAATTGAGTACAATTATGTTTCGGAACAGAGAACTTACCGAGAATGGATTGTAAAATACGTCGGGAGGCAGAGCTGGCTGATGTTTGGGATTGACTTGGTGTTTGGTAAAGACGCGGATAATAAAGCATCTCAGTGGGAAACAATGTTTTTGCCCGAAATATTATCCAACGAGTTTCAGGAAACAACGATCGCGATAAATGACAGTGTGAGTGTTCCGTTGATCTCAGGAAAGCATGTGTTGGTTGATAATGAGGATGTCAAAGTTAAAGCAAATGTCCTCGGAACACCATTAATAGTTATGCTTTTTATATTACTTATCGGAGTTTTAATTTCCTATGTTGAAATAAAGAAACGAAAATATTTCAAGCTTTTTGATTTTATCCTTTTCTTGGTAACGGGTTTAGCGGGGTTAATAATTTTCTACCTGATGTTTTTTTCCATTCATCCGTTGGTGAAGTCGAATCTCAATATCCTTTGGTGTTTTCCTTTCAATATATTTGTGGCTTTTATGCTCTGGTTCAAGGGTACGAGACCGGTTCTATTTGTCTATTTTCTGATTTATGCGATATTAATTTTTGTCGCGTTAGTCCTTTCTGCAACTAATATCCAGATTTTCAATATCGCCTTTCTACCATTAATGGGGTTGCTGTTGTTGCGTTCTGTGCATTGGCTATACAGGTATTATCAAAAAAAGAATTATAAAAAGAAAAGCAGGCAGAAAAAATATTTTAGATAAATGGCACACCGTAACTTCACAATGTGAAACTCCCAACGTCATTTTCACAGCGGTTTTCAATGCATTCCTGCTAAACTTTTTTTTTGAGAGTACGAAAATGTTCTGAAAACGGTCAAAATAGTTCGTTCGCTGGAGTTTTTTTATAAAAAAAGTGCTTCGGGTCGCGAAGCACTTTCAGTCAGTAATTTTTTGCTAAATCAATTCAAAAACAAAATCCTCCTTATTGCATTGGTCTGCGCTTGCAGGCAGTTGCAGGCAACATTCTTTCACTTTGAAGCTAAATCTCTAACAGGGCTTTTTCACCGTTGCTATTCCCGAAAAGCATGTCGGTCGGATTTTCGAGAAGCTGCTTAATGCGAAGTAAAAAGCTTACCGATTCTTTACCATCAATTACTCTATGATCATAAGAAAGAGCAACATACATCATTGGTCTGCCTACAATTTGCCCATCAATAATCACCGGACGCTCAATGATATTATGCATTCCGAGAATAGCCGATTGTGGTGGATTGATGAGCGGTGTGGAGAGCATTGAACCAAATACGCCACCGTTGGTAATTGTGAAAGTACCACCTGTCATTTCTGGAATTGATAACCTCCCAAGACGCGCTTTTTCCGCAATCGATGCAAGCGCTATTTCGATTTCGGCTAATCCCAAACTTTCAACATTCTTGATAATGGGAACCATCAGGCCTTTTGGGGTGCTCACCGCAACGGAAATATCGGTATATTCGAAAGTTGTCATTTGCTCGCCATCAAGCATTGAGTTTACGCTTGGAAATTCTTGCAAAGCGTTGGATGAGGCTTTCAGGAAAAACGACATTATTCCAAGCTTAATCCCATGCCTTTCAATAAATTTGTCCTGATATTTTTTTCGTAAATCCATTATTGGCTTCATGTTTACCTCATTGAAAGTGGTAAGCATGGCAGTCTCATTTTTTACGGAAACTAATCTTTCACTCAATTTTCTCCGCAGCGCGCTCATCCGGTCGGTTTTTGATTTTCTGCTGATTGGTTTTTTTAATCCCGATGCAGCGCTGCCGTTTTCCAATTGCGATATAACTGCCTCAATATCTGATCGTTTTAATCGTCGGATACCATTCAGCACATCTTCCAGCGAAAGGTCGTTCTCTTCCATAATGCGTTGTGCCACAGGTGTTACTTTCACACTTTCGAGTTCTGAGGGAACCGTTTTTTGGGTTGTTTTATCAGATGCATTCTTTTCAGTTTTAAGGGGTTCCTTTTCTTCTTTCTGTGCTGTTTTAGTTTCCGCGGGAGTAGGAGCAGTTTTTTCTTCAGCTTCCGCCACTGCGGGCTTGAATGATGTGTCTATCGTACAGGCAACCGCTCCAACATCCAACGTTTCACCTTCTTTTGCGTTGAATTTGATTTTGCCGCTATCATCGGCTACGAGCGTCAAAGTCGCTTTTTCCGATTCCAATTCGGCTATTTCTGTATCTTTCTCAATAATGTCGCCATCATTTACAAGCCATTTGTATAAATCAACTTGAGAAATTGATTCTCCGGGGCTTGGTATTTTTATTTCTATAATTGCCATTTTATATAGTTTTGAATTTACTGTATTAAGTTTGCAGTCAATAAGGTTTTATTGCGTTTATTATAATTGCCGGAGCGGTAATTACGCGAAGTCTTTTTTATTATTTCATTGCTTCATTAATAATCACAGCCTGATTTATTTTGTGTTTGGCAGTTAATCCTTCTGCAGTAACACCACTTGCAGGTCTGCTTATTATCAATAAGTTACAGTCTTGAAGCTGCTCTTTTATGAAGAGGGCCGCGCCCATATTCAATGGTTCTTCCTGTACCCAAACAAGTTGAATGTCTTTGTCATATCCTTTTAGGATTTCAGCGAATTTCTTTTCGGGGAATGGATAAAGCTGTTCTATGCGAATAATCGAAATATGATTTGCTTGTGCTTCTTTTCTGGCCGATTGAAGTTCGTAATAAATTTTTCCGGAACAAAGAATTAATTTCTTGATTTTAGACTTATCCTTAACGTTCTTATCTTCAATTATTTCCAAGAAATGACCCTCTGTGAAGTCCGCCATAGTAGATACGCACTCAGGATGACGAAGCAGACTTTTGGGTGTAAATGAAATCAGTGGGACACGAATATTTCGGTGCAACTGTCTTCTTATCGAATGGAAATGATTGGCGGGTGTGGACGGAATCACAATCTGCATGTTATAATTAGCGCAAAGCGACAGGAATCGTTCGATTCGGCCGCTTGAATGTTCAGCGCCCTGACCCTCATAAGCATGGGGTAAAAACATGACTAACCCATTTTTTATGCCCCATTTTTCCATTGCGGAAGAGATGTACTGATCCACAATTACTTGCCCTACATTGAAGAAATCACCAAACTGAGCTTCCCAGATCGTCAGTCCGTTAGGATGTGCAAGCGCGTAGCCGTATTCAAATCCAAGAATTCCATATTCATTTAATGGAGAATTGTAAACCCGAATCTGCGCTTGTTTTCCACCAATATTTTTCAGTGGGAAATATTTTTCCTCACCATCTACAGTAATGATTTCTGCATGACGATGTGAGAAAGTTCCTCGCTCGGAATCCTGGCCGCTCAAGCGAACCGAAAAATTCTCTTTTGCAAGCGTGGCATAAGCTAATAATTCTCCCATTGCCCAGTCGTAAGAGTCGGATTCTATCATCGAGAAGCGCTGCTCAAATAACTTGATGGTCTTATTGTAGAAGTTTTTTCCTTCCGGAAGCGTAGTTATATTCTTCGCAATTTCCAAAAATGATTTTTTTGAAACTTTTGTGTTTACCGTTTTTTCAAAATCACTTGCGGTCGGGAGTTTTATATCTTTATACTTAAGTTCGAAAAATGGCTGAATGTTCAATTGGGTACTTTCATTCGCGACTTCGTACGCCTTGTCAAGTACAGCGTGAAATTTATCAACTCGTTCTTTATATTCTTTTTTAGTTAAAATATTTTCAGCTATCAGTTTGTCAGCATAGATTTCACGGGGATTTTTATGCTTGGCTATGATGTCATAAAGTTTTGGTTGCGTGAATCGAGGCTCGTCCCCTTCGTTGTGACCGTATTTTCTGTAAGAGAGCAGGTCTATGAATACATCTATGTTGAATCTCTGGCGGAATTCCAATGCTAATTTAGCAACATAAACCATCGCTTCCGCATCGTCTCCATTAACATGAAAAACGGGTGATTGTGTTACCTTCGCAATGTCTGTACAATAGGTGCTGGAACGTGCTTGAAGGTAATTTGTGGTAAATCCTACCTGGTTGTTGATAACGATATGTATTGTTCCTCCGGTCTTATAGCCATCTAACTTTGAGAATTGAATCGTTTCATACACCACACCCTGCCCCGCGATCGCGGCATCTCCGTGGATAAGAATCGGCAGAACCTGATTGTACTGATAATCGTGCTCTTGCTCCAATTTTGCTTTCGCGATTCCTTCTACAAGCGGAGCTACAGCCTCCAAATGTGAAGGGTTTGGCACGAGACTCATTTTTATGGTTCTTCCTTTGTAATCGAAAGTGTTATTGTATCCCAAGTGATACTTCACATCGCCATACATGATATCTTCATCATAATTCTCAGCCGTAAATCCTCGGAAAATCTGCGAATAAGGCTTTTTCATAATATTCGTGAGCACATTCAGCCGACCTCTGTGAGCCATCCCGATAACAATATCGTTTACATCATATTCGCCTCCGTGCGAAATAATGGCATCAAGGGCAGGAATAAGTGTTTCTGAGCCTTCCAGCGAAAATCGCTTTTGTCCCACGTATTTCCTGTGCATATAATCCTCAAAACCGGAAGCTTCTATCAACCTGTCGAGAACATATAGTTTTTGGTCTTTTGTGAAATCTTCACGGTTTCTGGAAGATTCCATTTTTTTCTGAAGCCACTGAACTACTTCCGGCTTGGTCATATACCGATATTCTACACCTATGGACTTACAGTACGTCTCATCTAAGTGAGAAACGATTTCTCTTAATGTTGCTCTGCCTATTCCAATCTCATTGCCGGCTTCAAACTCTTGATCCAAATCACTTTTACTTAGTCCGAAGGTTCCTATTTCGAGCGATGGGGTATAAGTTCGACGCTCACGTACCGGGTTATTATTAGTAAACAAATGACCTCTTCGACGGTATCCATGAATCAAGTTTGATATAGCCAATTCCTTATTTGAAACGACGGAATCAACGGCTGAGATGGCGGGTTTTACCGGAAAATGACTTATTGCCAGATCAAAACCCTGAAAGAAAAACCGAAAGCTTTCATCAACACTTTCGGGATTATTTTTGTATTTTTCGTAAAGCTCCTCAATAGCTCCGATATCCATATAGTTTAAATTCTTTTTGTTATTCATGTCTAATTATTGAATCTACCTAAATCAAATGTAAAGATGGCGAATTTGTTCAGGATTTACAACTTTTTTGAGTAAAAATGTTGAATTTAACCTGAAATGATAAAAAGCGAATTTGTTTTAAATTTGGAACAAGTTAGAGAAATAAACGGGAATCGAAATAATTCAGTTTAATTTGTAGGAAAAGGCTGCTACAGTAAAAGTAGCAGTATCGATGAGCGGCGATGAATGATATTCGATGCTGTATTTTTGTTCAATTTTTTCTTCCGGAAAAAAGTAAAGATAAAATTTTGTAAAATCTAAATATATAATTACCTTTGCAAACTCAAAATTCAAAGATATTTTTGATGTTTTGGCGAGATAGCTCAGATGGTTAGAGCGCGTGATTCATAATCACGAGGTCCCGAGTTCAATTCTCGGTCTCGCTACACTGATAATAAGGCACTTACGTAAAACTGTAAGTGCTTTCTCATTTTTAAAATCAAATTGACAGCAATCTAAACCTAAAACAATATCAACTGCGAATTATCAGCCGCTTTTGAGTCAAAGGGTTTAATTTAATGTAATACAGTGAGTTAGTTTCAAGCCAAAAAAGAGCGTTAGACAAAAAAATAGTAAACTGTTTTTTTTGTGTTTTGCTGAATGAGCCGGAAAGTCTTAAAAATAATCTCAAGCTGAAAGTTGTACACCTGAAAGCTTCAATCGATCTCCATATCCAAATTTTTTCTCAATTTCTCCAAAACCGGATTGTCATTTATCATCCGCTTATAAATATCTTGCGGGGTTTGAGGTCGTTTTTGTTCAGATTCGGGCGTAAGTTCAATCTTTAGACGTATATCGCTGTTATTCAGTGTTTTGCGGAGGTGGCTCAGAATGTCCATTTGGATTAATTCCTTTTCCTGAAACTTATTATCTACAAAAACTTCAATCGTTTTTTCATCGATTTTAGTTGGTAAATGAGAATTTAACAATGCTCTTGTCCCGGGATCAATTTCCTCTTTTCGACTAAAATCTTTCCATTTTTCCAATAAGTCTTCAATTGTAAAATCTGAATTCGATTTTAAAACTGTGGTACTTTCAGTTACGGTTGTCGGAGTGTTTGTTTCACTTTTAAAATTTGAAATGGAAATGCTTCTCGGGATATTTGGAATAGCATCATTTATCGCCGGTTTCGGTGCAGCTTGAGCATGTGGTTTCGGATCAACAGTTATTGATGCTGTTGTAGTTGTTCCCGTTGATTGCGATGATGCAGTTTGAGAAGGTGTTTTTGATGACTTTATCTCTGTTGTGGCTGTTTCGGTTTCAGTTTCAGTTGCGGGTTTCGGTGCTGCTTCTACTTTTTGTATTGGTTTATCGACAGGCTCAGTCAGTACTTTTTTTTTATTGCCGACCAACTGACAAATCTTAATTAATGTCAGCTCTACAAGCAGTCGTTTGTTTTTGCTCACTCTGTAATTCAAGTCGCACTCATTGCTGATATTCAACGCATTAAAGAGAAAATCAACCGGGGCGGCGGCAGCCTGTCTTTTGTAACGCTCGCCAATATTGGCGCCCACTTCAAGTAGTTGAATAGTAACGGGATCTTTGCTGACCAACAAGTCACGCAGATGCGAACTGAAACCCGAAATAAAATGCTGAGCTTCGAATCCTTTGTTTAGTACTTCGTTAAAAAGGAGAAGTGATTGGCTCACATTTCCTTCCAGAGCGTAATCTACAAGTCGGAAATAGTACTCATAGTCAAGCACGTTCAGATTTTCAATGGTCGATTGGTAGGTGATAGTATATCCGCTGAAACTTACCAATTGATCGAAAATGGAAAGCGCGTCACGCATACCGCCATCACTTTTTTGGGCGATAACATTGAGGGCGTTTTCATCAATGGTTACGCCTTCTTGCTTCGCGACGAAACGGATATGACTGACCGTGTCTGTGACAGAAATACGATTAAAATCATAAATTTGGCAACGCGACAAAATCGTCGGAATGATTTTATGCTTCTCGGTGGTAGCTAAGATAAAAATGGCATGAGCCGGCGGCTCTTCAAGAGTTTTCAGAAACGCGTTGAATGCTCCTTGTGAAAGCATATGCACTTCATCAATGATATATACGCTGTATTTACCAAGTTGCGGCGGGATTCGGACTTGCTCGGTTAGTACACGAATGTCATCAACGCTGTTATTGGATGCCGCGTCAAGTTCGTGGATATTGAACGAACGTTGTTCGTTGAATGTTCTGCAGCTTTGACATTCATTGCAAGCTTCATGTTCAGCCGTCAGTGTTTCGCAGTTGATTGTCTTGGCGAAAATTCGCGCGCATGTGGTTTTCCCCACACCTCGCGGTCCACAAAAAAGGTACGCGTGCGCCAGTTTATTGCTGATAATAGCGTTTTTAAGTGTTGCGGTGAGCGCGTCTTGCCCCACAACCGATTGGAAAGTCTGTGGACGATATTTTAAAGCCGATACTACGTATGATTTCATGTATGAATGATAGATTTTTAACCCTTTATGAACCTGTCAACAGAGTGATATTGAAGCGTAAAGCATCCTTTCCCGAATTCGGACGGAATTGATTTGTTGTTTTATAAAAAAACAAGAATACAAATGTACTCTTTTTTAAGAAAAAATCAAAATTCTTAAATCCGCAACTATAAAACGCAAGAACGCAAATGAACTTAAGTGACAAGTTAAGAGTTCCGTGTTTCGTGTTCCGTGTTTCGTGTTTCGTGTTTCGTGTTCCGTGTTTCAGGTTTCGTGTTCCGTGTTTCGTGTTTCGTGTATTGAATGTCGAGTTTTAAGACGCTGTATAATAGCGCATTGCAATGCTTTTCAAATTAAAGTTAATTGTCTACCCTGTGCTTTGAATTTTAATCACAAATTTGCACAAATGAACACAAATCATAAGATTATCTCGGGACAATCATTTTTTTGAAAATTTGCAAGTATTCATGGTTAAATTTATGAAGTAAAATCTCCCCCTTCAAGGGGTTAGGGGTGGGGTGTTGAAAATTTGGACTTAAAATTTAAATTCTTCGTTCTGGTTTTGTATTATTTTCACTTTCCTTGCCCCCTAAATCCCCCAAGGGGGACTTTAAGCTGCGTGCATAAAATCAGTATTTTTGCTTTTTTGACCGCCCTTTCTTTCCGTCAACTGACGGAGAAGTCCCGAAGGGGAAGGGGGCATCAAAGGTGAGATGAAAGAATAAAGTGTCTCGTCCTAAAAAAAGAACGATGAAATTATCTGTAATGTTTTAATTTTTGACACCCCAGGTTAGGGGCTGGTTTCTTTATGGTTTATTTCAATAATATAAGCTTCCGATGGAGTGTAACTTCCGAGAAGTCCAATGCCATTTACAATGTTAGAGTGAATTTGAACAGGCTCAATGAAAGGATTGTTGTTTTTTTCTAAAGCAGATAGCATTGATCTGATGAACATATAGTAATCCGATGAAATTTCTTGAAGATAAATGTAATAAACCGTTTTCTCAGGTCCCGGAAAGTCCGGCTGAGTTTCAATAAAGCTTCTGTAATCAAGAAGAATGTTGTCATTAAACTTCAAACCATACTCTTTTCCGTTTATAAGATCGTCAGCGAAAATGTTGAATCTAAAGCCCGATGGGTTGTCTTCATTGTTGAATGAATTTGCAAATCCGCTTGATTGCTCATTTTGTTCAAAAACAATGTCGTCAAAATAGGTGAGGTAATTTTCGATATATCCGCTATCGGGAATTAGTCCGCCACCCGGGTTTTCAGGATTAAGATAACTCCTTCTTTTTACCAACAAGCGATAATAGTTTTTCACATCTGCATTGTCTTTGAATTTCATTGTGAAACGAACCTGTAGGGTCTTGTACACACCGAGTGTATCAACTTCTATGTACCCGTTGAATCCCATTCCGTTTGTTCGGTAGGTAATTCCGGTTTTTGATGTAGTATCCACTTGTAGAATGGTCGGCTTCGGCGGTAACCGGGTAAGACCCATAACCGACTCGTAACCTGTGGCTTTAGCTTCAATCTTGACTACATCGTTTGGTGACAGTTTGTAATTCGACTCATACGTACCGGCCGAATCGGATTTTATCAGCGTTCCTTTATTTTCACCGTTTACGGTCAAAGTCAGTTCCGCATTATCGATGCGTTTGAATTCATTCGCGTTTTCTAAGAAAAATTTTGATTCCGTGACTGTTACTTTGATAGTTGAGTCAGGAGCTACAATGCTGTTAAGTACGAGCATGGGCTCTTTTATCTTACCTTTGAAATCGATGATTTTTTCACAGCCGACTGCTGCAAAAAGGACCAAAATCAGATAAATGTATTTTTTTGTCTTCATGCGAATTCTACCAAAATTTAAAATTTATAACTGTAGCTTACTGATGGAATAATGGGAAATAATGTTACTTGTTTGAAAACTACATTTTCTTCAAATCTTTCCGTTGCAGGGTTGTATTTCTGATTTGCCGAACGGAAAACCATAAATGGATTCAACTGGTTATACGCGTTGTAAATACTTATATTCCAAGTTCGTGTGCCGTGTTTTTTCTTTTTGTGAAAATTTACACCTATATCCGCTCTGTGATAATTGTCAAAACGGTAATTATTCCTCGAACTGATATGAGTAAGTCTGTTTGATTCATCACCATTTTGTTGCGCTTCGTGGGGAATTTCGGGGCGTTGATACAGTTGCATGCCGAGAGTAGCCGTATTGCCTGTGGCAAACACCCACGTCGCCGAAACATCAATCTTTTCGGAGAATTTATGTGTCGCGGTTACGCTGAAATCGTGCCTGCGATCATATTTTGCAGGGAAAACTTGGCTGTTGTTTAGCTCTTGTCCCGGTCTGTCGAATAGTCGCTCGGTTTTTGACCATGTATATCCTACCCAGCCGGTAGTATTTCCAAAAGAACGCTGTGCAAAGAACTCCACGCCATACGACCAACCTTCTCCCATCACCACTTTTTCTTCCCAGCCGGTAGATTCGCCCATAAATGAAGCGCCGTCTTTATATTCTATCAGGTTGTGCATCGATTTGTAATAGCCTTCTAATGAGAAATCTGCAATATCCTTCAACTTATAAAAAACTCCGGCGGCATATTGTTGCGAGTTCATTGGCTTTATCCGTTTTGTAGCCGGCACCCAAAGGTCTGTCGGCATGCTGATGCTGTTGTTTGAAAGCAAATGAATGTACTGATTCATGCTCGCATAGCCTGCTTTGAAGGACAGATTGTCGTTTGCGAGAATCCGTAAGCCAAGTCGCGGTTCCAATGAGAAATAATTCTTTTTCTGCACATTGAAAGTTGAAAAATGAAGTCCCGCGTTCACTTTCAGCCAATCGGTTACGGAGATATTGTCTTCCACATAGGTCATGGTTTCGTGCGAGTAGATATTCCCTTTTCCGATTACCGTGTCCAATTTGAAATCTTGCCCCTCCATATTATTTGATGCGAAAAATGTAGTTACATCAGGCCGAAAAGTGTGATACGTGTAGTTTACACCAAATTTGACATCGTGCGAAGTGTTTGGCGAATAATCAAAATCGACTTTCAACGTATAATCAGTTATACCCGAACGATACCCGACTTTGAGTTTTTGTTCCGTTTTTCGGGGCGGATTTTCTGTTTTGTCGGTCTGTTCCGAGTTGTAACCCACATTCATATGCGAGCGATAACGCGTAAAAGCCGCGGTAGTATTCATAAATAACTTGTTGGTAACCACATGATTCCATCGCAGCGCCGTGATGGCATTTCCCCAATCCCAATTCAAACTCATCCATTGGCTGCTTTCATTATCATCTCGCATGTTGTGCGAGGTTCTGAAACGGGTGTAAATAGCGTCATCACCAAGGTAGGTGCTCAAAAAGAGTTTGTTCCTATCCGAAAATTTGTGTGTTATTTTGGCATTGAGATCATAAAAATAGTATCCTGCCGTAGTTTTAGACATGTCTCCCTCATTTTCGCGGGCGGCGTAAGCCCGAATCAGCGGTTGGCTGAGAATGTCCATGTAGGTTCGCCTTGCCGAGACGTTAAACGTGGTTTTTTCTTTCCAAATGGGGCCTTCAACATTGAATCGGGAAGCAATAAGCCCCACACTCACATTTCCGTGGTAGTTTTTGTCGTCCCCGTCTTTCATTCTTACATCAACTACCGAAGATAATCTGCCGCCAAATCGGGCGGGAAAACTGCCTTTGTAGAGCGTTACATTTTTCAAAGCATCGGAATTGAAAGCCGAAAAGAAACCGAACATATGATTCACGTTGTAAATGGGAATTCCGTCCAAAAGCATTAAGTTTTGGTCCGGTCCGCCGCCGCGTACATAAAGTCCTGCAGAGCCTTCTGTGCCTGATTGAACTCCCGGAAGCAGTTGCAATGCTTTGATAAGGTCATTCTCGCCAAGCAGCGATGGAATGTTTTTTATTTGCTCAATGGGAACTTCTATCGCGCTCATTTGAGAACCTTGCACGCCTAATTCATTTCGCTGTCCGAATACGGTGACTTCTTTGAGAGAAACATTGGAGTCTAATTTCACATTGATTACCGTGTCTTTCGTCAGGTTAAACTCAATGATTCGCGGATTGAAACCGACATAACTATACTGTAACGCAACATTTCCGGCCGGTAGCGTAATGGAGTAATACCCGTAATTGTTGCTTACAGTTCCTTTTTCAGCTAATTTGTCTATTACTGAAGCGCTGATTAGTGTCTCGCCGTTTGATTCATCGGTTATATGTCCGCTTATTGTGTGACGTTGGGCAGTTAATATGCTGATATTAAGTAGTATGAGTGAAAAAACAAGTTGTGTTGTTTTTAAGGAATGGCGCATTATTTACAGTTTTTTACTTTAAGCGGCAAAGTTAGTGATTATAAAATGTATTTTTACTCATAATCTGTTAAAAAAACACATTGCTGATTGACTAAAAATTGTCCTACAGACAATTTTTAGTCAATTAATAGTGAAAAAATAATATTGTCATAAAAACCCCATTTGTTGTATTACTGATAGATTTCTCCTCGCGAGCCGACTTGGAAGAATCTGAATTTTAAATCGGGCAAGAAATGCAACAAAATAAAAACCCCTGCAAATGAATTTGCAGGGGTTAAATAAGTGTCATAAATCAATTATTGAATCAATAATTTTAATAATCTACTTAAATTGATAATTAAGGTCTATGGGGGTTTATTGTAAGTTTAGTTTTTGTTTTGCTTTTTCAGCTTCTCTTTGTGCTTTAGCGGCATCTTTTTCAGCTTTTTCGGCTTGTTTTCGCGCTTTTTCAGCTTCTTTAGCTGCTTTCTTCTGTGCTTTTTCTGTTGCTTTTCGAGCTTTGTCAGCTTGTTTTTTTGCTTTAGCGGCTTCGGCTTTGGCTTTCTTTTGTGCCTTTGCGGCATCTTTTTCAGCTTTTATTCGGGCTTTTTCGGCCGCTTTGTTCGCCTTTTCTATTTGCGCTTGTGCTTTCGCTGCTTGTTTTGCCGCTTTCGCATCGGCTTTTTCTTTAATCTTTCTTGCTTTTTCAGCTTCTTTGGCTGCTTTTGCTTCAGCTTTTTCTCTTTTTTGCTGAGCTTTCGCGTTGGCAGCATCTATTTTTTGTTGTGCTTTTTCAGCTTTTAGTTGAGCTGCTTGCGCGCGTTTTTCGGCTTCAGCTTGTTGCTTTTCAATTTGCTCTTGGGCTTTCTGTGCTTTTTCTGCTGCCTTCATAGCCGCTTGGTCTGCTTTTTCTAACTCTTTTTGTGCCTTCTCAGCTTGTTTTTGTTCTTGTTCGGCTTGTTTCTGAATCCTCTCCGCTTCATCAAGTTTTTGTTTTTGTTCTTTCAGATAAGCTTCATGCTCCGCCTTTACTTTTTTATTGAAAGCTTCGCGATGCTCTACTATCTTTGTGTATGGGGGAGTTGAACCACTCATTACAATTTCCACCTGATTTGCCTTAGATAAATCTGTACCTCTGTATTTGTCAGGAACATACTGAGAGTTTTGCCACTGCCCATTTTCTTCGAATAGATAAACACTTTTATTCAAGTCATAATACATGTTTTGATCCGGTAAGAAAATATGGGTCGTTTTACTGTTATATCCGTGTGCCGGAGCCCATGGGGGAGGTACTGCTCCCAAATTAGCAGGAAGAACAAGTATTGCTGCTAATGCGACAACTGCTGAAATGATAATTTTTTTTGTATTCATGTTGAAGTGTTAATTAAATTATATTTGTTAAAGCATCAAATACAGTGCCAAGAAAGTTTGAAAATTTGGTTTTAAAAGAAATAAAATCCCTGCAATGTGTTTAGCAGGGATTTTTTGTCATGAAAAAAAATCAAATAAATTATTTCAGAATACTTAATTTTTTTTATCTATCTGTTCTTTTTAACTTTCCCATTGTTTTTGTAGTGTTTTTTTGCAGCTTTGCTTTTGTTCTTATGATATTGTTTTTGTGCCTTGTTTACTTCTTTATAATAGGCTTTTCTGTTTTTTTCCATCCGTTTGAAGTGTTCTTTTTGCGCTTTGGAATTCCAGTATTTCACTCTGTGATCCTGGTTGTAAATATAGGGCCTGTTCGAAACGATACTTAATTCTACTTGAGGCACCAAACGTAAATTTATTCCTCTATAAGCCGGTGGTATAGCTATGCTTGTGACCCAATTTCTACCGTTAGCATAAATGTATACTCCTCTATTGAGATCATAGTAGAAGTTTTGTTGCGGGAAATAAATATGTTTTGTTTTTTGCCTGTAACCATGAGCAGGCGCCCAGGGTGGTGGAGTTGCCACGGTTTCAACCGGCACTGTCAGTGTCAGTGCTAAAATTGCGACGAATGCAATTATAAATTTCTTCGCTTTCATAATTATAAGTATTTTATGGTGAATTTTTACTACTTTTGCTAAAGTAAATTCAAAAGCTGTGCCAAAGGGAAATAATATAGATACAGCATGATGAAGCTTACGATTTTTAGTAAATTTTAGTAACAATGAGATTCGAAGGTGTCAGAGTTTTCAAACTTCCCTTTAAAAGGTTCAAAAATGGAGCCGCAATGACAATTCCCGGAATCGGAATATTTGTTGGTAGAGGGTGGGAGAGCAATCTCGGATTGTTGAGGCATGAGTTTGGGCATATTTTGCAGTATCGGAAATGGGGTTTTCTTCTTTTTTGGAGACAGATTGCTCCGGATAGCCTGAAAAGCGCTTGGAAAGCTGAGAAAAGTATTCTTAACCACATGGAAACTTGGACTGAATGGTCGGCAAATAAGCTGTCTTTCGATTATTTTAATCAGCCCGACAACTGGAATTTTTTTCAATTTCCAATCAAACCTCCAATAGGAAGCTTAACCGGAAAACCGAAATTTACTGTTGATAATGATGAGTTTGTCCGCGAGTGGTTGGAGGGTTAATCACGCCTCTGTGCATGTTTGTGAAAATTATGCGAATTAAGAGTTAAAATTTCATTGGACATAAGTCTTAATGCCCTCTAAATCTCCGTCAACTGACGAAGGATTTTTTAACGAGTGCAAAAAATGAAAATTACAAGCAAATTGCAGCGTACAGTCTTTCCCCTTGGGGAATTCTCAATAGGGAAGGGGACATAATATGACAAAAGGGTTGAGATTCAAGGAGAACCTTAAATTCGCATAAAATTATAAATCTTAAACAATAAAGTTATGTATCCATTAAAATTTACCCCTATTCTGAAAGACAAAATTTGGGGAGGACAAAAGCTTGAAGAACTCTTTAATAAAGTGCCGGGAGACTTGCCGAATATTGGCGAAAGCTGGGAAGTATCAGGATATAAAAGTGAAGTATCAGTCGTGTCAAACGGATATTTAAAAGGAAAAACACTTCAAGACCTGTTGGAAACTTATAAAGAGCAATTTGTCGGCAGTAGAGTTTTTTCAAGATTCGGCGAATCATTTCCACTTCTTTTTAAACTGATTCACGCCAATGACGACTTGTCCATACAGGTACATCCGAATGACGAATTTGCCATGAAGAATCACGGCACATACGGGAAAACAGAAATGTGGTACGTGCTTTATGCCGAACCAAATGCAGAAATAATTATTGGTTTTAATAAAAATTATTCCAAAAAGCAATATTCGGAAGCGTTGGAGCAAGGTGATTTGGAGAGACTGATGCGACGAATTCAGGTTAAGCCCGGCGACTGTTTCTATATTCCTGCGGGCTTGGTTCACGCTATTGGAAAGGGAGTTATTGTTGCAGAAATACAACAATCCAGCGATGCGACGTATAGAATTTTTGACTACAACAGGAAGGATGATCAAGGCAAAGAGCGTGAATTGCACACTGATTTAGCGTTGAATGCAATTAATTTCAAAGCGACAAAAAACTCGAAAGTCAATTATATTCCAAAATTGAATGAACCTATAGAATTAGTGAAATGCAATTATTTCACCGCGAACCTAATCGATTTTGATAAAAAACTAACCTTGCCGTACAATCTTACCGAAACATTTGTGGTTTATATGTGTATAGAGGGCAGTTTAGAAATATCAGGCGGCACGTTGACCGTCCCGGTTCAAAAAGGAGAATCGGTAATGCTCCCTGCCGGAATGAAATATCCGACATTGATTCCAACCGGGAGAGCGAAGGTGCTTGAGGTGTATATTTAAACTTTGAATCTTAATGGGTAGTTTTTTTTGAAGGAAATAAAAACTCTGATCACCAATTTCTTTAAAAAACGCATCTACTTCAAGGGTGGAAATCACGTGTAATACCTTTTTATAGGCTGATAATCAACTGTCAAAATAACTATTCACTCAATACTGTCTGTGATAGGCAGGCAATTAATCAACAACAATGGAACGAAAACAATTCAAAGAAAAACGCCGACCGGAAAAGGAGATGATTTTTGGGACAAGAGCTGTAATTGAAGCGATACAGGCCGGAAAAGAGATTGAAAAAATTTTAATAAGACGTGATATGACAAATGACTTGTCACGTGCTTTATACGCCGCGCTGGAGGGCAGGGTAGTGCCGATTCAAAAAGTGCCTGTAGATAAACTTAATTTGCTGACTTCCAAGAATCACCAAGGCGTAATTGCCTTTATCTCACCCATTAGTTTTCAAAAATTAGAAGACATAATTCCGTTTTTATATGAAAAAGGTGAGATGCCTTTTATTGTTGTGCTTGATGGAATAACCGATGTAAGAAATTTCGGAGCTATTGCACGTACATGCGAGTGCGCGGGAGTTGATGCAATAGTAATACCTGCAAAAGGAGGAGCGGCGATAAATGCCGATGCCATCAAAACTTCAGCCGGCGCATTGATGAATATTCCTGTGTGCAGGGAGGAGAATTTGAAAACCGCATTGAAGTTTTTGTCGGATTCCGGATTAAAGCTGGTCGCGGCAACCGAAAAGGCTGCGGATAATTATACGGAAGTGTCTTATAAAGAGCCGATTGCCCTTGTAATGGGGTCAGAGGAAGAAGGAATTTCTCCTGAGCATTTGAAACTATGCAATTCATTGGTAAGAATCCCAATTCTCGGAAAAATTGAATCGTTGAATGTATCTGTAGCTGCCGGTGTGATGATTTATGAAATTGTGAGACAGAGAAACAGTATAAATGCGGAAAACGCTGTGTAGCTGCAGCGCTATGGAGTCAAATAGAACTCAACCTAAAAAATAACAATAATTTGACTTTTGCAAGTTGTTACAGCCAGCTGTAAAGCTGCTTTTGTAAAAAGATATGCTGATTATCAGAGGAATTAAGTAAGCTGGGGCTTTGCCCCAAACCCCACTTCATTTTTTGTCTTGACACAAAAAACGAAGCAAAAAAAGTCAAGACTCCGCCCGCCTCACTCAAAAAATTGGCGTTCAAACGGCTAAATCGTCCAAACT
>JAAYIT010000276.1 GCA_012523295.1 Porphyromonadaceae bacterium | reverse complement strand
CATCGATGGCTTACCCACACGCTGAACAAAATACCGATATTGGAGCAACAGCTCATAATTGATTGGCAGCAACTCCTGCCTGCCAATAGCAAAGCAAACGGTCTATAAATCTCAATGAAATTTATAGTCCGCTATTTTTTGTGCTTTGAAAGACGGCGGATTTGGGATGCTTACGTTGTTTTTTTGAGAGCTATTATTACCGGTTTAAAATAAGAAAGGGGGCATCCGCAAGGAACACCCCCTTAATCAATAATAAAATCTTGATCATCTTTTTCAATACTGATGAAACATCTCAAAGTTTGATTTCGATAGTTTACGAAATGAACTGATTAGTTTTCATTTCGCTCTGCTTCATCTTATGCGTGTTGATTTTCGGATTTTTACATCTTACTTCTCATGCTCATATTTGTGTAGCAGACGTATCACGGTTTTGATTAGCTTTACCGTTTGCTTTTCATTTCGCAATCTACGCATAACTTTTTTCCAAAGCTACTTTATCGACTGCAGAAACTAAGGCTTACGTTCTATCGATTGCTCGATTTTACTTATTGCCGTTCAAACTTCCGCCGAAGCATTTAATACTCAACGGATTGAGTATCGCTACGACTTGCTTCTCTAAACTTTTAAACCAATAACCAATGTGTGAGTATAAAGAATTACCTTTTTGTTTTTCGTTGATTGCTCAGCGAAAATAGGTTTGATTTGATGTATGCTCGGTTTTTTTAAGAAGGTTGGGAAATTAGTCGCTTTCGCATTTTGGTAACTTGAAAGTCGTGTTTCTAAGCACTGTTATCTTTTTGTCGAAACCCATTTCTAATTTTTCTTATTCTGAAAATCCTGTGAGGGAAACGGAGGTGCATTGGAATAATCCGTTGCACTTCCTTTTTCTGTGAAAAAGAAAGAAAAGAATTAGTTGCTTACGCATTTCGGCAAATT
This sequence comes from Porphyromonadaceae bacterium, assembly GCA_012523295.1. Lineage (GTDB taxonomy): Bacteria > Bacteroidota > Bacteroidia > Bacteroidales > Paludibacteraceae > UPXZ01. The sequence continues at coordinate 1,106 of JAAYIT010000276.1, read as the reverse complement.
GAAAGTTGTGCCTTCAGCACTGTCATCTTGTTGCCAAAACCAATTTCCGGTTTATCTTTTTATCTGCGTTTTTCATTTGAAAGATTGGAGCCGCATTGGTTTGACCCGTTGCGTTTCCTGTTTTTCTGTGAAGAAAGAAGCATCAAAAACAGTTGCTTGCGCATTTCGGTTTCTTGAATTCTTTGCTTTGTAGCGCCGAGTTCTCGTTACCGAAACCCATTATTGTTTTTCTATCTTCTGAATAAACTCTTTTAAATGACTTAGAATCTGCTTTGGTTTGACCCACAACATTTTCATTTCTCGGATAACAAACCTTTTCGTACACTCGACGAATTAAATTCTTCTTGCGAAGGATTTGACATTCATCGGGTTGTCCGAATTAAAAACATACATATCAACCATTTGAGGCGTTAAAACAACTTTCGTTGCTTTACCATTTGGATATGCTTCCCGATCAGTCGCCCAATCGTTTCATCATACCGCTTGTCTGGTTCTTTGTACCCTCAGGTTGTTTACTTTGTTTTCGCCGACAGTTGTAATCTTGCCTTTTCTCATACTTTCCCGAAGGTCGGTTTGAGATATGAATTGCTTTCCAAAAAATTTTTCATTTGATTGAAAATCCTTTTTCAAACTCCGAAGAACTCTCCAATGGAAAATCGCTCGCATGTGAAAATTTATCTTCCGGCATCTCACTCAACAATTTTTCGCGTCCGATTGCTCGGGTTTGAAAACGTTACTTGTCGGTTAGTTAGATGTGTCAGTATTTCAAAGAACGTATCAACATTCTATTAAATGCTTTGAGTAATAACTCTGTTGCAAATATAACACACGAAACAAGCGTTTTGCAAATTTTTTTACCTGTTTGTATCAACAAGTTATGAGGTAAGTTGTGAACAGATTTATCAACAAGATAAGTTGCTGATATTAAGGTGTGTAAAAATTGGTTGTTGAAAAGTTGATTTTGAAGATTCGTTTTTTTTACATGAAAATAAATAGAAAATCACAGATTATACCTTTCAACAAAAAAGAAGAATAGTAAATTTTTTACAAAAATAAAGATAAAAAATTACAAGCGTATTACAATTAGCTTAATTCGGCAATAACTT
>JAAYIT010000275.1 GCA_012523295.1 Porphyromonadaceae bacterium | reverse complement strand
GTAGTATTTTTTTTGCAAAACCTTGACTTAGTTTATCTTTCTTCCTTGATGGATAGCTGTCAATTTCAAAAAATAAAAACAAAAAAAGTATGACAAAATGTGTAAACCTATTTCAGGACGAGACACTGACTTCTAACTTCTGACTTCTAACTTCTAATTTCTGACTTCTGACTTCTAACTTCAAGCTATGGCTTTAAACTATATTTTCATCGCATTTGTACTGATTGCTTTCGTTATAGCGGGTGTACAAATGATTTTTTTTGGTAATTCTGCTGTTTTCAACGATATTCTACAAGCGATTTTCGGTTCGGCAAAGTCAGGATTTGAGATTTCACTCGGCTTGACCGGAATCTTGACTTTCTGGATGGGAATTCTGAAAGTGGCTGAGCACGGTGGAGCTATGAAGGCGCTTTCCCGTTTAGTCGCGCCTTTTTTTACCCGTATTTATCCGGACATCCCAAAGGAGCATCCCGCATTAAGCAGTATTTTTCTGAATATGTCTGCCAATATGCTCGGACTCGATAATGCCGCCACACCCATGGGCCTTCAGGCTATGCAGCAAATGCAGGAATTGAATCCAAAAAAAGACACCGCGTCCAACCCAATGATTATGTTTTTGGTGTTGAATACTGCAGGGCTTGTACTCGTGCCAATGACCGTAATGATGTACCGAGCGCAGTTTGGCGCGGCAAATCCCGCCGATGTATTCCTGCCTATCGTAGTCGCTACGCTTTGTGCTTGGCTTACGGGACTGATTTTAGTTTCGATAATTCAGAAAATTAATCTGTTTAATCGCGTTGTAATGGGCGTATTGCTTTCATTAATCGGGTTAATCGCGGGATTAATTTACTTTTTCAGTCGTCTTTCACAAGAACAGATTACCGAATATTCCAGTTTTGCAGCCGCGTTTATTATCCTTTCCATTATTGTTGTCTTTATAGTTATGGCCGTTCGCAAAAAAGTGAACGTGTATAATTCTTTTATAGAAGGAGCAAAAGAGGGTTTCAATGTAGCTGTGGGAATTATCCCTTATCTTGTTTCAATTTTGGTGGCAATCGGTATGTTCAGGGCTTCCGGTGCAATGGATTTATTGGTAGATGGGATCCGATATTTGGTGGTGCTGACGGGTGCAAATGCTGATTTTGTAGAGGCGCTGCCGACTGCTATTATGAAGCCACTCAGCGGAAGCGGTGCACGCGGAATGATGGTGGAAACAATGAAAGAATTTGGCGCTGATTCATTTGTGGGACGACTTTCAAGTGTTATCCAAGGTTCTACGGATACTACATTCTATATTTTGGCGGTATATTTCGGCTCAGTGAAAATTTCTAATACACGCTATGCTGTTATCGCGGGTTTAGCAGCTGATTTTGTGGGAATTACCGCGGCAATTTTGTTGGGGTATTTGTTTTTCCATTAAGATCGCCTAATTGTGAATAAAAAATGTAACATGTTAATTAAGTTTCTCGAAGCATCTACAAAATATCGACGCTACGCATCTGAAAGGCGTGTAAGGCCTACAATGGAGAGTCGTCTTGACTATTAAAATTTTGTCAGTCAATAGGGCATTGACGCATACAGTGTCACTGATCGATCGTTGTGATTTAAAAATGCAAAATGCCGCTACAAGGTTCAGCTCCGATAAATCGGAATTTTCAATTTGCAATTGCGAGAAATCTCTTTTATTTTCTCAAGAATTTTATATTTACACATTAATTCCCCTCTAAATAGGAGGGTTGTTGAGTTTTTCTTTATTTCAACTATTCGAAAAGTTTCCGTCAAAAGCCGAACACAGTCCAACAGCTTCAAAAGTTGAAAAATCGACTTACCAACTGATCGATGATCTTTGGAGTTGTTTTATTAGCGAATTAAAAAATTAGAATTTAACAGCCCTACTCCATATAGGGGATTAGACAGCAGCAATAATGATTCATTTCTACTCCGAAAATATTGAAATTCCCGACTTTGATCAGGAAGAAATCTCAAGTTGGATAAGGCGGATTGCATCGCTACATGGGAAAAGAGCGGGAAAAATAAACTACATTTTTTGTGATGACGCGAAGATTTTAGCTGTCAACAATCAGTACCTGCAGCACGATTACTACACCGACATTATCACTTTCGATTACAGTAGCGGAATGTATATTTCCGGTGATATTTTCATAAGCGCAGACACCGTGAAGTCAAATGCCGAAAAGTTGGGAATCGACTTTTACTCGGAGTTGTATCGAGTGATAATTCATGGGATATTACACCTTTGCGGATATGATGACAAAACACCTGATAAGGAAAAGGAAATGAGAGAAAGGGAAAATGAGGCTTTAGAGAGATTAGTAACAGGAAACAAAAGCTAAGACCTAAGAAGCATGCAAGCAAACAGTTACGTGTTGCGCGATTTTTTATCCGTCTTGTATAGTTACGCATCACGCGCATCAGGCAGACACTTTTGTTTCTTGATGTACAAATCGTATAATTTGTTAAAATCTTCCTCCCTTTTATATTAAAATACCTAATATTAGAAAGATAATCACTACTTTTGTTGCCAATTTAGTTGTACTGAACAAAATTTATTACTCAAAAATACGTTGTACAATATATTAACATCGCGACTATGATTGTACTTCTCCGAAAAAGCGTATTATTGAGCCTGATTTTATTAACTACCTGCACAAATTTACGGTCGCAAAACGACCCATATCGTGCAGAAATAGGCTTTCAAGCGGGATTAAACGTATATTCCGGGGATGTTAACACCATTGCAGATGGTAAATCCTATCTGAAAAACTTGAAAAACCTTCAACCTGATTTTGGCTTGATGTTCCGATATCGGTTTAATCAGCGTTTTGCCGTAAGGTTAGGATACGACTACACAAGCGTGGGAGGAAATTATCAGTTTATTGACGGGCTGACAACACACAGTGTAGCGTTAAGAAACCGACTGCACATAATCGATTTGTGGGGAGAGTTTAATTTTTTTGATCTCGAAAATAATCCGTACAAACGATTTAGCAAGCGGTTTTCTCCGTTTATATTCGCCGGAGCAAGCCACGCGTTTATGCCGGATTACAAAGCGAATGACAGCATCAACACATTAGGTTCATTTATGATTCCCTTTGGAGTAGGATTCAAATGGAAAATGGCTGACAAGTGGAATCTAAACATACAGTATGTCAACAGGTTGCAAATTGGAGACAACTTAGAAGGCAAAAGAGATTTTGACAATCCACCGCCTGTGACTTATGCCAATCCGATGAATAATGATGTACTGTCCGGGTTCACAATAGGAATAAGCTATGACTTTTGGACAAGAGACTGTGACTGCATGCAGGGGTTTTCAGCAGCAAAAAGACCGAAACCGCAAAAAGCAGAAAAACCTAAACGGGTGAGAAAAAGGGATAGATAGTTTTTTTTTAGTTTGGTAGTTGAAGAGTAAAGATAATTTTTAATTTTTATCCTCCGGGTTTCCAACATAAAGAATATGACATTAAAAGAGCAAATAGATCTAAATCGCCTACCTCAGCATGTTGCCATAATTATGGATGGGAACGGAAGATGGGCAAAGGAAAAGGGGAAAGATCGGATTTTTGGTCATCAAGTCGGTGTGGTTTCTGTACGTGAATGTACCGAAGCGGCAGCAGAAATTGGTGTAAAATATCTTACTATGTACACATTCTCAACGGAAAATTGGAATCGTCCGAAATCGGAAGTTGACATGCTGATGGAGTTGTTGGTTGACACGGTAGAAAAAGAGACTCCCATGCTTAACAAAAATAATATCCGACTAATGGCAATCGGTGATTTGATGCGGCTTCCGGAGGGAGCGAGAGAAAAGCTGAACCGATGCATGGATCAAACAAAAGATAACACCAGAATGAGTCTCGTACTGGCTTTGAGCTATTCTTCACGTTGGGAAATAACCAATGCCGCGAAATTAATCGCCCAAAAAGTAAAAGACGGGAGTCTCCATATAGATGAAATATCTGACCGGACAATATCCGAGCACCTCACTACCAATCAAATACCCGATCCCGACTTAATGATAAGGACAAGCGGCGAGGTACGAATCAGTAATTTTCTGCTTTGGCAGTCGGCATATACCGAGTTCTATTTTACGGAAACACACTGGCCTGATTTTAGAAAAGAAAGTTTTTATCAAGCTTTGGTAGAGTTTCAAAAAAGAGAAAGAAGGTTTGGAAAGTAGTTTTGAGTTCCGAAATTTTAGTATAAAGTACGATTAATTAATTAACTTGTTTCAATTATTGAAGCACAACAAAGAAAAGGGTTACATAACCAACAGATTTTCAGACAATAACGACACGACATATGCGATATACATCATTACTTTTATTTTTCTTTTTGTTTGTATCGGGAGTAACAATTTCAGCACAAACAAATACGACAGATAATGATACAACAGCCATTCAAGACACTCCTCAACTTGATTTTGCTTTTCCTAAACAATACACAATTGCTGATATCAAAGTCATTGGAGCCGAACAGTACGAAGATTTCACATTAATCGGTTTTTCCGGTCTGTCCATCGGACAAAAAATCACATTACCCTCCCCTCCCGGTGTAGAAATTACCCAAGCAGTAAAAAAATTCTGGGAACAATCCATGTTCTCGCAAGTCAGCATTGATTATTCGAAAATCACAAACGATAGTGTTTGGCTCAATATCAACCTGAGAATGCGACCCAAGGTTTCTGAAGTCAATTTTGAGGGATTGAAAAAGAATGAAGTTGATGACCTGAAACTGCGAATCGGGATAGAAAAAGACAAGCAAATCACACCCAACATGGCAGACCGTGCCAAAATTGAGATAAAAAGATATTTGGATGAAAAAGGTTTCGCGAATGCCGACATCAATATATATCAAAAAGATGATCCGGCTATCCCGAATCAGGTAATTGTGGATGTGAACGTGGATAAGAAAGAGAAAACAAAGGTTCGGAAAATCATTGTTTATGGTAACGAAAATCTGACTGATGTTCAGATAGATAAAGCCATGAAAAAGACGAATGACAATAAAATTCAGAATATTTTCCGCTCCAAAAAATTTATCCAAGAAGAGTATGAGAATGACAAGATTTCTGTTGTAGAGCTATACAATCAGCACGGATTCAGGGATGCGTATATCGTTTCTGACAGTATTGTACAAGTGGACGCTAAGTCTGTCGATGTTCACATCACCGTGGAGGAGGGAGATAAGTATTATTTTGGAGATATTACCTGGATTGGAAACACACTCTATCCATACGAATACCTTAATGAAAAATTAGGGATAAAAAAAGGTGACATTTACAACCATAAACTTCTGATGGACAGACTGAATACGGATGAGGACGCGATAATGAAAGATTATCAGAACTACGGTTATCTGTTCTCCCAAGTACTGCCCGTGGAAGCTTCCATTGAGAATGACACGATAAACTATGAACTTAGACTGCACGAAGGAAAACCTGCTACGATAAACGAAATTCATATCAAAGGAAATACGCGGGTATATGAAAATGTAGTTCGTCGTGAGCTTTTTACTAAACCCGGAAAGCTGTACAGCCAGCAAGATATTATCCGCTCGCTTCAGTACCTTGCTCAGATGCAGCACTTTGACCAAGAAAAGCTGTACAAAGACATTTCCAACGGAATTCATCCCAACGAAGACAACGGGACAGTGGATATTACCTATCAGTTGGAAACGAAATCGAGCGACCAGATCGAATTTTCAGCAGGTTGGGGAGCTGCAGGCTTGGTGGGAAGTGTGGGGTTGAAATTCACCAACTTCGCGATTCAGAACCTTTTCAGACCCGAAGCGTACCGATTTGTACCGCAGGGAGAAGGACAAACTTTCACCATCGACGCGCGTACGAACGGGAATTATTATTCCTCGTTCAGCCTTTCATTCTTGGAACCATGGCTCGGAGGAAAACGCCCGAATTCGCTCTCAATGGGACTTTACTACTCGGCCGCGTCGGGCATGAGTAGTCGCTACTTAGAGTCATTGAGCAACATGTACTCCGGATACGGCTATAGCCCGTATGGATACGGCGGCATGTACGGAGGCAGATACGGAGGAATGTACAATAACAGTTACGAAACCGAAGTAGATAAAAACAAATATTTCCGCACGCTCGGAGGTTCTATCGGATATGGAAAACGATTGAAATGGCCCGATACGTATTTCACTTTTTACGGCGAATTGGCTTATCAACGCTATATGATCAGCAACTGGTACCAATACGAAACCAATGTGACGAACGGTGTTTTCAATAATTTCAGCGTAAACCTGACTTTGGGTAGAAACTCAACTGATAATCCATTATTTACTCGCTACGGTTCGGCTTTCTCTCTCGGTTTACAATTCACTCCACCCTACTCTCTGCTGAATAATGGCAAGATAAAAGGGAAATCCTACTCCGACCCGACGCTTTCGGATGCCGATCGTTACAAATGGATAGAATATCATAAATGGAAATTCAGCGCCAAGACTTTCACCCCACTTATGGCTATTGACAAAACTCCCGTGTTGATGACACGTGCGGAATTTGCTTACGTAGGTCACTACAACCAAAATGCACGTACTCCGTTTGGCACGTATATGTTTGGTGGTGACGGAATGACCGGATACGGCGGCTACGCAAACGAATACGTCTCTATGCGTGGATACGAAACAGGACGACTGACACCGATAGAATACGACAAAAACGGTGTCGCGGTTCGCCAGATTGGTTATCTGTACAATAAGTTCACCTTGGAGCTTCGCTACCCGATTTCATTAGAACAATCGGCTACAATTTGGGCGCTCGGATTCTTGGAAGCCGGTAACAGCTTTAACAAAATAGCCGATTACAACCCGTTCAACCTTAAACGAGCAGCCGGTGTTGGAGTGCGTATTGTTCTTCCAATGTTTGGCTTAATGGGAATCGACTGGGGATACGGATTTGACCCGCAAGTAAATGAATCTAAAGCCCATGGAAGCCAGTTCCACTTTGTGATTGGGAAAGAACTGTAGGGAAGCCCCCTCCAAATCCCGAAACAAGTTCGGGACAGGCTCTCCACCGAAAGGGGAGGCTTTAAGAATTGCAGCGTAAGAACATGAATATAAAGTTAAGTAGTTATGTGGTTAAGCGGTTAAATGTGTTTGAGACAACTAACCAATCAACTAATCAACACCCCGATAACTATTGCTGGAAACCAATCTACTAATCAACGACTTAACTAACCAAAAACACTTTGGCAAAGAATTTGATATTTAACATATCGATTTTAAAAATTTATTTTGATAACCGACATATCTCGTTTTCTCCGGCGGGAGTTGGTAAACGGGAAAAATTAAAAACCAAAACACAAAAATGAAAAAATTTGTATTAACTCTGTGTCTTATCGCAGGAATAGGAATTGTAGCACAAGCACAAAAATTTGCTACCGTGGATATGGGGTATATTATGAAAAATATACCGGCATTTGAGAGCGCGAACGAGCAGCTTAACCAAGTTTCAAAAAGATGGCAATCTGAAATCGAAACCCAAATGAAAGAGGTACAGCAGCTTTACAAAAACTACCAGACAGAGCTTGTATTTATGAGCGACGATATGAAAGTGAAACGTGAAGAAGAAATTATTGCCAAAGAAAAAGCGGCACAAGAATTGAAACAAAAATACTTCGGACCGGAAGGCGAACTTTTCAAAAAACGAGAAAGCCTGATCAAACCGATTCAAGACGAAGTGTATGAAGCCATCGAAGAAATAAGCAAATCCAAAGGATTGGACTTGATATTCGATAAAAGCTCCGCAATGAGCGCCATATTCGTATCGCCTAAATTGGATATTAGCGATGAGGTACTTAAGAAATTGGGTTATTCCAAATAAATTAATTAATTTTGCACACTTAAATTTTCAATAAATCTTATTAATAATTCGAACAAAAATGATTAAAAAAATTGCATTATTACTATGTGTTGCTGTGCTGATACCGATAGGAGCAATGGCACAAACTTTAAAAATAGGACACATTAATTCACAGGAAATTATAGCCTTGATGCCCGAAGTAGAAGATCTTGAAAAAAAGATGAAAGAAGCCGGTGACCAATGGGAGGGCGAACTACTGAAAATGCGTGAAGAATATTACGCGAAAATCAAACAATTTCAAGACACGCAAGCTACGCTTTCAGAGAGTATCAAGCAAGCCAGACAAACCGAATTGGCCGATATGGAACAACGGATAGCTACGCTGAATCAAACGGCACAAAACGACTTAGCTAAGAAAAACCAAGATTTAGCCGCTCCGATTTTAGAGAAAGTGCGTAAAGCAATCAACGATGTAGCCGCCGAAAACGGTTTTACTTATATCTTTGACATGGCCTCGCAGAGCATTATCTACACAAGTCCAAGCTCCAATGACATTACTGAATTGGTGAAGAAAAAGCTGAACTTGAAAGATAGACCGATGGCTACGCCTGCACCGACTGCAAAATAATTTGAAACGAAATGAATACGAAAAAGCCGACCTTTAAAAAAAGGTCGGCTTTGGGTTATTCCCCAAACCGCAAAAACAAAGCCAACTAAATCATTGTGAGATAGTTGGCTTTTTTGTATCTTTGTATATTACCTCGTTTTTGTAGTTTGTAGCTCAAAACGGGGGTAACCAAGAAT
>JAAYIT010000003.1 GCA_012523295.1 Porphyromonadaceae bacterium | reverse complement strand
TTTTTTCAAAAATAGCTTTACAACCAGCTGAAACAACTTACGGAAGTTAAATAATTTTAGATAAAGCCGTTTTCTTATTATATCCACACCCTCGATAAGGTCGTTAATATCGGTTATGAAAATGACAATCAGGAAAACTATTTATTTACTCCATTAATCTCTCATCCACGCGATTTCCCTTTTATATCTTTCCACGCGCGCATGGTCTTTTTCGGCAGGATTAGCAATCCGTGTCAACTCCATATTGTTATTCAAGTCATTTATTTTCACGGCTTTTGCCAACGGATTTTCCTTTACTGCTTTCAAATAAGTATCTCTATCCGGAAAGTTTTTATTATTCAGTAGTCGAAGAGCCTCTAAAAGCTCCGCAGCATCATTTTTATCGAGTTTTACTTCCGATTGAAGCAATTCCATAACTTCATCTTCTGAAATCGGTGTATCCTCAGCCACATCATGCAGATAGCCAAGCACTTGCTCTTTCCAGTTTTTACCCATGGAAGCAACGGATGTGAGATGACCTGAAAAATAATCTACACCGGCTTTATCGGTCTGATCGGCATGTGCTGCACGGGCTATTTCAGCGGAACGGTTGATGAAATGGAAAGGATTCATAGGTTAGCTTTTTTTAGTTTGCAACAATCGCAGACAAGTCGGATGGAAACAGTCAAGGTAGTTTAACACCTTAACAACGTCCGAGAAACTTACCGATTGAGAATAGAATAAAGATTTTTACTTCTTCTCACAAAGATATGTAATTTAACTCATGTAGCTGTCGGGCTTTTGATTTTTTAATATTACCACTTAAAAGCCCAATTGGCATTATCTAAGTAAATCAAAAACCTTAACATCGTCTGACAGACTTGTTACGGTAAAAAAAACACAAAACATCTGAGAATCAATTGTCCAAATCCCACCTCTTGCCTATTCCCTCAAAAAACACTAATTTTGCAGTCTGAAAAAGAGACAAATGCAAGAACATTTACAGCACAAAATATTTAAAATTATCTCTGAAACAGCCGATGAAATGGGTTTAGAAACCTACGTAATCGGTGGTTTTGTACGTGACTTGTATTTGAAGCGTCCTTCAAAAGACATCGACATCGTTACCGTTGGGAACGGGATTGAATTAGCTGAGCAGGTGCATATGAAATTAGGCAAGAAAGCAAAATTCTCCTTTTTCAAAACTTACGGCACCGCGCAAATCAAAACCGGTGAATGGGAAGTGGAATTCGTAGGTGCCCGAAAAGAATCCTACAGAAAAGACTCCCGAAATCCGATAGTGGAAGATGGGACGTTGGAAGACGACCAAAATCGACGTGATTTCACTATCAATGCTTTAGCGCTTTGCCTGAACAAAGATCGATACGGTGAATTAATCGACCCTTTTAATGGTCTGAATGATTTGAAAAACTTCGTAATCCGTACTCCGCTCAATCCGGACATCACATTTTCTGATGATCCGCTTCGAATGATGCGCGGTATTCGTTTTGCTTCGCAACTTCGATTTTTTTTAGAAGTAAATACATTCGATGCAATAGAAAGAAATAAAGAGCGGATAAAAATCATTTCTAAAGAACGAATCGCTGATGAACTGAATAAAATCATCCTTTCACCAAAACCTTCCGTTGGATTTATTCTTTTGGAAAAAACGGGTCTTTTGGAACTGATTTTCCCTGAACTCTTAGCTTTGAAAGGAGCAGAGACCAAAGACGGTGTAGGTCATAAGGACAATTTCTACCATACGCTTGCCGTGTTAGACGAGCTTTCCACCAAAACTGACAACCTTTGGCTTCGCTGGTCTGCCCTACTTCATGACATTGGGAAACCCAGAACGAAACGATATGATCCGAAACTGGGATGGACTTTCCATAATCATAATTTTGTCGGACAAAAAATGATTCCCAATATTTTCCGAAAAATGAAACTCCCGACGAATGAGAAGATGAAATATGTTCAGAAATTAGTTAATCTTCACATGCGACCAATCGTATTGAGCGAGGACGATGTAACCGATTCGGCTGTTCGCAGATTGTTGTTTGAAGCCGGCGATGATATCGATGATTTGATGCTGCTTTGCAATGCGGATATCACCTCGAAGAATCCGGAAAAAGTTCGCCGTTACCGAAATAATTTCCAGCTTGTAAAGCAAAAGCTTGTTGACATTGAAGAAAAAGACCGCATTCGCAATTTTCAGCCACCGATTGATGGGAGGGAAATTATGGAAACGTTCAATTTGCCTGCTTGTAATGCCGTAGGAGAAATAAAAACAAAGATAAAAGATGCTATTCTTGATGGAGTAATTCCGAATGAATACGAATCGGCAAAAGAATACATGATGAAAATCGGGGAAGAAGTGATTAAACAATCGGAAAACCGATGACTTATTAGTTTACGGATTATAGTAACAATCAAGAATTTAAGAGTTTGTAATTTAAACGTCAACAAATCAACGAATTAACAATGTTTGCATTTATCGGTGCCGGAAAAGTGGGGAGTGCACTTGGAGCTTATTTTCAAGGAAACGGGATAGAAATCATTGGCTACTGCAGCAAGTCTTTTGATTCAGCCGTGAAAGCTTCAAGCAGGACAGGCTCAAGAGTTTTTGAGGATTTGAAAGGTATTATTGACAACAGTCAGTTTATCTGGATCACTACACCCGATGATGTGATATCGGAGGTGGCGGAAGAGATTGCGCGTTTGGAAATTACGGGGCAGAAATCATTCATTCATGCAAGCGGATTTTTGACAACCAAAGTTTTGAAACCGCTGAAAGATAAAGGGCACAAGACCTATTCTATTCACCCGCTTTTGGCGTTTAACAATGTTGAAAGTGCTTTAAAAATGCTCCCTGAAACAACGTTTTTTATTGAAACTGAAGAGCTGAATCTGGATGAAATTAAAGCTTTTTTTCACAAAACTAAAAACCGTTTAATCCAAATAAATAAAGAGCAAAAACCGGCTTATCATGTAGCAGCAGCTGTTTTGTCAAATTATTTAGTAACTTTATTTCACACAGCCAACCAGCTTTTTGAACTGGCCGGAATAAATAAAGAAGAGCTTGACAAAGCTACAACCATACTGGTAGAGAGCGTATTAGAGAATTTACAAAACAAAACAACTAAAGAAGCACTTACCGGACCAATAAAACGGGGCGACAAAGAAACCGTAAAAAAACACTTAAAAGTTTTGGAACAAAATTTGCCTGAACTAACTGAACTTTATAAAGTACTCGGAAGAGAAACAATGAAAATGATTGGAGATTTTCGCTTAAAAAAAACATTAAAATAATGAACCAAAAAATTACAGTTAAGTCCTTTCAGCAATTCAAAAATGAAGGCAGAAAAATAACCATGTTGACCGCCTACGATTATTCGATGGCAAAAATTGTTTCTGAAGCGGGCGTGGATTCCATTCTTATCGGAGATTCGCTTGGAATGATAATGCAAGGTCACAACTCTACCCTGCCTGTAACCGTAGATGAGATTATTTACCACACAAAATGTGTTGTCAGAGCAAATAAAAACGCTTTAATCGTGAGCGATATGCCGTTTTTGTCTTACCATGTTTCGGTGGAAGATGCTGTGCGAAATGCCGGAAAAATCACTAAAGAAAGTGGTGCTGAAGCTGTAAAAATTGAAGGCGGTAAGAATGTTATTAACCAAATAAAAGCTGTTATCGATGCCCAGATTCCTGTTATGGGACATTTGGGGCTTACTCCGCAATCGGTCAATGCGTTCGGAGGATTCAAAGTGCAGGGGCGCGATACTGAAAACGCGAAAAGAATCCTTGAAGATGCGTTGGAACTTGAAAAAGCAGGCGTTTTTGCGATTACGCTTGAAGGAATTCCTGAACCGTTGGCAAAAGAAATTTCTGAAAAACTGACAATCCCTACAATCGGTATTGGTGCAGGGAAGCATTGCGATGGACAAGTGCTCGTAGTCAACGATATGCTCGGTATGTTCAACGATTTTGTACCGAAATTTGTTAAACAATATGCAGACCTGAATACAATAATTACTGATGCCGTAAAATCTTATGTAAATGAAGTACAAAACGGAGATTTTCCGGAAGAGAAACATACTTACAAATAAAAAAGCCTCTCAATCCCTAAAAAGGAAGTGAAGGCGCAATTAGTCAATTTTCAATTAAATAAATATATTTTTTTTCATTTTATTCCCCTTTCAGGCTTCAACGCGAGCTCGGCCGAACGGGAGTTAGGAGGCAGAAATGATAGTCACAACTATTTCAGAATTAAGGAGTTTCCTAAAGGAAAAGCGTTCGAAAGGCAAATCGATTGGTTTGGTGCCGACTATGGGATTTTTGCACGAGGGACACTTGTCGTTGATTAAACGTGCTAAAGCAGAAAATGATGTGGTAGTGGTGAGCGATTTTGTGAATCCCACACAGTTTGGACCCGGAGAAGATTTTGAAACCTATCCGCGAAACATTGAAAGAGACACCGAAATGGCTGTCGGAGCAGGTGCGGATGTGGTTTTTTATCCTTCAGTTGAAGAAATGTATCCTACCGGAAGTTCTACTTTTGTGGAGGTTGAAGGTGAAATCACACGTGTGCTTTGTGGCGCTTCACGTCCTACACATTTCCGCGGCGTAACTACGGTTGTCAATATGCTTTTCAACATCGTACAACCCGACAAATCTTATTTCGGACAAAAAGACGCGCAGCAAGCGGCTGTCTTGATAAAAATGGTTCGTGATACGCATATGCCTGTCGATATAATTGTTTGTCCGATTGTGCGTGAAGACGATGGTTTAGCAATGAGCTCAAGAAACACCTATCTTTCTGACGAGGAAAGAAAGCAGGCAGTGGTTCTTTCACAAGCATTGAAAATTGCAGCCGATTCCTTCAAAAATGGTGATAGAAACGCCCGTGAGCTTGAAAAGCATATAGCTGACATAATCAACACGAAACCACTTGCTCAAATAGACTATGTGAGCGTTTATGAGTATCCGTCTTTGGAACAAGCGGAAATTATTTCAGAAAAAGCGCTGGCAGCAGTTGCTGTAAAATTCGGGAAAACAAGATTGATTGATAATGTGATTTTGGAAGTTGACTGAATGGCAGATTAGTTGATTAGTTTAAAAATCAATTAGTTAAGTCGCAAGCAATTAAATCACAAAGTGAAAATTATCAAATCGTCAAACCCAATCATAAATTGTAAATTGTAAAATCGCAAATAAAAAATGTTACTAACAATGCTAAAAACCAAGTTGCATCGGGCTACTGTTACCGAAGCCAACTTAAATTATACCGGAAGTATTACTATCGATCGTGATTTGATAGATGAAGCCGGGATGTTCGTTTACGAAAAAGTTCAGATTGTGAACAACAATAACGGCGCACGATTTGAGACATACATCATTGAAGGTGAGCGTGGTAGTGGCGTGATTTGTCTGAACGGCGCTGCTGCCCGATTGGTGCAGCCGGGCGATAAAATCATTATCATGGCTTATGCCCAAATGACACCCGAAGAAGCGCAAAATCATCAACCGATCGTTCTTTTGCTGAATGACCAAAACCAAATTCATGAGCGACTCAACGAAAAAGCAGGACAAGTTTTGGAGTAAAATTTCGGGGTTTGACAGCATACCATTGAACAAAACGATATCAAAACGAGTTTCGGTTTACGTGATTTGGTGCTTCAAACATCTAACTTCTAACTTCTAACTTCTAATTTCTACCTTCTAATTTATAATATCACCATGACTCACATCGCAATCACAGCAGGCGGAACTTCCGAAAACATCGATGGAATCCGCAAAATTACCAATGTCAGCACCGGTTCATTGGGATGGCATTGCTTGGAAGCTGTTTTTGCTTATTTTGAGCAACAAAATATCACTGATTTTCAAATTCACTATATCCACACAGAAAACGCACTACTCAAAACATTATCTGAAACTCAGTATCAAAAAGTCAATTTTGTACCTGTAACCGATGCCGAAAGCGTTTTTCAGGCAGTCGATTCTCTCACCAAAGCAACTCCGATAGACTTTTTTATTCACTCCATGGCAATTTCTGATTTTACATTCAGTTACGCCGTCAATATTTACAGACTTTCCGAAGAGATTGAAGCATTACAAAGTTCCTATGGCTTTACCGACGACCATGTACGAGAAGTCTTGTCAAATCCGCAAACAAAATTCTACGGAGATGAGAAGATTTCGTCGAAAGATGACATTATCATGGGTCTAAAACGGACAAAAAAAGTCATCCCAATCATCAAGCAAAATAATCCGAACACTTTTCTTGTCGGTTTCAAACTCTTAAAAGGAGTAAATGAAAACGAGTTATTAGAAGTCGCTAACGAAATGGCCGAAAAAAACGGTTGCGATATGGTGTTTGCCAATCAACTTGCAGCCATCAGCGAATCCAACCACACCGGTATCTTGATAAAAGACAGTAAAATCATTGCCCGCCCCGTAGGGAAAAAGAAGATTGCGCGAGGGATTGTGAATGCAATGATGGGCTGAGATATCTGTTACGTATTTTGGATATGTTAATTCATGTCTTTTTTCAACTTGAAACACTCTAATATCCCTTCAAACACACATTTCACATACTCCACCCAATATTATACTCCTTTCATTATAAACACATTACACCTTTCATAGCAAATTTTAACAAAAATGGGTGTTTTTATTGATTTATTGTGTATATTTGTGGGATGTGTGCAAACTTAAAAACAAAAGTATTAACAATTAAAAAACAAGAATCATGAGTAAAAAATTTAAATTTAAAATCGAGAATGAAATGCACGATTGGGACAATCAATTCATTACAGGTGCAGAAGTTAGAGCAATCCCACCAGGAATTCCGGCAAGTATGGATTTATTTGTAAAAAGGCAAGGCAAACCCGGAGAGCTTGTTGATAATGACCAGAAGATAGATTTAGATGAACCGGGAGTTGAAAAATTTTATTCACAAGTTGCAAACTCAACCCCTGGCATTTAATGGCTTTGTTATTTGAAGAAGATTACGAAATTCTTGCAAGCTCTGGACTCGAATTTGAGGAAGATGAGGCAATGAGATTTTTAGTAATAAAGGATTATCCATTAAAACCCGGACTATACGAATACGCCAACCAACCTATCGAAAAAGTTGATGTATTAGTCGTCATTCCACCAAATTATAATACAAGTGGGAATGACATGTTTTGGCTTTATCCTCCTTTGACGAGAGCCGATAAGAAACAAATACCAGCTGCATTTATTTTTGGCCAAGGAGATTTTCGTATATATAAAGGGAAGGAATTTTGTAGATGGTCGAGGCATTTTACAGCAGATACTTGGAAACCCAAAATTGATAATATTCAAAAAATATTAAGCCGGATTGAGTGGGCTTTGAAAAAACCTGACGCACAAAGATGAATGAACATAGGATAACATTACTTGGTAGTCATGATAGAATTCTAAAAGAATGGTTGACTTCACACCCAGATGGACATGAACGAGGTGCAATTGTTTTATTTAGAAGAATATCTCGAAAAGTTAACGGACTTCCAAAATCAGATAGATTCTTATCTGTAGAAATTATTAGAATGGAAGGAGATTGGATTATAGATAGTTCTATAAATCAATTTACTATCAACATGAGAAAATTTCCTGATTTATTTTTTCGTTGTGAAAATGAAAATTTAGAGCTAGGATTTGCACATAACCATCCTGATGGTCATTTGTATTTTTCGGAAATGGATGATATAAATGAGAAAAATATTCTTCATGGATTATCAGGAAGTAATACTCCGTTTTCATTTTTAATTTCATTAATCTTCTCTGATAACTTGTGGATTGGAAGGATACGACAAGGGGTAAATCCAGATATTATATTAGGAATTAGACACATTTCAGTTCTAAATGAAAAACTTGACCTTTATGGCATTCAAATGCCAGAAGAACTACCGATAAGTTTGAAAAGACAGGAAAAAGCATTTGGGAAACCATTTAATGTTAAACTTCAATCTCTAAGAGTTGCAATTATTGGACTAGGTGGAACAGGTTCTCCAATTGCGAATTTATTAGCAAGAACTGGTGTTGGTGAACTAATTCTAATTGATGGAGATTCATTAGATGAGAGTAATTTGAATCGAGTTAGTGGTTTTTCCAAATGTGATATTGGCTTAAACAAAGCCAATATAGTTATGAGATATATTAAGTGTTTGGGGCTGAGAAATAAAGTAGTTGCGATTCCAAAATACATCAACGAATCCTCAGAAGCACTAGATGCAATATCAAGTGCAGATGTTATTTTTGGATGTACAGATGATGTTGCCGGAAGAGATTTATTAAACCAAGCACTATATTATTATTCACAAGTATACATTGATGTTGGACTCTCAGGAAATGTTGATAAAGACGAAGATGGTAATCCTTATTTAAGGACTCAAAAAGGTCGAGTTAGTTGTATCCTCCCTGAATATGGTTCATGTTTACGTTGCCAAAATGTAATTAATGACCAAATGTTGTCAGATGAACAAAAATTAAAAGATAACCCAGAGTTAGCGGATTTAGACCCTGAAATCCTAAAAAAGCATTATTATATTTTTGGTGCGAATGTACAATCTCCTGGAATTGGAGCTTTTACAAGGGGTACGGCTGATAATGCTGTTGCAACTTTAATGAATCTGGTTTCAAGTTACAGGTATTTACCATCGGATTTAAGACAGGATAATATTTGGATTGATTTTATCCACCTTAATATCCATAGTAATACTCCAAGAGATATTCCGGAATGTATTTATTGTAAAAAACACCTTCTTTTTACACAGGGAGAAGGAAAATATCGTTTAGGCACTCCTCAATATGGAAAAATACCAATGGATGATTAAAAGGTTTAAGAGATTTATAAAAAAGCTTTTTCATATTGAGAAGGAATTCTTAACGAGTAAAAAAGATGAGTCATATTTTAATTCCATTATTATTATGGACAAAACTCCTAATGAAGATTGTTTAAATGAAAAAGACTTTGTTGAAGTTATTTACCGTAATCAATCGTATTGGGCTATTTTTAATTGTCCATGTGGATGCAAAAATGTCATTTCATTGCCATTGCAAAAAAATCACAATCCTCATTGGCGACTTGACCATTCGTTTGAAGGGAAACCAACTCTATATCCTTCGGTATGGCAAAACAAAGGTTGTATGAGTCACTTTTGGGTCATAAATGGGGAAATTGAATGGTGTGGAAATACCGGGGTTAAACCATGGATAGCAGAACCAAATTATTATAAAAAACCAATAAGATAAAAAAGTCAGCACATAACATGGGCTCTTACACCATGTGGGTTTCTGCACAATTTGCAAATTTGGTTCCCGATAGCAAAGTTCGTAACGGTGATAGGTTCACGTCTACGCAATCCCGAACGGCGCATAGCCACAACTGTTAGGCAGCATACAAAAAAAGCCTACGCTCGGTCAAGCACATTTGTTTTTTTGCCAACGCTAAAAGCCAACGCTAAAAAACCAAAAGAGCTTGCCCTTTCCAAACCCACGACAAGACAATGAATAATTACACTGAAAAATAATGAACATTTACTATCTTTGACACCGAATAAACAAAACTTAGGTTTCAAATGAACCGAATAAAAGAAGTTTTAAAAGACAAAGGGATTTCGCAGGCTTGGCTTGCCAAACAAACAGGAAAAAGTTACAACACGATTAACGAATATGCTCGTAACGTGAGACAACCGAGTTTGGAAGACTTATACACCATTGCGGAAATTCTAAATGTGAAAGTCAAAGATTTATTAA
>JAAYIT010000274.1 GCA_012523295.1 Porphyromonadaceae bacterium | reverse complement strand
GTAAGTCAACACCACTACGGCAGACTACAAATCGGTTTCCTTCATTGAGATTGAACATAGCTTTTTTAAGGCAAAGTTCGCCCTTTGAAAGAATATTGAAAAGACGGCGAATGTGGGATGCTTACGATGAAATCGTAGTTTCCAATAGCTTCATTTCCAGTAACACCGTAACTAACACGGATTTTTCCATCATCTAAAGCCGGTTTTGCAAATTTCAGAAACTGCTCGTCAGAGAAACGCCATCCTACTGAAAGTGAAGGGAAATTACCCCACTTGTTGTTTTTGGCAAAACGAGACGACCCGTCACGACGGATATTTGCTGTAAATAGGTATTTGCCGAGGTAATCGTAGGTAACACGTGAAAAAAGTGAAGCCATTGAATGATTATTTACCCACGTGCCGGTAGCTCCTAAATCCAAATTTGCCGCAAAAGCATTCATTGTATAGATAAAGTCGGTGGAAGAATTTCGACCTAAGAGTGTCTCGTTCTCGGCACCCCACCGCTGTGCACTCAATCCGGCCATTGCTGTAAAATTATGATCTCCCCACTTTTTGTAGTAAGAAAGATAATTTTCGTTCAGCCAGTTCCAATTTAAATAATTGAAAGAGGCGCCATCGTTATTACGCTGCCATTCGTCAGTAATTATACTTGGGTACATCCGCTTCCGCTTGTCCAAGTAAAAGTTGGCATTAATGTTGGTTCTGAACTTCAAATCTTGTAAGATGGCAAATTCAAAAAACTGGAAAAAGTTTCCTCTGTAAGAATCTGTAAAGTCAGTTGTGTTATAAACTATTGCCAAAGGGTTTTTCTGTCCATTGAACACACCAACTATAGAACCATCCTGGTAATGAGTCGAGAAATATGGACGGCGGATAAGAACAGAACGCAGAAGATCTCCTTCATTTAATCCTGATTTTTTTGAATACGTCAATGAAAGTCGGCTCCCGACACTCAGCCAATTGTTCGGATTGTAATCAGTATTAACACGTGTTGTTAAGCGGTTGTAGCTGGTATTGGGTATAATTCCTCGTTCATTATAATACCCCGTGTTAATAAAAAACCTTAGTTTGTTCTCGCCGCCTCCAAAACTCAAGTCTATCTGGTCTTTCTGACCTACTTGAGTGATCATGTTGATGTAGTCGTTGTCAACATTAAAAAACACATTCAGCGAGTCTCTTATTATCTGAATACTTTCATCAGCATTAGCTGTCATGTTATTGTTCAAGAAGAATTCTCTGCGAAGCTCATCATACAATACGCGGTCTAACCGATTTGCCTGGGCAGGCTTGTGAGATAATTTTCCCCATGAGTGGAGATACTTCACATCAATTTTTGGTTTTCCTTTCTCACCGCCTTTAGTAGTAATGATAATGACGCCGTTAGCAGAACGCGAACCGTAAATAGCAGCTGAAGCCGCGTCCTTGAGTACCTCCATTGAAGCTATGTCGCTTGGGTTTATTCCGTCGATATCTTCCATCGGAATACCGTCCACAATATAAAGCGGTCTGACTCCCTCAGCCGAAAAAGTTGAAGTACCTCTGATTTTGATTGATGACGATTCACCGGGTTGCCCCGATCCTGAAACGATCTGTACACCGGCAACCTGCCCCTGCAGCGCATCAAACACGTTGACGGGAATTTTTTGTTCGATTTCTTTGTTTGATAAAGAGGTTATGGCACCGGTTACGTCTCTTTTTTTCATTGTTCCATACCCTATCACCACTACTTCATCCAATGAAGTAGCTTCTTCATGAAGCAGTATTGAATAGCTGTCTTTTTGGTCAACCTGAAATTCCTGCGGAACAAAACCAATAAAGGTAATCGAAACGATGGAATTTTCCGGAACAAATAATTTGAAATCGCCATTAATATCCGTCATTATTCCATTTGTAGTGCCTTTTTCCACTACACTGGCTCCAATGATAGGCTCGCCTGTTACGGCATCTGTTACCTTACCGGATATAGTTTTCTTTTGGTTTTGGTTTTGGTTTTGAGTTTCAGCATCAACAATCTTTACAGGACTATCTCTCACATCTTTTTCCTTGTAAACAATGATCTGTTTGCCTACAATTTCATACGCAAGACCATTTTTAATTAAAGTCTCATTGAGCACGTTTTTGATAGATGCTGAATTAATCGAAACGTTTATCTTTTTTTGTATGAGCCGTTTAACTTCATCTGAAAAGACGAAAACATAATTACTGTTGTCTTCAACTTTATTACAGATTTTCTTGATTGATGCTGATGACTCGTTGATAGAAATAGATGCGGACTGTGGGTTAGTATTCTCCGCATAAGTGAAACTAATACTAAGCATCAAGAGAATTAATATCACCTTCATGGTTTTTAACATGTGTCTGTGTTTTTCGAAAGTTTTTTTTCTTTCCATAATAGTATTATTGTTCGGATAATTACAAATTTTTTTATTATAAAATTTCCTTAATTTCGGCAAAATAATATGCCTTATGTCCATTTTTTATGTTTTTTCCATATACATTTATGCTGTTTATTTTATGTTATTTGATAAGTAAAAAAAATATTGGTTGACTACTGTTTCTCGGAAGGACTTATGTATATTGTTTTATCTTCTCTTTTGTAATTAGTTGATGTTAAAATTGCTATTGTTTTCATGACGTCGTCAATATTATCTGAGAGATGGATTTTTCCACTACAAGTTCTCTTTTGTAAAACACAACTTCTGTCATAGCTGAAAGAAAGGTTATAGTATCTTTCTATTTGTTTTAACACTTCTTGGATTGGAGTATCGTCAAAGAGCAAATATCCATTTTTCCAGCTTATGTGTTTGCTTATATCGGTACGTTGTTTACTAAAACTATCGTTACCTAAATAAACAGCTATTTCGCCGGGAAGAAGTAAAGTCTCTTTTTTATAATTAACTGAACTGCTTAAAGATACCTGACCTTCCACCAATACAATGGAAGAAGGAAGGTCGTTGTAAGCTGTTACGTTGAAAGCTGTTCCATATACTTTTACCCTGTAGTCCGGAGCATGCACATAGAATGAACGTTTGTTATCTTTGGCTACTTCAATGTAGATTTCGCCGGCAAGTAAATGTATGTCGCGCGTATTGCCTGAAAAAACAGTGGGAAATTCAAGTATTGATCCCGAATTTATCCAAACGATGCTCTTGTCCTGAAGCTCTATTTTAGTACGCTTGCCGTATGGGACTGTGATCCGGTTCATACTTTCGGAAAGAGCGACATCAGTTCTTTTTCCACTATTTTCTGAAATGGTAACTGCTCCATCTTCGCCTACCTGCATATCAATATTGCTATCAAAAGCGAGTTTTTTTTCTGACGTTGTTAAGACTATATCTCTATCGTTCAGGGCATTGCCTACAATTACCGCATCATTAGCTTGAAAATCATTTGTCACATTATTAGCAATATACTTATAGAAACCTATAGAAATTGCTATAGCTAAACAAACGGCAGCAGCATAACGGATAAAAATCTGCACATGTTTTCGTTTGGGAACATCCTTGTTTGCTTGGTTAATTCTTTCCCAAAGTTGTTTACGTTCATCTTGGGTAAGTGAATTCCCGGTGAATTTGATTTGTCCAAATAATATTTCAGCCTCTTTGAATGCTTCATAAGATTCGGGATTATCTTTTAAAAAATCTTTCCAATACTTGTCTATTTCATTGCTTGGAGTCAGCTTCCACTCAATGAATTTCTCATCTTTTAAGAAACTGGAAGCAGTTATATCATGATTTGCTGACATTTTTTTAGCATTTTAATTATTAAAGCGAATATATCCGTTTACTTGCTGAACAGACTTAAATTATCCAGTCAAGAAAAGGAATAATGTGGGTCATATATAGTAAAGACGATTAAAGGAAACAAAACTACCCCGTTTTTTAAAATAAGTTTTATTTTTTATTAATCGGGCTGTTTCGTACTGCAAAAAACAGCTGATACAGATCAAGCTATGCACAAAAAAATGTACAAAAAAGTTCAGAGAGAATTTAATCTTTAATGATTATCCGTTTTTGCTCCTAATCTTAAATAATGTTTTTTTAGATTGGGACTAACCGCTTCAAGTCGGTTTGTCCCGTTGACAAATGACTTAAATATGCAACAATACCGAAAATCGGGATGGTTGCGGTACAACAATTTAAAATTGCAATAAATAGGAATGATTGCGGATAATCATATAATCATTTATGTTTAGATGATCTGTTAAAGGAGGGTCTCCAATAATTATTTTGGATAGGAAGTAAGATTTTTAGGCGACTGACAAGATTAATTATTTAGGTTGTAATCTTTGCATGACAATCCTTGAGCTTATAGCCCGTATTAGTTTTATGGTATCAAAAAAAGCAGGATAAGTGGGCCAAATTTTTTTCTAAGTTTTTGCATAGACTTGTAAGTTAGTTTGTGGCAGGAAGGAACTGTTATGCCGAGAAGCCTTGATATATCTGAATAATCATAACCGTCAACGTATCTTAAATAAATAATTTCCCTTTGACGGTCAGATAAGACGCTCAGCATTTCTTCTATCTTAGATCTTACAGCAGTCTGTTCTTCTTCACTGATAAGCAAATCTTCAATATTTACCTCTACATTGAATGGTAGATTTTCTGTAAATGCTGACACATCAGACATGGTATCTTCTTTACGTGTTTTAACAATGTCAATGAGTCTGTTTTTTAGTGATCTGTAGAGATAAAATTTAATATTATCGACATTGTCTAATAATGAATTATCCTGACTTATTTTATAAAAAACATCATGTATAGCATCCATTATTAGCTCTCTATCAAATCCAAAATTGACAGCGTAATGGAATAAATCATCAACAAAAGTATTATAAATGCGAATCAGGGTTTGAATTAATAAATCAGATTAATGTAAGCTGCCGCAATTCTGCCAAATACGAATGTAAGTAATCCTTTTGTAGAACGCACTTTGCTTGCTTTTTGAATATTTGTTTTTTCT
>JAAYIT010000273.1 GCA_012523295.1 Porphyromonadaceae bacterium | reverse complement strand
GAGTAGGTTTTTAACTAAACTTAACAATTAGGTGCGCGTAAAAATAGAAATCTCTCAAAAAACAAAAAAACAGAACTGACTTATTTCTCAATTCTGCTTTTTGAATGCTATTTCACGAATGTCCCTGGGTAGTAATGCGCAGGAATTTTGAAAAAAACACCCAAACCCAAGTCCCCCTTGGGGGATTTAGGAGCTGAAAAGTAACAATAAATCTATCAGCTATTTTTCGAACTCCAACATTCTGCTGATATATTTTCCGATAATATCAAACTCTAAATTTACGTAAGTCCCTACTTTTATTTGATGGAAGTTCGTAAATTCGTAAGTATAAGGAATAATGGCGACTTTGAAAGAATTATTTGTCGGTTCTACCACGGTCAGACTTACTCCATTCACCGTCACAGAGCCTTTATCCACAGTCATATAACCTTTGCGGGCTTTTTCTTTGTTGAATTCATACTCAAAAGTATAATACCAACTTCCGGCAGCTTCTTCCACATTTGTACAAATAGCCATCTGATCCACGTGCCCCTGCACGATATGCCCGTCTAACCTGCCATTCATCATCATACTTCGCTCAAGATTTACCTTATCACCCACTTTCAATTTCCCAAGATTTGACAAATTCAAAGTTTCTTTTATGGCTGTAACAGTGTATGTATCAGCAGTTTTATTTACCACTGTCAAGCATACGCCATTATGCGAAACGCTTTGGTCGATTTTTAACTCGTTGACAAATGAGCATGTCATTGTCAAATGAAGATTCTCCTGATCTTTTTCTAACGCGACTACTGTTGCCGCTTCTTCTACTATTCCTGAAAACATAATATTAATAGCACCCAACCCCTAAAGTGAAAGTTTGTGAGTAAAAAAAATAATTAATAAAAATGTGAATAATCTACAATTTACAGAACTAATCCTTCTTGTTGAATTGACTTATAAAAAGGTGTAATTGATCTTTTTTCCCATTCATCATTAGTGTAAAGTTTAGTGGAAATTAATTCACCAACATTCCATCCCAGCTCATACAACGGATATGTAATATTCTCAAAATCAACGTATTCAATTTTATTTTTATCTAATAAAACCAAAACATCCCAATCTGAAGATTCATTAGAATCTCCACGCGCTTTTGAACCAAACAAAATTACTTTCGCATTCGGCTCCGCTTTCATTACGATTTGTTTTATATTTCTGATTAAATCTTTAGAATTATACATGACAAATTTCTGTTTACAACAAAAACAATAAAAAATACGGAAATTTCATTTTTATATTGAATCGCGGATATTTACTTAAAGAAATCCTTCGCTCTTTTCCAAAAAGTTGAAGGAAACGATATTTCACTTCCGTTTCTATCTACATCCAATGTTACTGTGGCGCCCATTAGAAACGGGAAATTATCATCGATATGTCCTGCCGAAAAATTAAAACAAACCGGATAGTCATATTCTTTTACTGCATTAGCGATAATTTCTTCAATGGTGGCATTCATATTCGGATCTTCTTCCGTATCTGAAAATTGTCCTACTATCAAACCCGAAAGCTGAGAAAGCGCTCCGCTAAGGCGTAAATTTTGCAACATTCGGTCAATTTTGTATGGATATTCTCCTACATCTTCAATGAATAAAATCGACCCCGCATACGGTGGCTCAAACGGCGTGGCACGCATCCCAAGAAACACGGAAAGATTACCTCCGACCAGTTTTCCTTTCGCTTTCCCTACCCGATTATTCGGATTCGCGAACACTTTGTAGGTTGGCATCTTACCCTTCAAGATGTTTTCTAAAAGGACAAGCGGCTGGGAGTTTTGGGGTAATTCAGTCAATAACTTCGCCATCCCGCCATGTATTGAAATGTATCCCGTTTGCTGCAATGCCTCATGAAGAATCGTCACATCGCTAAAGCCGATAACCCATTTTGGAAACTCTTGAAATCGAGAAAAATCAATTTTATCAATAATTTGAGCTAACCCATAACCTCCTCTGCTACATAGAATTGCCTTTACATTTGGGTCATCCAATGCCTGTTGTAAGTCGGTGTAGCGTTCATTCTCATTTCCTGCGAAACGACCATAAACCGATCGCGTAAACATACCTTCCGTAGGGCGATAGCCCCAATTTACCAATACAGATTTAGCTCCATCTATCAAAGAAGGATCAATATTCCCGGCAGGTGAAATAATACGAATTTCATCACCGGGTTTCAGGAAGTTTGGGTATTTGGAAGACATCGTTATCAGTACGGTTTTAGAAATGAATTTTGTTATAAAGTTGTTACAAAATTAAGGTTTTTTCATGGATATTGAAAATATAATTTTCAGGATTTACTTTTAAACATTAAAAAAGAGGCTGTCTCGTTTTGAGACAGCCTCTTTACCAACCATAAAACTTAAATCTACTTATCTCACAAATTTCACAACTTGTTTTTTCCCTTCTATAATTGCTTTTGCAATATAAACACCATGAGCAAATGCGCCAAAATCAACAGTCGAAACATTTACTTTCGAGGAAATCAGTCTTCCGTTGATATCGTAAATTTCAACATTTCCGGCCTTGCTTAAGTGCAATGTGTTATTATTAAAATAAATTTTTGAATCAGAAATATCGTTTAGTCCGGTAGGAACAAAAGCAAAAGTGATATTATCCAAATAGTAATCAGTTTGGTTGTCATTCATTCCAAAGGCTAAATCAAAACTTGTTAAACTTTTTACTTCTGGAGCTAAATCGGACGACAAAGTAAAACTTTTAATTATCCACTGACTTAGTGGTTCATCAACAATTATATTTTCATCTGTCGTTCCTGATGGTACAGCCGGGCTAAATCCAACCCCCGGTCCTCCAACAAAATAATCTATTTTCTTGTATTTATTCTGAGGAAATTCTTTAGGCGGATCTATGGCATTAAAATAAATACTAAATGATATTTTTTCAATATCGCCTACAGTTTTTCCATCGGGTAGCGTAACCGGAAACCTAGGATACGTACCCCAGTTATTCCCTTTAAAGTGAAGAGCATTTCCTGTGCCTGAAGGATTTGCAACTACTGTTGCAGAAAAATCATCTGCACTCCAAACCACTCCGCCATATGTTTTACCAACGGCATCACTTTCAAAATCCAACATAGCTGAAGGAGGTGTATCGTCAACTGGTACTAATTCTATATCATCAATCAGATATTCACAATCACCTTTAACAAGTTTCAAGATTAAATTTCCACCCGGAATGGGAGTAACATCGGCATCAGCTAATGAGAACTGAGCTGTTTTCCATACACCGATCTCAGCTTCCCCCCAAAGTCCTGCCCAGGCAAGTAATCCAAATATTTCAGTATCGCCCATAGTTGAGCTATTAGGTGAAGAATAAAGTTCAAGTGAAGGATAATTAACATCAGAACCACTTACCACTAAATATTTTACTTTTATTGCTGAATAAAGCGTTTCCGCTCCTGCCGGAATTGCTATGTTTTCAAAATATAAGCCTCGATATCCCGCATTGGGTACTCGTAAAACTTTAGAAGATGAATTCCCGGTAGTGAACGTATTCGCAACAACTTCAATCGCGAAATCACCTTCCGGCGGATAAACGGAAACTACTCCTCCTTTGGAGCCAATTTCAGCATCTTCGAAAGTTACCTTAATAGGTTCTGCTGCATTAGCTAAAAATACGAAGCAAAGTAAAGCGCCAAAAATTAGTAATGTTTTTCTCATAATAGTAAAATTTAAAAATTATTTTTTTATTGAATTAATTTTGTATCTAAAAAAAAGTGACACACAAAAATAGTAACATACAGACAAAAGTATTTACGAGTATGTATCAAAAGCTTTCCTGAATGTTACAATTCTATGAATTACGCCTATTTTTCTACTTTTGCTCATTGAATTAACTATTTTTTACTTAGGATTTTCACTTCTACGTTTCTGAAATCACAGGGATGGCTTTCGCTTTGCAGTGAAATTGTCCCTTCTTTCAGCATGATATTTCCATCATTCAGCGAAAGAATTTTGGCAAAGTTTGAATCGCGCTCGTCAAGTTGCGGCTTTTCATAAACCATCACCGTTTCGCCATTGAT
>JAAYIT010000272.1 GCA_012523295.1 Porphyromonadaceae bacterium | reverse complement strand
TCTGTTGTCATGATGCAAAGATAATTGAAAATACCTAGCGCATCAAAATAAGAATTAGCCGCAGTCTGAGTATCTTGTTAGCTGATAGGTAGCGAACTTTGAATTTTTTTGCTTACTTTTGTAGCTCGTTTTTCACTATTTTTATCCAAATGACCAGAAAATCAAATATTGTAATAAAAAATAAACGGGCAACTTTTGACTATGAAATATTAGACAGATACGTGGCTGGAATTCAATTGTTCGGTACAGAAATAAAATCTATCAGGGATGGAAAAGTTTCGTTAGCAGAAACTTATTGTACGTTTATTAAAGAAGAACTTTGGGTGAAGAATATGAATATTGCTACCTACTTTTTTGGAACTTATAATAATCACGAACCGCGCAGAGACCGGAAGTTGTTGCTAAACAAAAAAGAACTTAAAAAACTCATTCGGGCAACAAGAGAGACCGGTAATACGATTGTACCCGTTAAAATGTTTATCAACGATCGCGGACTTGCCAAAATGGAAATAGGCCTTGCGCGCGGTAAAAAAATGTATGACAAACGCCAAACTTTGAAAGAAAAGGATGATAAAAGGGAAATGGAAAGGATGATGAAGCATTAAATCGATAAACGGATTCGGGCTTCATTTTCCCATGTATTCATCGCTAAAAAAACTCTAAACTCCTTACTAATTCTCTCCTCCGCCTCCGCTTGCTCCTCCTTCGCCGCCTTCGGATTTCACGTCATCGTTGCTGATTCCGCGTCGTGTTCTTTGGATTTGTTCCTTCATCTCACCAAAACGATAACTTACTGATAACGAAATGTTTCTGAACGGATAATGATTTGTGTTTTCTGAGCGGAATGTAGGCGTTTCTGTAAAGTTGGTGCTTACGCGGTATTTTTCAAACATCTGTGAAGCGCGCAGGCTGATATTCATTTTATTGTTCAGCAATTGCTTGGTGAGGCTTGCTCCGTAGTAGTACCACGGCGAATATTGTCCTTGCAAAGCTATCCACGGAGAACTGTAACCTCCGTTGGCACTAAGATACAAATCCCATGGCAGCGTGTAGTTGGCGCCTGAGTAGAACTGATACTGAAACCCTTCTCTGCGACCAATTTCCGGAATTCCGGTGTCATAGATATTGTATGACATGCTCGCGTTGAGGTTTACGCTCAGCTTTTGGGTTATCTGCCAGCGTCCGTAGGTGTACATTGAATTGTAATTGCTTTTGCCAATGTTTTGATAGGTAGAGTATTGGTATGTTTTTCCGTCTTCATACTGGCGTAGTTCGGTGGTGCGTTCTATCGAATTATTGGTAAATCCGGTATTTAGGCTCACATTCAAATTGAATTTTGGTGTAAAATAGCTGTAACTCAAACTAAATGAGTTACTTATCTCTGTTTTTAGGTTCGGATTTCCTTGGCTTACGTTTGTCGGGTCGCTGTTGTTGAAAAACGGGTTTAGGTACCAGATTCCCGGACGGCTGAGGCGCTGATTATATCCCAACTGAACTGTCATGGCATCTTGCAGCTTGTAGCTCAGGCGGACATTGGGTACCAAATTGGTAAATGAAGGTACCTCAAAGTTATTCGACGGGTTGTTTTTGAAGTCGATGGTGGTGTTGGTATGTTCCAATCGGGTACCGGCACGCGCGCTGAATTTATTCAGTCTGAACGTGTAACTTCCATAAGCGCCTAAGATTCCTTGCTTTTGTAACATGTCGTTCAAGTTCATCCCCTCCAGAACTTTCCACTGATTATCTAACGTGTCTAATTGGCGGTAATCGGTTTCACTGCCGTTATACCGCAAAATATATTTCACGCCGAGTTCCATCACATGCTTTTTGTTGAAAGGTTCTGTGTAGTCCACCTGAAACGTGTGCTCTGAGCCTGATGAGTTACTTTTGATATGTCTGTTTTCGGAAAAATAATTCAGATCACCGATGATGTTGTTATTGGTTTCACTGCCGTTTGGCGAATAGCTTAACCTATACGAAACGGTAAAGAGTTTATCCGGTTTTTTGAACGAACGCTGGTAATTCAGGTTGGCATCGTAGCCACCGTAACTTCCCTGCATATCGTAAAATTGTCTGAAACGCTGATTCTCAATCCCGTTTATGTCTTTTTGAAAGGAAGTTGTAAGCCCTTTACTGCTGTATCCGCCTCCCCATCCGCTGCCTGAAAGTGAAATCAAATTCAATGTATCCAACTCATAATTCAGTTCTATGGTTCCATATTGATTTTGATTACGGCTTTTGTACGATCCATCTTGAAAAAGCGTTTCTTCAGTTATTTTGTTGAATCTTTCGCCGGTTGAAAAACTCTCCGGACGCGGTCTGTTCCCATAATTCAAACGGGTAGAAATTCCTAATTTTCCTATTTTGGTAGTTAAAGATACTCCGCCGTTTACTCCTCCAAATTGATCTACGCTGGCATTTACCGAAGCATTATAACCCACAACGGCTTTTTCTGTCACTATGTTTATGATGCCCGAAAGTCCTTCCGATTCGTATTTCACACCTGGTTCGGTTATCACTTCAATGTGTTTTATGGTGGAAGCCGGGAGGGTTTTCAGGATTTCGGTCGGATTGCCCGAAGTGAGGTTTGAAGGTTTGCCGTTGATGAAAATCTTATAGTCGCTTTTCCCTTTCAACTGAATTTTTTCTTCGCTGTCCACGGTTATAAGCGGAACCTTTTTCAGCATTTCAAAGGCATTGGCTGTTTCCGATTCCGGGTCGGATTTTGTGTCGTAGGTTATTTTATCCAAATCTACTTTTACCAACGGTTTGGCGGCGGTTACTACCACTTCGGTCAATATTTTGTCATTGGGAGAAATCAAAATTTTGCCCAAATCAATGGTTTTAGACGAAAAATCGGTAACGTATATTGTCTTTGTGTTCATTCCCACCGATTCGAAAGTGAGAAGCAGCGTATCACTTGCCGTAACGGGCATTTCGAACTTCCCATTCACATCTGCCGCCATTTTTTTTATGGATTTTTCAGGTGTTTCGGCAAGATATGCTGATATGGTAGCGAAAGGGATTGATTCGTTCGTAGTTGAGTCGGTTACAATACCTTTGATAGTAATATTTTGAGCGGGATTGTTTGTTTGAGAAGCAACGGATAATATTGCGAATAAAATGAAGGTTAAGGTGAAAAATATTTTTTTCATTTAGTTCTGTTTTGAATTATGCGACAAAAGTAGTGTTAATATTTAACATTTGAGTTGATTTTAATTATTTTTGGCATAATTATTAAAATGATTATCCGTTTTTGTTCCTAATCTTAATAAAATGTTGTTTTTTAGATTGGGACTAACCGCTTCAAGTCGGTTTGTCCCCGTTGTAAATAAAAATGCTTCAAACGTCTTGTAGCCGTTAGTTGCTATGTTTGGCATTATCGCAAATATATTAGGACGGAACGCGGATAATCAATTTATTAAAGTCTGTTTCTTGTTCAAAGAATCCAATCTTTTCGGAGCATAAAAAAAGCCGAAATCATCATGAATTCGACTCCTGACTTCGACACTTTAAAACACTCACTTTTCTATAGTGTAGATTATCAGGTTGTTATGAAATTTTGAACACCGATTTGGGTGTCCCAGAGAAAAATAAACTATTTTTGCGTCATGTTTATACGCAAG
>JAAYIT010000271.1 GCA_012523295.1 Porphyromonadaceae bacterium | reverse complement strand
ATATTGCAAAATAACACAAAAAATACATTAATTTAAAATCAATTGAAATACAGTAATATCAGAGTTTTATACATGTATCATACTTGTTTTATATTGATTTGTTTTGCAGCGGTTACTTTCCGATGCAATATCTTTTCAGTATGTGAATATCAGTTGTTTAAGTGTATTTAGCAACAAATTAGCAACAACTATTTTTTCGCTTTAGGAAAATATAGGACAGAAAGTGAAAAGGCGAAATCTCGCCTGTAATTTCTCCCGGTTGTAAATGTACGAAATTTTGGTTCTGAGGCAATATTAATTGAGTTTGGAACAATTGCATCATCTTGTTTGAAGGCATAAAAAAACCGCCTCGAAAGAAGCGGTTTTTAAGAAATCCGAAATAAATCTGTTTACGCAACAGTAACCGAACCAACATATTTACTGTTTGCTACAGAAGTTCCATCTGCACTGATAAAACCAATATAGGCATGAACGGTGTCGCCTGAATAGTTATTCGGGACGGTTACTTCTTGAACACCTGTTACCCGGTTTGCTCCATCTAGGATGGTTACAGCTTCATTTTTGGTTGGGTTATACACAACCAGTAAAGCTTTGTCAGTAGCCTGAGCGTTACCATCACCGGAATTATCATCCCACTCAAATGAAACCGAACCGGCTAAAGTTGAGCTTGCTGTCCCGTTTAAGGCCGGAGCCAGTCCTCCGCGGCTAACCAGCGCATTGGGGTAATCAATCGTATAATCGGGATACGTACCGGCGATGGCATTTTTCACGTTATACGACATGGCGCTGTTGAACTGAGTCATTTTCACTGCGTAATTTTTGAATCCAACCCGGATAAAATCCTTGATAGGTTGCAAAAAGTTAATCACAGTGATAAACTTTGACCTCTGGTCCATTTGTGCCGGAGTTTGAGGATTGGCAACACTTGCAGGCATCACCCTCAAATAATCGATGCCTTTCCAGCTTCCACCAACTACATTTCCGACCTTGCCGGAAACGCCTCCTAAGATACCTTGACTAATCTTTCCCATTTTCTAACATTTTTAATTGTTCAACATGTTTAAAATACTCGGACTTGATACGGACTTGGTCCCGACTTGTCCTCGTTCTTTTAAATGTATTGCAATTATTGGTCAATTGGAGTTTTGAAGGTTTCTATACATCTTCTTGCATCACTTTGCTATGCCATTAATTCAGTGGTTCAGAAATGGACGTAGGGAGGCTTAATTGAATGCTTAGGCACCCAAAAAGAGTAGGGGATGAAACAGACAAAAGGAAACGGAATAAATGGCCATGTGCGATGGCTTGTGGGTTTATGCCGTAGTCTTTTGGCGGATTTCAGACCCGGAGCTTACATTTGCCGAAGCGTTCAATTAATGCGGTTGGTTTGTGTGGTGTTTGTTTTTCTGTCTGTCAGGATGGGGAGCGCCGGGAAAAGCAAAGGTGGTGATTGAGGGAATGAAGTACCGGTGATAACCGGTGCGGAATGAGTGAATGAGCCACTTTTGCGCGGGGTGCTGAAGCTTATGAATGCAACGAATGCAGGAACGACGAGGTACGAGGAGTGAATAAATGAGAGGAATGAATAGGCTGCAAGCACATGGATTGCGGGGAGGATTTTCACACTGTTAACTGCAATTTCATTTTGAAATGCACGTCCGGGAAAATTCCACACAGGAGAAACAGCCTTGAGCCAGACGGCTGGGCAGTGGCTGCAATGAGTGAAGCGATAGCGGAACGGGTTGCGGACACTGACCAAGCATCGCGAGCCGCCTGCGAGTGGAGCAAGGGTGGTGCAAAGAGATGGTTTGAGAATCCGATAACCCTTTGCAGCATATGTACGAAGTGGAACGTCGTGTTCTGGGGTGGTATTAGGGAAGGCAACACGGCGTGGAACGAGTACACAAGGCTACCGCTAAAAAATGCCAGAGCGAAGCGGAGGCAAAATAAAACAATCCAGCCGCAGCCCGCAGCGACCAGCAGGCGAGCCTAACACGGGCAGCCGATGGACTGCGAGCGGCTGAAACGAAAGGAACCGCAATGGAGCGAAGTAGTTGAGGTACGAAGCGCTGAGCGTAGTAGCGGTGAAATGAGTGAAGCGGCTTGCAGGACAGAGTAGGCTGCCGTGAGGACAACGACTGAGCCGCAAGGACTGTGACAGCCTGAGCGAAGCGAACCTGTAAGGCGTTTAGCTCTTTTTTATACCTTTTAAAATTAACGCTTATAAAAAAGTGCTGAACGGGCTGGCACCGGACTTGCCGAAGGAGGCGGACGAACACCGCTTTTCCTGTGTGGAATTGTGGGAGGGGTTAGTTATCTTTGGTCTGCTAAACAATCAATATTTATTGGATTAATGACTGCACTGCAAAAGACCTACAATAAAATTATACAGGAGCACCCTAATTTGACTTTTGAGAGTTATCCTGTTGTAAAGCTGGTGAATGATTATCGCTTATATTGGAAACCCCAAAGGTTTAAAACGATTCTTTTTGCGGAATCACATGTTTTTACAAACGAGCTTGAAACAGCATTTAAACACACTATAAATCTACCCAATTATCCGACCAGCTATGTGCGTTTCGTTTATAATCTGGCTTACGGGCAAAGTGATACTCTGCCAGAATCGGTGCCTAATAATGGTGGCACCCCCCAGTTTTGGAAGTTGTTTAATGAAATTGCCGGAAACAAGTTTCGTGTGGTCAATAATCAAAATCCGAAAGATAAGCTTGAGCAAAAAATTCAACTGCTCCATTTTTTGAAGGATAATGGTGTTTGGTTGCTCGATTGCAGCATTGTTGGCTTATATCAATACGGACAGAAGCCTTCAAGCAACGATATGAATAATATTTTAATCACAACCTATCTGAACTACTGCAAGCCTATTTTATTGGAAGAAAAACCTGAAAATATATTGGTTATTGGGAAAAGTATCTATTCACTATTTCAACTTGAGTTGAAGCAACTGAACGCTCAGGTTGACTGGATTCATCAGCCCAATGCCAGAGTTACTTCCGATAAACGTAAGCATTCGGCGTAGTACATATTGTTTTAAAAATCTTGAGACACTATGTTTACCTGCAAAAATAATACTATGACAGAAGCTTTGTTTCAAGACTTATTAAAACGACAAAAGGAATCAGGATTAAGTATTCGGGACTTTTGTGCCAACGAAGGAATTACCCCTTCAACCTTTTACTACTGGTTGAAAAAGAATAAAACAAAAGAATCACAACCAAAGATTTTCTTACCACTGACTCCTGGTGGAGCAGAGCAGTTGACTGTTCATAAAAAGAATCGCTCCTTAGAATACATTCCATCAGCATCGGAAACAGGTGCTCCTGCTCTATTGGAGCTGGTTTTCCCCAATGGAACCATTCTTAAACTTAACCAGGTTGATATGCACCTTCTGCAGAATTTGATTCACCTTTACGATTAATAGAAATGTTTCATCTGCATAATAAGCTCCAGTATTATTTATATCCTGCACCGGTTGATATGCGAAAGAGTTTTTATACCCTTAGTGGTATTGTAACTTCAATAATGAAACGAAACGTTCAGCATGGGGAGGTTTTTATTTTTGTAAATCGCAATCTTACCATTATGAAGAT
Organism: Porphyromonadaceae bacterium; assembly: GCA_012523295.1. Classification (GTDB taxonomy): domain Bacteria; phylum Bacteroidota; class Bacteroidia; order Bacteroidales; family Paludibacteraceae; genus UPXZ01. The sequence continues at coordinate 6,654 of JAAYIT010000271.1, read as the reverse complement.
TCTGCATCTTGAATATGGGGGACTGGTAATCTACCATAAGAAACTTGAAAACGGATCATTCAAGCTCCCCACTTTTGATGAAAATGTGCCTTCACTTGAGGTTAGCTGGCAAGATTTAATGAATATTGTTTCGGCTGTAAAAATCAAAAAACGAAGGCTTAAAAAGAGATGAAAAAATAACATAAAACACATCATTTATATGCTCTGAATGCCTTGATAATACAAGGTATTTTGCTATCTTCATGCCAATAAAAATCAATCGGGAACAATGACCATTTTTGAAGATAAGGACGCATTTATAGAGCAACTTCTCCATGAACGTGACACCATGTTTCAGGAACTTTCCCGTTTGAGAAAAATTGACCAAGGGGCATTAGAGGAAGCTGAAAACACAAATAAGAAGCTATCCCTTATTATTGATGAAAAAGATGATAAGATACGAAAGCTTACCGACCAGCTTGCCTGGTACAGACGCAAGTTTTGGAAATCATCCACAGAAAGATACATACCTCAGGATCCCAACCAGTGCAGGATTGATTTTGATGGTCTGGATATACTTCCCGAAGAAAAGGCCTACGCTAAGGAAGCCGAAAAGGAGGTTATTTCCTATGAGCGACATAAACCTAAAAAACAGAAGAAACAGGCCGTTAGAATGCCACTGCCGGATCATCTGCGCAGAGAAACGGAAGTAATTGAACCCGAAGAAATTGATGATAATTGGATTCGTATAAATGAAGAAGTAACTGAAGTTCTTAACTTCAAGCCGGGAGAGCTGTATGTTCGGCGTATTGTACGACCGGTTTATGCATTAAAAAAAGCACTTCTACAGAAGACTGAAAACGAGCAGGAATCAGTCAAATACATTCGTGTTGCATCTTTGCCAAATAATTTACCTCTTTCAAGATGTAATGCTGATGCTTCTTTACTTGTAGATATAGAATTGGGAAAATATCTGTATCATCTGCCATTCCACCGCATTATAGCTATTTATAAACAACTGGGTGTTTCAATACCTGCTTCTACCATTAATGGATGGCATAAAGATACCTGCGAACTGCTAAGAGCTTTATACGACCGGTTAAAAGAGGTAGTGCTTGCGACGGATTATATCCAGGTTGACGAAAGCACCATCCCGGTTATCAACAATGAAAAACAAAAAGCGGTGAAAGCTTATCTTTGGGTAGTAAGATCAGTAATTGATAAACTGGTATTCTTCCATTATGACAAAGGTTCGCGCGCACAGAAAGTAGTTGTTGAACTATTGCGTGATTTTAAAGGAGCTGTACAATCTGATGGCTATGGAGCATATTCGATTTATGAACACAAAAAGAATGTTTTGCTGCTTGGGTGCTGGGCCCATGCCAGAAGAAAGTTTGAAGAGGCCTTGCAGGAAGATAAATCCGGTGCTGAATATGCATTGGGGCAAATAAGTCTTCTTTACAAAGTGGAAACTATGGCTGACGATCAGAATCTGGATGACCTGCAGCGGGCAGAATTACGTAAACGGTTGGCATACCCCATTCTTCGGGCATTTGAAAAATGGATAGAAAATTATTATCCCAAGGCACTGCCCAAAGGAAGAATGGGTAGGGCATTAAAATATGCCCACACTATATTCCCCCGCTTATCCAGGTATCATCTTGATGGGAAATACAAAATGGATAATAACCTTATTGAAAACAGCATAAGAGGAATGGCTTTGGGTAGAAAAAACTATCTGTTCTGTGGTAATCATGAGTCGGCGGAGAATGCTGCTGTTATGTATTCATTAATTGAAACATGCAAAGCTCAGGAAGTAGATCCCCGTGAATGGTTAATTGATGTCCTTTCAAAAATATCAGTTTATGTCGATGATTACAGCCTGGATCTGGCAGACCTTCTTCCTCACAACTGGAAGAAAGCGCGACAGTGTCAATTAGTGTCCAACTGATTCCAAGATAAGTTGGAATTCTTTGGACAAACACCTTCATTTATCCAAAACTTTAATGAAAATCCAACCTCTATCCTAAAGATTACAAAAAACTTTGGAATTTATTGGACGTGCAAGGCCGAATGCTTACGCACTATTGAAATTGATTTTTTAGAAGTAATACAGGAGAACCTTAATACAGGTGAAGTTACCACGCTGGCCAGGGAAGATTATAATGTAGAAGGATATCAACCAGATACTTATGAAGCAGGATTATAAACACGAAACCCATGGTTTGTTAAAAACGATAATCCCCGCAAATTAATCAATTCCATGCAAACAGCGGGTTCGTTAAGGATAAGAGTGGGTGAATATCCCGATCTAATATCCCATTTATGGACAAAATGCATACAAGGTGATTATAACACCCGGCACAAAGTCAGAATCAGGTTTCGGATTACAGGTGAAATTGGATTCCAATTCGGCCTCGATTACAGCCCAAGTTCCAATTGCGGAGATTCTGAACATACCGAAGCATTTGTTTCCCGATGGTATTACGATACCAACGGCGGTTTTATAACTGTAACTATTCCCGATTACGACACTGAGATGTATGGCCGCGAACATTATGGGGTATTTTCCGATGGTACTTTTTTCATATCCCGGCAATTGGTTGAGCACAGGCAGGGTAAATCGGTTAAACTCGTAACAGAACAAAATGCCTGGAAACATGAAGAAATGGAATTAGTGGATAATTATTTTCAATTTAAAATAAATAAAAACTTAAGTGGTCGTATCAGGTAATGCTTTAGGATTGATGGGTTACACTTTTACATTCCACATGGCGTTGAAAACGATCTTATTTATTGGGATGAAGATGTTGTGAAAAACAAAAATGGTGGATTCGATTTTTATACTGAGGCAATGCCTTCTTCTGTAATTGAAAACTAAAAAAATCATATACCTGAGTTTGCCAGCAGGCTAAAATCCTGGTCCAGGTTTCGTCGTTGTTTTTTCACCAGATTGTACCGGGATGATACCGCGCAGTATGTGATGGGATTTGGTAAGCCTGATAGCATCATCTATACCAATATCGGGACTTGTCCTGTCGCAGACAAGAGACTTCGGGCAGCCAGTGGAAATGAGTGGTTTGAAGCTGACACCATTATAAGAAAATCACATCAAAGGGGAGCCGACGAGTTGATACACCGTAGCATTAAAGAGCTTGCCACCAAGGAGCAACTTCCTTTCAAATCCTTTGGAATGAACAGAGCATATTATTTGATGCTGGTATTTACTCACTTTATTTTCGAAGCATACAAACAAGATGTTACTGCAGAGGCTATACCAGTAACAGTATATCCAAATACATTCAGAAGAAAGCTTATTGATTTTGCTGTCAAGATAACCTCAAGGTCAAGGAACATTGTCCTGAATGTCACAAGAGTCATTTATGAAACTATAAATATTGAAGAATTATGGAAACGGTGTCAGTCACCACCGCGAATACAGTTTGCATAAGGCAGATTATAAACCATAATGGTTATGGAAAAGGTATGCCTTATCCATTAAAAAATGAGATAAAAATCCAGATTAAAGGGAAATTACGACCGGGAAATCAATAAAAGGACACAAAAAATCCCCTCCTCTGAAAGTCCATCCATTTTTTTTGATTCAAGTGAGATGACGGGGGAGGGTGAAATTATGAATCGCTCAATTTAGGTTATAATAAAATATGCTAATCAATAAGCAAAAATGACTGTTAAGCTTCAAAATTCTTTATATGTAATCTATTCGATAAATAACCAACATCTTTATCTTTCTTTTTTTCAGGTTTTCTTTTAATTCATAAATAAATACATTCCATGTTTGTAGCGTTTCCCGGTTTCACTGCGTATTGACAGGCAAACTCTAATTCATAAAATAGAAAACTATGAAAAAAATGTATCTGATTATTTTGGCAACCGGAATGTTGCTGACTGCCATTTCCTGCTCGAAAGATGAAAACGATGAAAAAGACCCCACGCCTGTTACAATTGAAAAAGGAAATTACACCTTCCTGAAAAACACAGGACTGTACCGTGAAGCACAAAGAGACCGCTCCGAAAGCTATTCCGCTCCTTTTGAAATCGAAGAGGTGAAAAGAACCGGCGACATCATGGAGATTACCGTTTCATTTCCGGCAGGGTGTGAAACCAATAAGTTTGAAGTGATCTGGGATGGGACTATCATGGAATCTTACCCACCTCAAACCCGGATTTTTGTAAAAAGGACCGCATCTGGTTGTGCCGGTACCGATGAAATAACAACTGAAGTACTATCGGTTGATCTGGAGGAGCTCATTTTTAAAGGACATGATGAACAACTAAAAGAGGCCATTATAATTGTTTCCAATGCCTCGAAAAAGCCGGATACCCAAAACTCAGATAATGTTTCAAGTAATATCCCAGAAGAATAAACTGATGCCATAACCAACCTTTAGCGGGGTTATGGCATCTTTCTTTGAAGAAATACAATTGGGTGTGGATAATTACAGGAATGAAGGGCTGAGGGAAATAATACGGAAATGTTGCCGGAAAGACAAAAAATCGCAGGAGATACTGTACAAGCAATTTTACGGATATGCCCTTAGCATTGCACTGATCTACAACAAGCAACGGGATGACGCCATTGACATAGTAAATGACAGTTTCATGAAGGTTTTTGCTGAGATATCGAAATTTGACCCTGAGAAACCCTTTAAAATCTGGCTCCGGAAAATCGTAATCAACAGCTCCATCGACCAGTTCCGAAGAAGAAAGAGAAATTCTTTTTACGATGAAAGCAGTTCGGTGTTGGTGCCAGATCAGAACCCGACTGTAATCAGTAGCCTCACTGCCGGGGAGGTTCTCCGGCTGCTAAACCAATTGCCCGACATACAGAAAATGGTTTTCAGCCTATATGAAATGGAAGGATTCAGCCATGAAGAAATCGGTTCAATGCTAAACATTCCGGTAAGTTCATCAAGGGTGTACCTTACACGGGCAAAAAAGAAACTGCGGAAACTATTTCCACTCTATTTTGATATTTATGATGCAGGATTGGGAAAAAGATAAAATACTGGCAGATAGCATTCGGGATGCTTTGGAAACCCAGGAAGAACAATACTCTCCCGGTGCCTGGGAAAATTTTGTGAACCTGAGAAAAAGGAGACGCCGGATAGTTTATTTGAAAACTGGAACAGGGATCGCAGCCAGCCTATTGGGTATCTGGCTTGTTATTCAGGTATTGGTCCCCGAAGCAATTAACAACCGAATCGAAACCCGTCATATTACCTATGAAAAATCTGAGCAGTCAAAAGAATGGACTGAAAACAATACAATAACCAACGAAGATCCTTCTCATCGGGTTCATGTAGCAAGGGAGGGAAAAACTTCACTGCCCACAAAATCAGAACAGACTGGCACTGAACTAATTTTAGAAGAAATAGATGTCCGGACTGAAGAAATTCCACAGGCAGATGCTGTAGAATCCATCGCATTATTGGATGGTTTGCCTGACAAGCCTTCCGGAGGGGCCGATTTTACTGATTCATTAATGATAGAAGACGGTCAAAGTAATCCTGAGCCTGAGAAATCCGTTCGATGGATACATGACGAAATGGAGACTGCAAGGGTTCCCGCAGAGAAACTTAAGTCAGGCCCGGACAGAGTGCGGTTTGGTGTCCATTTTTCACCCGGATTTAATTCAACCTCATCAAACTCCACTTTTGCATTTGCAGGAGGAATCAGTGCAGATTTTAGGTTAACACGCAGACTCGGACTTTCTACAGGCATCATGGCAGCGCAACAGAATGTGGTGTTACAGCAACAAAACAACCAATTCATGGGGCTTGGCAAAGAAACAACTGCCAGCATGTTGTTCCTTGATGTTCCCCTTAACCTCACCTGGAAATTTCATTCAGATAAATCAACAAGTTATTATGTTTCAGGTGGAATTTCATCGCTGGCTTACCTGGATGAAGATTACAGGAATAAAACCACCACGCAGGAGCTTGTTGAAGTTGTGAGGGAAGAAAACGGGCAGGAATCGGTAGAGTACGCGGTAGTCACAAGAGAAACTGTCACCAGCGAATCGGTAAGGTCATTTCAAAGCTTCGATCTGGCAGGCAGGCTAAACCTGATGGTTGGCCTGGAACAACAATTAGCTCCCGGATTGTACTTTCATGTTGAACCGTATTTAAAAATTCCTCTTTCAGGCCTGGGTGCTCAAAACCTGAGATTCACAACCAGCGGGATACGATGTAAGGTGTCGTTTTAAAGATTGCTTATGAAGGTTCTGACACAGGTCATAATTCAATGATGACACTGATATATATGATAGATAGGGATTTTTTATGAATAGGAAGGAATAGGAAGAATAAGAGCAGGAACCATCGGGACTTTGAATTTTTTAGGTAAGCACTACGGGATTGGTCATTAACGGGTTTACAATAATGCATTGAAATTCCCATACCAGATTAATATATTTAATTCTGTCAAATCCCGTATTGCTGTTGCTTTTGAAACTTCACATGTTTTCTGATAAATTTTATTTGTTATATTTTGATTTTCTTTAAGATATTGCACAGCCTTTATTTGTCGTGCACTTAATCCAATTTCTATCAGGCTTTTTTCGTTAAACTGATTCTTCAAAATAGTCACACTTATACCACCTGAAGAATATTCAATAATTGGTTCCGGCAAACCTGCATTTTTACATTCATT
>JAAYIT010000270.1 GCA_012523295.1 Porphyromonadaceae bacterium | reverse complement strand
TTTGGATAGCGATCTGCGCTTATCTGCTTGTAGCCATAACGAAAAAACGACTTGGTTTAGAGCAAAATCTCTACACTTTGTTACAAATTTTCAGCGTGTCTCTTTTTGAGAAAACGCCTATAAATGAGCTGTTTACAAAACAAGATTACAAAAATATTTATACTGAAGATTATAAACAGCTGACTATCTTTGATTTATAACCGGACAGTAGTGGTTTCATATATTAAATAAAAAACTTTAAGTGATTTTGCACAACTGAAATACGAAGATATAAAAAATTATTGAGTGTGGTCACAAATTTACGCCGGTAATTTTTAAATATAATTTAAAATTCTCCTGTCACCGCAATCAAAAGAAACGATCTGATGAGAAAAGATATTTTTTGGATTTTTTTCAGTAATCGGGTACTTATGCTAAATATTCTCCATAACCTCCCACGCATCTTCTACAGACTTTATATCGGTAAAAACGACTGATCTTTTCCCGTTATTCTCACGAAGTTTTGTTTTACGAGGGTTTCGAGCCATATATTGGAGCAGCCTGCCAAATTCATCGGACTGATAATAAGATGATTTTACATTAGACACGAGAAATGCTGTCATTTTCCCGTTTTTCAAAATCAACCTCTCAATTCCAAAACGCATTGCCAACCAGCGTAACCGGACTACCAGAAGAAGCGACAGGCTTTTTTTCGACATTTTACCAAACCTATCTTCCATATTACTCTGAAATTCAGCTAATTCCGATTCATTTTCAATTGAATACAGTTCACGATAAAGCGAAATTTTTTCAGATACATTTTCAATGTATTCATCCGAAAACATAATCTCCAAATCGGTGTCAATCTGACAGTCGGTTACGAACGCGGTCTGACGTTTTTCTTCTCGCTCATGAGCATAGAGCTCGGCAAATTCTTCGTCTTTCAATTCATGAATGGCTTCATTGAGAATTCGTTGGTAGGTTTCATAACCAAGATCGGTAATAAATCCGCTTTGCTCGGCTCCGAGCATATTTCCGGCTCCGCGAATATCCAAATCCTGCATGGCGATATTAAATCCTCTGCCTAATTCCGAAAATGTTTCAATCGCCTGTAACCGCCTGCGAGCTTCAGGAGTGAGAAGACTCATTTCGGGTGAGAGCAAGTAACAATAGGCTTTCCGATTACTACGCCCCACCCTGCCCCGCAACTGGTGCAGATCGCTTAGTCCAAACCGGTGGGCGCTGTTGATGATGATTGTATTTACGTTCGGAATATCAATTCCGCTCTCAATTATAGTAGTCGCTATCAGCACATCGTACTCATAGTCAATGAAATCCATAATCACTTCTTCTAAAGTATCGGCAGGCATCTGACCATGCCCCACAGCCACTCGACATCCCGGTACAAGTCGTTTGATCATCGATTCGATTAGGTAAATATTCTGAATGCGGTTGTTGATAAAGAAAACTTGCCCGTTTCGGCTCATTTCCAATGAGATAGCATCTCGGATTATTTCCTCATCAAATACATGTATCTCCGTCTGAACAGGATATCGGTTAGGCGGCGGCGTGTTGATAATCGACAAATCCCTTGCGCCGAGCAGCGAAAATTGTAACGTCCGAGGAATGGGCGTCGCTGTGAGTGTAAGCGTGTCCACGTTAACTTTCAGCTGTTTCAATTTTTCTTTTACCGAAACTCCAAATTTTTGCTCTTCATCTATAATGAGCAATCCAAGATCTTTGAATTTAACCGACTTCCCAACTAATTTATGGGTTCCGATAATGATGTCGATTTCGCCTTTTTCAAGTTTTTCAATGGTTTCCCTATTATCTTTCACAGACTTTGCTCGGCTCATGTACGAAACTGTACAAGGAAATCCTTTCAGTCTCTCGCTGAAAGTATTATAATGTTGCATTGCAAGAACGGTAGTAGGTACCAATACTGCAACTTGTTTGCTATCCGCCACTGCTTTGAATGCGGCTCGCATTGCTACTTCTGTCTTACCAAAACCAACATCTCCACACACTAACCTGTCCATCGGCATGTCGGCTTCCATGTCTTTTTTGATATCAGCGGTTGCCTTCACCTGATCAGGTGTGTCTTCATAAATAAACGACGCTTCTAATTCATTTTGCAAATAGCTGTCCGGAGAATACTGATACCCTTTTTCCGCTTTTCGTTTGGCGTAGAGCTTTATCAAATCACGGGCAATGTCTTTTACTTTGGACTTTGTACGCTCTTTCAGCCGCTCCCACGCTCCTGAACCCAATTTGTTTATCCGTGGCGATTCACCCTCTTTCCCTTTGTATTTTGAAATGCGATGCAGCGAATGGATACTTACAAAAATAATGTCTTCATCTTTGTAAATTAACTTGACCATTTCCTGCATCGTTCCGTTCACATTGGTTCGAACCAGACCGCCAAATTTACCAACTCCATGATCCACATGTACCACATAATCACCAACTTGAAGCTGATTCAACTCTTTGAGCGTCATCACCACTTTCCCTTGGCGAGTTCGGTCGGTTTTGAGTCTGTACTTATGGAAGCGGTCAAAAATCTGGTGATCCGTATAGCATACCAACGACAAGTCATTATCTACAAAACCTTCATGAATGGTATCTTGTACCGCCTGAAAACAGATATTGTCATTTCTGTCAGTAAAAATCGCCTTGATCCGGTCTGTTTGTTTTACACTATCACTGAATATGTAAATTTTATAGCCATCGGAAAGGTGGTTTTTCAGATTATCGGCAATCAAATCAAAATTCTTTTGAAAAACCGGTTGTGGCGAAGTATTGAAATGAATGGTTTGACCTGCTTTGAAGTAAGACTTATTACTCCATTCCACTTTACGAAAATCTGAAATATGCTGTAAAAAGTCATCTCCGGTAATATGCGTTCTGTGTAAATCGGGGACATTCTCACCATCGGAATTTGCCTTTACGAGCGCTTCGTCATAAAATTGATTGATTCGGTCTTTGACAAATAACGCATCAGTAAAATGGAAGAATGTGTCTTTTGGAGCAAATTCAGGCAATGAAACTAACTTGGATGATTTATCATGTTTATGCAAATCGGGTACAATCTCTATCTGATTTTTTTTCTCTTTGGATAGTTGCGACTCGATATCAAATATCCGGATACTATCCACTTCATCTCCAAAAAAATCCAATCGGTACGGCATTTCATAAGCAAATGAAAACACGTCCACAATGCCACCACGAATGGAATATTGACCCGGTTCATAAACAAAGTCAACACGCTCAAACCCATATTTATTCAAAACTTCTGACAAGTAATCTAAACCAACACTCTCCCCAATTTTGATTTTCAACGTTTTACTCTTAAAACCATCGGCCGAAACAATCTTTTGAGTGATCGCTTCCGGATAACTAACCAAAATTATCGGTTTTGAACTATTGGAAAGATGATTAAGCGCTTCGGTACGGAGGATTTCATTGGAGCTGTCTAACTGAGAAAGTCGAATTGTTTTTTTATATGAGGAGGGAAAAAACAATACATTTTCATCAGATAGGATTTGTCTTAAATCATTATATAGATAAGCGGCTTCATCAGCATCATTTACGATAAAGACTTGCGTTTTAGGTACTTTCTGAAAAAAGGAAGCTAAGGATAGAGACAATGAGGAACCACACAAACCGCTGATTTTCAGATTCGGTTCGTGTGTCGCAGCCCAGAGAATCATCGCGTTTACTTGCGGATGTCGGGCATAAATTTGTTGGAACGCATTTAAATTCAAAACGTAATTGCAGATGCAAAGGTACGTTTTAAAATCAAAAACAAGAAACAAGAAGTTAGATTTTAATGAATATAGAATCTGCCTAATGGGTTAATAAATGTCAACGTGCAAAATGAATTAGATTGTATGATTTTCTAAAGTAAAAATGAAAGCGTTTTTTTCAATTTTGTAATCTAAATTTTACATTTCTTCATCAAAAAGGCATTAAAACCGAACAAATGGTTCAAAACTTGTTAAGCATTGTTTCGTATTTCAAAATATTTATATATTTTTGAAATTCACAAGCTTAAAAATTTCCAAAAAAAGATTTTTGGAGGCGGACACCGAAAAGCCTTACGAGTAGGTAGTAATTTAACATTGTTTTTATGAAAAGAAATTTTGCAGAATTTATTGGAACTTTTTGGTTGGTTCTGGGTGGTTGTGGTGCGGCAGTTTTCGCGGCCGGTGTTCCTGAATTAGGAATTGGTTACGCGGGAGTTGCGGCAGCCTTTGGTCTAACAGTCCTGACAGGTGTTTACGCGTTGGGGCATATTTCAGGTGGTCATTTTAATCCGGCAGTTTCTTTCGGACTGTGGGCAGGTGGCAGATTCAATGGTAAAGAAATTCTTCCCTACCTGATTTCACAAATAATTGGAGCTATTCTTGCTGCTGCTGTAATTTACGTAATCGCCTCGGGAAAAGCTGATTTCGCTATCGACAACACAAAAGCCGGAGCGTTTGCAGCCAACGGTTACGGAGATCTTTCTCCTCAAGGGCATAGCATGATCGCAGCTATAGTATCCGAGTTTGTTATGACATTTATGTTTGTTCTTGTGATTATTGGTGCCACTGCTGAGCGTGCTCCAAAAGGTTTTGCCGGAATTGCAATCGGGTTAATGTTGACATTGATTCACTTAATCAGTATTCCTGTAACAAACACATCTGTAAACCCCGCTCGTAGTATTTCACAAGCAATTTTTGCAGGTGGCGATTACATCCCACAATTGTGGCTGTTTATCACAATCCCAATTTTAGGAGCTCTCTGTGCCGGCTGGGTTTATAAGGCTGTGCTGGCCAAAAAATAAATTCTCGATAATCTTAAAAATAACTATGGCTGACAAAATCGATTGTCAGCCATTTTATTTTTCAATCAATCAAACATCAAACTCCACATTCTTATGAAATCCGTCACAAAACGGTTTGTTTTTACTTTGTCCGCAACGACAGAAAAATGATTTTCCACTCATTATTTTCTCTTCACCATCTGGTAAAATTAATTTAAAACTTCCCGTAACTACGTATGGACCACCTTTTCTGATTTGTACATTTAATTCTTTTTCCATGTTATTTTTTTGTTTAATAATCATTACCGAGTGACTAAAAATTGTCTGATTTTTATTTCTAAAACTAAGCAAGCTTGGAATATCCTTGATTTCACAACAGCAAACTGACGCATGTAGCGGCATTTTGCATTTTTTTTAACTTTCTACCATAATCTTAGTGCCATGCACCTAAAAAACAATGTAGTCTTGAAATTTTGGAAGCTAATCATCATGTATCATTCTTCCGGCAGGTTGCTCCCTGCTCTCCGCCTATAACTTTCCATCCTCTTCCGAGAAACTTCCGTAACGGTGATATTCGTATGAAATGCTTTGCTCTTTCAAATAGTGGAGAAGTTCCACACGTCCTTCCACCAATGGTTTTGCAGTGGCAATGTAAGTGCCGAATCGGGCGGCTTCCTTGTAATAGTCGAGCGGAAGTTGATCCGAACAGCAGCGAACTCGATAGTAATCTTTCATGGTCGATAAAAATGCCGCATCATCCTGAATCTTCAGTTTGATATCATCACCCAGCTTTTGCAAAGATACGAGTTTATCATCATTTTCGCTAATACTAACTGTCAGTGGTGTCAAGGCCATTTTGCCGGCTGCAATACAAAGCAGTGCATCACAAAGCGAATCGTTTGGCAACAATCTTAGCACCATATTTTTCAGAGGCAAATAACGGAATGTATTCAATTCTCCAACCAATTCCTGTGTAACTTTTTCTACTGAAAATTCATTCTTCCAGTTTCGAGCATAATTGCCCATTGCTCGGCGAAAACGCGCAAGGTCTTCATCTGAAAGTAATTCGGAATACGTTTTAATAAAACCGCCAACTTCCATCTCGGATTCCTTATAATCCGTCTCCTCAAAATTCACAAAACAGCTCACATAATTATCGCCACCGGCTTTAATGCCGCCGCCAAATGCCGAACGTTTCATTCCGCCAAACGGCTGACGCTGAACAATTGCACCTGTAATTCCACGATTGATATACAAGTTTCCTGCTTCTAAATTGTCTTTCCAGTACGCGCGCTCGCTTTCGTCCAAGCTCTGCAATCCCGATGTCAAGCCGTATTCGCTCGAATTGACAATTTCAATTCCATGCTTCAGGTCATCCATGCAAACTACCGCCAGAAGCGGTCCGAAAAGTTCGGTTTCGAAGGTATAATTACCGGGTTTCACTCCCCATTTTACACATGGTTTCAGGATATATCGGTCGTCATCCAAAAACTCGGGTTCTACAAGCCAACTTTCACCATCTTCCAGATTATTTATGGCATGAAGAAGCTTATCGTTCGTATTTGAAACCATCGGACCAACCAAATTTCCGCCATCCCAGACGCTTCCGGTGCGCATACTTTTAGTAGCGTCTTTCAGTTTCATTTTGAAATCCGGATCGTCATACACACTTTTCTCAACCACAAAGAGTGAACAGGCCGAACATTTTTGACCCGCGTTTCCGAAGGCCGATTTAACCACATTCTGGATAGCATGATCACGGTCGCCGCTCGCAGTCAGAATGATTGCATCTTTTCCGCCCGTTTCGGCAGTCAACGGGCAAGTCGGATTTTTCTCAAGCAATTTGAAAGCCGTATCGGTTCCACCGGTCAGAATAACATGCTTTACTGAGGGATGAGTCGAAAGATAAGTCAAAGTTTCGCGGTCTTCAGGACACACTATCTGCAACGCATCTTTCGGGATGCCTGCTTCCCAAAATGCCTGTACAAACTCCCACGCAACGGGATAGGCAACAGTTGCCGGCTTCAAAATAACAGTATTTCCGCCAGCCAGACCTGCCACTACTCCCCCAACCGGAATCGCAGTCGGGAAATTCCAAGGTGGAATAACCAAAATAATCCCTTTTGGAGAGTTTTTCACCGTTTTTAATTCATCAAATTTTTTCATCGAATAAGGATAAAATCGACAAAAATCAACAGCTTCAGAAACTTCCACATCGCCTTCGTTGAAGGTTTTTCCGGTAACGGCAGCCATCACGCCGATTAAATCGCCACGCCTGTCTGAAAGAATATCAGCGGCTTTATGCAGTAGCGCATTTCGTTCCGCAAGGGTAGTTTTACGCCATCCGGATTTATCGGCTTCGGCTATTTCCAGCACCTCTTTCATCATTCCAAGCGAAACAGTGGACATTTCACAAACAAGCACACTGCTATCCCGGCTTCGGTCAAAAAAGATTACTTTATTATTGTTAGTTATCTGTTTATCACCTATTTGAACGGGTATCTGGTAAGGTTTGTCTTTCTCAGATTTCATCCATTTCTTACGGATTTCATCCGCCCATTTTTGGTTGGCTTTTAAGTCAAAATCGGTGTCCGGTTCATTTTTGAACGAGTCGATATCTTTTTGCGGTTTTTGCTTTTTAGAACGATCTTGAACTCTTTTTGGCTCCGTGCCAATGGTGTCTTTTATTGTTATCGCATCCTCAAACTGCTTTTTTAGAAAATCCCACTCTTCGCTACCCTCTTTCAGGTCGAACGAATAGGTCAGAAAATTATCTTTTCCTGTATTCTCATCCATTCTTCGCACGAGATAAGAAACGGCATTCAGAAAAAACTCATCTTTCACTACCGGAGTATATAGAATCACCTGTTTACCAAGGTTTCGCATCACTCGGGGAAGATGATTTGCCATTCCTTCAAGCATTTCAAAGGTTACAAATTCTTCTACATTATTCTTTTTAGAAAGTAAAAACGCGTAACCGATAGTAAAAAAATTGTGTGAAGCCACGCCTACATGCACTGCTTCTGCATTTTCAGGCAAAAGTGCTGTATCAAGCACTTTTAAGTAATTTGCGTCAACTTCAACTTTGCTATTTAAAATTGGATTTTCCCATCCGCGAATCGAGGATTGAATGGTTTCCATAGCTAAGTTCGCCCCTTTCACAAGCCGCATTTTTATGTGAGCCCCTCCGGCCGCGAAGCGTTTTTTTGCAAAATCAAGGAGTTCGTCCTGCAATGTACGAGCATCCGGCAAATACGCTTGAATAACAATTCCCGCTGTCAAGTTCTTAAATCGTGGTTCGGAAAGTACGGTTTTAAACACATCGAGGGTTAGTTCTGTGTCCTTGTACTCTTCCATATCTAAATTGACAAACTTAAAGGATTTAACTCCATTTTCATCTACAAACGGGTAATTCATAGCCTGCTGATATAGATTTCCCATCAGCTCACAAAGTTCCGTTTTGCAATTCCGGTAATTTAATGGATTGATTTGCGCGTAAATGCCGGAGAGTTTTACAGAAATATAGTTGATACGCGGGTCTTTGAGCGCTTCCAAGTAATGTTCGAATCGTTTGCGAGCTTCACCATCACCGAGCACCACTTCTCCGAGAAGGTTTACATTCTGACCAATATTTTGTTTCTTCCGTTCATCCAAATGTTTATTAAGCAAGTCGGGACGCTCGTTGATAATAATGGCACGTGTATAGTTTCTCAAATATTTTTTGAAAATCGGGACCGAAATTTCAGAGAAACTATAGCCGACTGAATTGAATAACGAGAGCGACGCTTTTTCCCAAAAATTAAAAAATTGTGGTGTTCCGTATCGTTTAAGCAGAGTACGAATTCGCAAAGCGAGTTTCTTATTGTCCCGGATTTGTGAAGTTTCATCCAACATCTTTGTCATCAATACTTTGTCAGTCGGATTTTGCACCAAATCAGCGTATTTATGTTGCTCTTTCAGTTCTTTATCGCTAATTTCCTCTTGTGCTTTTGCCATAAAACGGCTCGCCCAATTGATTACATCGGTTGTTCTCATAGATTTGATTTAAACTAAAATAAGGTTTGTATAAAACGAACGAACTTTTGCTTTTTATTTCATTAATTCTTTAATCCTATTCCAAAGATTTAAGATAGCAATGTTCAAAAGCACGGACAACTAACGATGTAAAAATAAAGAAAAATTTTGAAAAGAAATAAGATTTTTGGATATTTTTTGTATTAATATTGAAGAAAGGGAGGAGTTTGAAAAATTATAGTACACTAAAAACAGTGGAATAAGACAACAAAATCTCATCTCAATGACGAAAACCTTGCTTATGGAGCTGATAATTTCAGCTTAATTTATTTGACTTTCGCAAGTTGTTACAGCCAGTTGTAAAGCTGCTTTTGAAAAAAGATATGTTGATTATCAGAGGAATTAAGCAAGCTGGGGCTTTGCCCCAAACCCCACTTCATTTTTTGTCTTGACACAAAAAACGAAGCAAAAAAAGTCAAGACTTCGCCCGCCTCACTCAAAAAATTGGCGTTCAAACGGCTAAATCGTCCAAACTCGCC
>JAAYIT010000269.1 GCA_012523295.1 Porphyromonadaceae bacterium | reverse complement strand
ACAATTTGGCAAAATGCTGAAAAACAACATCAAACTAGTCAACAGGTTTTTCGTCAAAAATGAGGTTTTAAACAGAGTTAACGACAAGTGGTTTCATGAATCTTACGGGAATAGGAGAAGACGGACCTATCTGCTTAAACCATACGATAAGTTTGTAACCTTACGGACCCCTCACAACGCGCAGCCTTTTTTAAAATCAACGTTTCATGATGTGTGGGATAAGTGCGGGAAAGAATTGACCGAAATGTCGAAAAATCGGTTCAGAAGCTCTTCCGACCTCACTCCTGAATTGTTCAAGACCTGGCAAATTTGCACTTCAAAATTCCTGCCCTACAACACCTATCAGGACACAAAGATGTTCCCCCTAATTTTGAGATCCAAACAAGCTATTCTGGCTGTCCGCGAACAAAGGTACAAACTGGTCTGCCTAAATGACAACATACATATTAGGAACTTCGACTCAATGCTCAAAGAACTAAAAGCGTCTTTTGAAAATATTCTCCCGGAAAAATCGGGTTTCGAGTTGTGATGTTGTATTTATCCTAGAGTTCATAACCGGACTTTTCCGGAAAGAGAGCTTCCAAAAAGGGTTTAACCCTCTCACGATCTTTATCTGTTGCCCGATGGGTATCGTTCAGACAAAAAAGCACTGGATCATATGACGTGATGTATTTCATAAAGTCATGCTTTTGCAACCGGATGCGACAAGATTCTTTTCGGCTGACGTAACGGAGTTTTCCCCTTTTTTTTGCTAAGGCATAGTATAAGTAAACGATCCGTTGGATATCGTGTTCGCTTCTGAGGTGATTTGTCAGTGTCGAAAAAATTTCATCCCGGAAATCTTTTTCCACCGCATTCCTGTAATCTGTTTTCCGATACGAATCGATATTGTGGTGTGGCGTGCCTGAATAATACTTTCCAAATTTTTCTTGAATTAATACAGCAGCCCTGTCAATGGTTTTCCGATAGATATTGGTAGGGATATTGAATACTTTCCTTATTCGATTCATCCATTTTGATAAAAATGCACGTTGTAACCGCACAATTGGCATTCCGTCGGAATTAAAAAAGAATTCGGGACCTATGTCAGCATTAAAAAACATATCGTCGTTTGCGTAGAGAAAATGCTCAGATAAGCCGGGAATTTTATATAAAAAGTGCTCAATGATAACCGAGTTGTAGCACGGTAAAGCTTCCTCCGGAATAATTTCACGGATATCAACAATTTCCACCTTTTCGTTTTCCAAATTAAGCCATTTAGGCTTTTGCTCATCAGTAACTATAAAAATTTTACGGATCCAGGGGGCATGTTTCTCTGCAGAACTAAGTCATTATTTCAATTCTTCATTGTCGGCGATACGTGCCTTTGAAGTTGCTTCGATCTTTAACCCGGTTTTGTTCTCTAAATATTTTCTTTTCTTGACCAACCATTCAGGGTCATTGCCATCGACCCATAGATAAACCAGATCTATATCATACGTGCTCATATAGCTTTTCATATTCTTCAAAATGGGTGTTCGTCGAAAATGATTCCGCGTATTGTTTCTCTTTCCAGACCCGTTCCCTTTCGTTATAAAATCTCTCCAAATTAGCATCTATCAAAGACTTCATGTGGTATGGCTCAAAATCATCCCAGAAATAAGCGAACTGTCCGCCAATTTCTTTCAGGCTTGTTTCTGCTGAAGAGAATACCGGTTTTCCGAATTGCATGGCTTCAATAACCGGTAATCCGAAACCTTCAAACAACGAAGGAAAAAGAAAAGCCTCGCAGTTTTTATACATCCATATTTTCTCCTCATGCAGAATCCCTCCAAGCAAGGTAACATTCGTTATTCTTTCATTTTTGATGCGTTCTTTTATCATTAAGGCGTACGCATTTTTTTTCTTGTTTCTGACCTCAGTTCCAGCAATATACAAGTGTTTTTCAGGGTATAACTTCATTAGATCAAGCAAAACGTGGAAGTTTTTCTTTTTACGCAATGCACCGATAGAGAAGAAAAAAGGCATTTTAATATCGATACTCGGTTTAGAAGCCAGACATTCATCAAAAGGCTCCACGTAATTGTAAATCACATTGCATTTCTTTCTGTTGAGGTTCAGATTTCTCTCTATTTCTTCTTTGGTAAAGTGAGAAATACAAACCAGTTGATCCGCCCGGTTTATTTTCCCTTGGAGTTGACGATGTTTTCTGTATCGGCTAAATCCCTTTCTTTCGTACAGATAGTTCAGGTCGTGAAATGTCAGTATCTGCTTTGTTCCAGAATAAAAGGGCCTGAATTTACTTAACTGGTGTGTCGAGTGCCAAACATCAAACTTTGGAAACAAAAAGGGAAACCGTCTTTTAAGCCGATTGGAGGATGACAGGTAGTTGACCTCATTGCCAAACTTGCCGATCATATCATCAGGGACGAGCAACGTCAGGGAATAATGAGCACTCTCTTTTCTGTAATTATTTTGAAAGTATCTACCGTAAGTCAATGCTACCTGTCCAAATCCGCTATATACATTTTTCAGGGCTGATAAATCAACCAATACTTTTCTCATTTGTTTTTGCTAAAATTATCACCCATTACTCACGATCGATTTAAATGGTAACTGCCCAATCCAACAATATCAACTCATAAAAAGGTCGGATACACATTTTCAGTAGGAGTAATTATGCTCTATCCCTTCGAAAATATCGCCCCAAAGATAATAAAAAGTAACGATAATATCGATTT
>JAAYIT010000268.1 GCA_012523295.1 Porphyromonadaceae bacterium | reverse complement strand
TTTTTTGTGTTAAGTGGTACATCCCGATTCTTTATCGGGAACAAAAAATGAAGTGGGGTTTGGGGCAAAGCCCCAACTTGCTTAATTCCTCTGATAATCAGCATATCTTTTTGCAAAAGCAGCTTTACAGCAGGCTGTAACAACTTGCGAAAGTCAAATTATTTAAATTAAAACGTTAAAATACTAACTGTCAGCGACATAAACAATATCATATCTACGCACCTTTATGGAATACGAAACCTATTTTACTACCATAAAGTCGGCGCTACACGCCTTTCAGATGCATTGCGCCGACATATTATAAGATAGCAACCATTCTCTAAATTTGAGAGCAATAATAGATTAAATCATATAAATTCTCATGTATATTACTCATTCCATAAATTTTTCCTCATTTCTGATAATCCATTTTGCTCAAAGTTTTTTTATCATTAATTTTGTGAAATTTAAAAACTCTTTCTAAACACAACTAAACAGTACGCTTCTAATCCCTTTTGGTTGGCATTAGTCATTTTTATATGAGATTCAAAATAACCCTATTCTTCCTGTTGCTGTTGTCGGTTTTTGCTGCAAATGCACAAAAAAGCAATGTACGCATCTATGGCTACGTGATTGACGAAAACAATCGAGGAGTTGAAGGAGCCAGCGTTTATTTTGAAAACACTTCGAATGGAACGACCACAAACCGCAACGGTTATTATGATTTGAATATTGCCACGACAGACTCAGTATCTATCATATACTCACACATTGGTTACGAAACAATCAAACACACGATTTTGCCTCGTCAGCAAGTGATACAGATTACGGTCGAACTTCCAACTATTGCGAAAGAGCTTCAGGCCGTGGATGTTACAGTCAATCGTCGGAGTACTTCCAACATGGAAACCATTGACCCCGGTAAATACAAATTGATGCCTAATACAAGTGGAAGTTTTGAGTCTTTATTGATTACATTTGCAGGAGTTACTACCAACAATGAATTAAGTTCGCAGTATAATGTGCGTGGTGGAAATTTTGACGAAAACATTGTTTATGTTAATGGTACAGAGGTTTACAGACCACTTTTGATTCGTGCCGGACAACAAGAAGGTTTGAGCTTTATCAACCCCGATATGGTGGGTAATGTGAAATTTTCATCCGGTGGATTTAATGCCGAGTACGGAGATAAAATGTCGTCTGTCTTGGATGTAACTTACAAAAAACCAAAAGCATTTGAGGCGGCAGGTTCCGTTAGTTTATTAGGAGCTTCGGCATATGTAGGAACAGCCGGAAAACGCTTAACACAAATGCACGGCATCCGATACAAGACGAATCGATATTTGCTCGGCACATTGGATACCGAAGGCGCGTACCAACCAAATTTTATAGATTATCAAACTTATCTGACTTTTCAAGTAACGCCAAAATGGGAAATGAGTTTTTTGGGTAATTTTTCGAGAAACGACTATTTATTTATCCCTGAAACACGAAATACAAGATTCGGAACGTACAATATGGCTCGTCAGCTGAAGGTCTATTTCGATGGTAAAGAAAAAGATTTATTTCAAACGCTTTTCGGCTCATTCTCAATCAATTACCAGGCAAAAGAAAACTTAAAGCTGAAACTGAGCGCCTCCGCGTTTAACACAAATGAAAACGAGACCTTTGATATCACGGGAGAATATGTACTTGGAGAGTTGAAAATGGGTGAAACCGGGGAAATAGAAGAAGGTGTAAAGTTAGGAGTCGGCACCTATCATCAACATGCGCGAAATCGCTTGAAAGCAACAGTTGCAAGTCTATCACATACCGGTGAATTTACAAAATCGGGACATTCCGTGAAATGGGGTGTCGGAATTCAGCGTGAACTTATTACCGACAAGCTTCGCGAATGGGAATGGCGGGATTCTGCAGGTTATTCAATGCCTTACGTTGGTGACGGAAAGGTTCGACTTTATAATAATTTAAGCTCAAACAAGTCACTTGACTCCTGGCGCGCAAACACCTACATACAAGACACTTACAGGTGGGATACCGATGACGCACTGTATGCTGTGACAGGCGGAGTACGAGCAAGCTACTGGAATTACAACAAAGAATTGATTGTCAGTCCGCGTGCCTCAATTTCTGTATTACCCCATTGGGATCGGGATTTCAGTTTCCGGTTTGCTACCGGACTGTATTACCAGTCACCCTTTTACAAAGAAATTAGAGATACGGTAGCGGACGCGTTGGGAAATGTTTTTGTAACTTTGAATGAAAATATCAAATCACAACGTTCAGTTCATTTTGTACTTGGTGGTGATTATTTTTTCAGAGCTTTGGGTCGTCCTTTTAAGTTTACTACAGAAACGTATCTGAAGTTGGCTAATCGGGTTACAACCTATTCCGTTGATAATGTGCGTATTCGTTATTCGGGGTTGAATGATGCGAAAGCATATACGGCCGGTGTGGATTTCAAATTATTCGGAGAATTGGTACCGGGTACCGATTCATGGCTTAATGTATCTTTCATGCGATCCCGGGAAGATATTGTCGGCGATTCGTATGAAAAAGAGGGAGTTACGATTTATCCCGGGTGGATTTCACGACCAAACGAAACAAGGTACAATATCTCATTGCTGTTTTCAGATTATCTGCCCAATAATCCAAAATATCAGCTTTATCTGAAAGCAATTTACTCTGACGGATTGCCTATTGGGCCGCCTCGCAGTCCGCGTCATTTGGGTGACATGTTCCGTTTAAGATCCTACAAAAGAGTAGATATTGGGGCATCCAGAGCAATCTTAAAAGGAAAAGACAGAATGCTGGATCGCTCATGGCTCAAACACGTGGAAAGCATGTGGATAAATTTTGAAATTTTCAATTTATTCAACTTCAAAAATGAAAATTCAATCTTTTGGGTTTCAGACATTTACGGTCATGAGCATGGAAGTCCGAATTACTTGACAAGCAGACAATTCAATCTGAAGCTAATGGTGGAACTGAAGT
This sequence comes from Porphyromonadaceae bacterium, assembly GCA_012523295.1. GTDB lineage: Bacteria > Bacteroidota > Bacteroidia > Bacteroidales > Paludibacteraceae > UPXZ01. The sequence continues at coordinate 8,481 of JAAYIT010000268.1, read as the reverse complement.
AACTTGTTCATTACCAATTTGTATTTTTTAGTTATCGCTTGATTTTATCAAACGATAATGAAACAATCGATATATAGTTAGCATTTTAAATATTTTTTTTTAATTTTTCAACAAACAGACTCGCTGAAGTCTCCATACGGAGATTTTGGGGACTTAATATTATGCCAAAAACATCTATACGTGGGCAAGCAATGCCAGAATCGCCCATTCGTAAACTTTCATCACTTGCTGACAATGCAAAAGCACGCGGTGTAAAAGTGTATCATCTGAATATCGGACAACCGGATATAAAAACGCCTAAAGTCGCGCTCGATGCAATCCGAAACATCGATCGTGAAATTCTGGAATACAGTCCCAGTGACGGTTTCAAAAGCCTTCGGCTGAAATTGGCGGATTATTATCGTAATTTCGCGATAGACGTGGCTTACGATGATATTATTGTAACTACCGGCGGCTCGGAAGCAGTAAGTTTCGCATTTATGAGCTGCCTTGATCCGGGTGATGAAATCATAGTGCCTGAGCCTGCTTATGCTAATTACACAGCATTCGCCATTGCAGCAGGTGCAGTTGTAAAGCCGGTTGTATCGAGTATTGATGATGGTTTTGCACTTCCTCCGATTGAGCAATTTGAAGACCTTATCACCGCCAAAACGAAAGGTATATTGATATGTAATCCGAACAACCCGACCGGATACTTATACACTCGAAAAGAGATGAATTTGATTCGGGATTTGGTTAAAAAATACGATCTGTATCTTTTCTCCGATGAGGTTTATCGTGAGTTTTGCTACACGGGAGCACCTTATATTTCGGCTTTTCATTTGGATGGAATTGAGGATAATGTAATTCTAATCGACAGCGTATCAAAGCGTTACAGCGAATGCGGAATTCGAATCGGGGCATTGGTAACAAAAAACAAAGAGGTAAGAAAAACGGTAATGAAGTTCTGTCAAGCTCGATTGAGTCCGCCTCTGATTGGTCAAATTGCTGCAGAAGCTTCTATTGATGCTCCGAAAGAATATTTAGCCGAAGTATATGATGAATATGTGGAACGTCGAAAATTCTTGATTGACGGATTGAATCGTATTCCCGGAGTTTATTCTCCTATCCCGATGGGAGCTTTTTACACCACTGCCCGACTTCCAATAGATGATTCGGACAAGTTTTGTGCTTGGCTTCTTTCCGATTTCGAATACGAAGGATGCACGGTTATGATGGCTCCGGCTTCCGGTTTTTACACGGATCTAAACAATGGAAGAAATGAAGTCCGAATAGCTTATGTGCTGAATAAGGAGGATTTAAAACATGCATTGGTGGTGCTTGGGAAGGCGTTAGAAGCGTATAAGAATGTCCGCTGACCAAGCGCCCTTCCCTATCCCGATAGTTCGGAACCCTCCCCGCAAGGGAAGGACTTTACCTAATGCAACTTAACATCAATTAACCAATATTCAACATCATGCAAATCTTTAAAAACAATAAATCAAGTTTCGAATTGGTAAAGGAAAAGCCCTTTAAATTAGAAAAAGATATTCAAACTGTATTCGAGAAAAACTTGAAATTGATTACAAATCTGACTTTTGTGAAGTCTGAATTTACTATTAAAAACAATCGAATAGACACGCTGGCTTTTGATGAGGAGACGAAATCATTTGTTATCATCGAATATAAAAAAGATAAAAATTATAGTGTAATTGATCAAGGCGTTTCATACCTAAATTTGATGTTGGATTATAAATCCGATTTTATTGTTGAACACAATGAAACATTAAAAACTCAACTTAAAAGGGCAGATGTGGATTGGTCACAAAGCAGGGTCATTTTTGTTTCACCCTTTTTCACAGACAATCAGAAGCAATCTACGAACTTCAAAGACCTGTCAATTGAATTAATGGAGATTAAGCAGTTTGAAAACGACATTATTATTGTCAACCCTATAAACAAATCAAAATCAGCTCCGAGCATCAAACAAATTCAAACCAACCAAGATTCAGAAATTAATAAAATTGCAAAGGAGCTTAAAACTTACGATGAAGAATATCATTTAAGTGGAAAATCGGATGAGCTTAAAGAGCTCTACGAAGCTTTCAAAAATGGAATTCTATCTTTACCTGCCAATATTGAGGTTAAACCTCAAAAACTTTACATCACGTTCAGAACAGGAAAGAATATCTGTGATATAACTTTGTTGCAAAAAGGGATTAAAATCTGGATTAACATGCCAAAAGGCTCATTGAAAGATGAGAAAAAAATAATGCGTGATGTTTCAAAAACAGGTCATTGGGGAAATGGAGATTATGAGCTAACCATCTATGACACAAGCAATTTAGAATACATTATGAGCTTAATAAAACAAGCTTTATAGTACATTTTATTTCAATCAACCCACCCCACTAAAAATTCCCCTATCAGGGGATTTAGGGGTTTTCATATGAATCTCGAACTTTTCATAGCCAAGCGTATTCACTTTGAGAAAAAAGGTGAAAAAAACGTATCTCGTCCGGCGGTTAGAATTGCCACTATCGGCATTGCTGTGGGCGTGGCTGTGATGCTGATTGCAATTGCTGTGGTGATTGGTTTTAAGCAAGAAATCCGAAACAAAACGATTGGATTCGGGTCGCATATTCAGATTACAAATTTTGACAATAACAATTCCTATGAAATGCAGCCTATCAAAATCAATGACACATTGATGAATGAAATTAAGGCAATACCGGATATCAAGCATGTTCAGCGATTTGTAACAAAACCCGGAATTATAAAAACAGATGAAGATTTTCAAGGAATGGTGCTGAAAGGAGTTGGTGCTGAGTTTGATTGGGATTTTTTCAAATCAAATCTTCTTGAAGGTGAAATCTTAAATGTAACAGACTCTGTATCAGCCAATGAGGTGATAATTTCTAAGGTACTGGCAGATTTATTGAAATTGAAAGTCGGTGATTCATTTTTTACCTATTTTTTTCAGCAGCAAATTCGTGCCAGAAAATTCACAATCAAAGGTATTTACTCAACCAATTTTGCCGAGTACGATAAATTATTTATTATAACCGACATCCGTATTGCCCAACGACTGAACAATTGGTCACCGGAATATTTCAGCGGTTTAGAAATTCTGATCAATGACTTTAGTTTGCTCGACAAAGTGAATATGGGTGTCTATTCCGTTGTGGCAAATAAATTTGATGAAGAAGGTAACGGCTACTTTATTCAAAATATCCGCCAACTAAACCCACAGATCTTCAGCTGGTTGGACTTATTAGACATGAATGTTTGGGTAATTCTTATCTTAATGTTGGCAGTTGCGGGATTTAATATGATTTCCGGACTTCTGATTCTGATTTTAGAGAAAACCAACATGATTGGTATTCTCAAATCATACGGCGCAAAAAACTGGTCGATTCGGAAAATTTTCCTTTATGAATCAATATTTCTCATAGGGAAAGGGATGTTTTGGGGGAATTTAATTGGATTATTTATTTGCTTTATTCAGTATCAATTCAAACTTATCCCGCTCGATCCGGTTTCGTATTACACAGCAACTGTGCCGATTACATTCAATTGGCTCTATATTATTTTACTGAATATCGGCACTTTGATTACTTCAATTCTGATGTTAATCGGGCCATCGTATCTTATTACGAAAATTTCCCCGGCTACGATAATGAGGTATGAGTAACCTTACTAAACACTATCTGTGGCAAACACACTTTTCATGTTGGAGGTTTTAAGTGTAAGGCACAATTTTGAATAACAGATTAGAAAAAACTACAATGAGAGATTTATTCGATAATATTGAAAACACAGATTCAGATCAATCTTCCCTTCACAATCCCGATAGCAAACGGGCTGAGGAGCTTATTCTCTCTCTTCGCCAAGAATTGAATCAACATAATTACAACTATTACGTGTTGTCAAAACCGATTATTTCAGATTTTGAGTTTGACAAGAAGCTGAAAGAGTTAGAAAAGTTAGAAGCTGCTCATCCGGAGTTTTTTGATCCGAATTCACCTACACAACGAGTTGGCAGCGATATAAATACTACATTTACGCAAGTAAAACACGAATATCCAATGCTCTCTTTGAGCAACACCTATTCCGAAGGTGAAGTGACTGATTTTTACGAACGGACTCGTAGAAGCCTGAATACTGTTTTCGAGTTGGTTTGTGAATTAAAATACGATGGCAGCTCAATTTCTTTGATTTATGAAAACGGAATTTTGGCACGTGCCATTACGCGTGGAGATGGTGAAAAAGGTGATGATGTAACTTCTAACATAAAAACGATACGAAGCATTCCGCTTCGATTGCATGGCGATGATTTTCCTGAAAAATTTGAGATAAGAGGCGAAATACTGATGCCTTGGAATGTATTTGAAGAGCTTAACAAGGAGCGTGAAGAACTGGAAGAACCGCTTTTTGCTAATCCAAGAAATGCGGCAGCCGGTACATTAAAAATGCAAAATTCGGCTGAAGTAGCCAAGCGAAAATTGGATGGCTATTTTTACTATTTATTGGGTGAAAATCTTCCTTCCGATTTACATTCAGAAAATTTGAATTACGCTCGTAAATGGGGATTTAAAGTCTCCGACGCTGTAAAAGTGTGCAATACAACCGATGAAGTTTTCAAATTTCTTCGGTATTGGGAAATCGAAAGAAAAAATCTCCCTGTAGCTACAGATGGAGTTGTAATAAAAGTAAATTCAACAATTCAACAAAGAAACCTGGGCTTCACCGCCAAATCACCGCGCTGGGCTATTGCTTACAAATTCCAGGCAGAACAAGCCGTAACACGCTTAAATTCTGTCACTTATCAGGTCGGAAGAACAGGCGCTGTTACCCCTGTGGCCAATTTAGATCCTGTGCAGCTTTCAGGAACTACCGTTAGACGTGCTTCACTCCACAATGCAGATATCATAGAAAGTTTAGATTTACACATCGGTGATAGGGTATTTGTGGAAAAAGGCGGGGAAATTATTCCGAAGATTACCGGTGTTGACAAAGATGCCCGAATATTGATGGGTGAGAAAGTTAATTTTATTGCCAATTGTCCCGAATGTAACACACCATTAGTACGCGTAGAGGGTGAAGCAGCACATTATTGTCCAAATGAAAATGCATGCCCGCCTCAGATAAAAGGTAAAATTGAACACTTTGTAAGTCGTAAGGCGATGAATATTGACGGTTTGGGTACGGAAACTGTAAATTTGCTTTATCAGAATGATTTATTGAAAAATATTGCCGACATTTACATGCTAAAAATCGATGATATTTCCGGTCTTGAAAGATTAGGCGAAAAATCAGCTCAAAATATCATTGATGGAGTCGAAAAATCTAAATCAATTCCGTTTGAGCGTGTATTATTTGCTTTAGGAATAAGATTTGTGGGAGAAACGGTAGCTAAAAAATTAGCTTCTCATTTCAAAACCATTGAAAATCTGGAAAAAGCGACTTTTGAGGAGTTAACCTCAGTAGATGAAATAGGCAGCAGAATAGCCGAAAGTGTTGTAAACTATTTTTCTGATAACCAGAACATTGAACTTGTTAACAAACTAAAATCGCATGGTTTGAAACTCTCAGTTTCCGAAGAAATGATGCTGCCCAAAGGCGATGCTTTGAATGGCAAAACCATAGTAATAAGTGGTACTTTCAATAAGCATTCGAGAGACGAGTACAAAAAAATGATAGAACAATACGGCGGTAAAAATTCGGGGAGCATTTCCGGAAAAACAAGTTTTATACTCGCAGGAGAAAACATGGGACCTGAAAAATTGAAGAAAGCGGAAAAATTGGGAATCCGATTGTTAAATGAAGAGCAGTTTCTGGAGCTGATAATGGGAGCTAATCTTTAGAAAGGAAAATGAATTGACTGCTGAATTAGATAAAAAAACTCTATATTTGTACACTCAATAAACCGCTTTCAGGAGGTAAGGAGATTGTTTTTTATATGAAGAAACTAAATCAATATATTTTCAAACGAAAAGCAAAGAAGTTTTTGCAGCATTCTACTCGTGAGAAAAGATGGGTGGATTATAAGAGCGCGAAAACTATTCTACTGCTATTTGAGAGTGATTATATTGAGAAAAACAGATTTATTCGAAGAATAATCGATGAACTGAATCAAGACGGCAAAAAAGTTGTAGCCTGGGGATTTTTAGATAAGAAAATAACCAGCACTGCCATTCTTCCTACATTCAGGATTCTGGACCGAAGCACAATTGACTGGTTTGAATGCCCGAAAGAGTACTGTTTGAGAGAATTGGCTGAAGTCGAGTTTGATTTGCTGATTGATCTGACGCTTAAAGATATTCTCCCGCTACAATACGTTTGTCTTTACGCGAAGGCAGGCACAAAAGCCGGAATGAGCCGTTCAATGGACGATATTATCGATTTCAAAATCATTATTCCCGAACCCGACCCGGATGAACTAACAACCGGAAATGATGAAAATCATATTGAATTCAAGGATTTGAATGAAACGCTTTTCCACACTGATCAGCAGTTTTTGTACGAACAAATCCTCCATTACATTAAGAATATACAAACTTCAGACAAGTAGCATAATATCTGAAAATATGAGCTTGAGAATCATATGATTTAACAAAAGACAACCGCTGATTATAATTTTATATGCCTATCCGCAAAGTATCCTAAAATCCAAAATTTCAAATCTGATATAGGGTCTAACCGCCCCAAACGGTTTGACCCGTTGTGGATAAAAAATGCATCAAACGTCTTGAAACCGTTAGAGGCTATGTTTGTCATTATCGCAAATTTATTAGGACGGAATGCTGATATTCAATTGATTTTAGTAAAATAATCGTATCAATTCCATTCATTTCGTTCAAAAATCAAAATAAATATTTTCAAATTGATACTATAAGTGCTATTTTTTGTACCTTTGCACAAAGCATTGAATTTTCGAGACAGAATATGATAAACTCAAAATTAGTAGGAATGGGCGTTGCGCTTGTAACACCATTTAAAGAAGATGAAACAATTGATTTTGATGCACTTGCAAAACTCATTGAGTATCAAATCAAAAATGGGACAGATTACTTAGCAATTTGTGGTACTACCGCTGAAACCCCTACCCTTTCGCACGAGGAAAAGAGCGCGATAAGACAATTTGCAGTAGATCGAGCGGCTGGCCGTATTCCGCTTGTTTACGGGATTGGAGGCAACAACACACGTGAAATTGTACACGCTGTAGCTAACGAGGATTTGACCGGATATGAGGCTGTTTTAAGCGTTACTCCTTACTACAACAAGCCCTCGCAAGAAGGTCTGTATCAACATTATGCCGCTATTGCCAAGGCCTCTCAACTTCCAATCATATTGTACAATGTACCGGGCAGAACCGGCGTGAATATGACTGCTGAGACGACTTTACGCCTTGCAAACGACTTCCCGAATATTTGCGCGGTCAAAGAAGCATCAGGGATTTTCTCTCAAATAGATGATATTATCAAAAATAAACCGGAAGATTTTTTAGTTATATCCGGCGATGACGGAATCACATTCCCATTGATCACACTCGGTGCGGTTGGTGTTATTTCTGTAATCGGCAATGCTTTCCCGAAAGAATTTTCCAAAATGGTTCGCCTTGCTTTACAAGGAGATTTTGATAGTTCACGCTTGATTCATCATAAATTCACCGAGCTAATCGAATTGCTTTTCGTAGAAGGAAATCCGGCCGGAGTAAAAAGCATGTTGGCACTTATGGGAATGATAGAGAACAAATTACGTCTCCCGCTTGTGCCGAATACAATTAAAACGTATGAGAAAATCCGAAGAGTATTGAATGATTTGTAATGATTCAAATCAAAGTGAATTCGAGTCTGCTGAAAACATTTTCAACAGACTTTTTTTTTGTTAATCAAGATGAATAGGGACAAGCTTTCCGGTAACAGTAAAGCTCAAAGAGCTGACACAAGATAGGATTAATAGAGTGTACAAGATATTGAATATCACGACAACAACTGACTTGACAGCCCTAAATATTTTCCTTGTTAATTAGAATCATTTTAATTTTCACTCAATTGATTTAAAAGAATGAATAAAAGTTTCACAGAAAAGAATATTTGTTTACATTTGTCAACAGTTTTTAAATCTCTTTTGCTTAACTCGCAAAACACGAAATACCATGAACAAATCATTCTTCTGCTTAGCTGTAGATATGCTTTTTTGCATTACAGTATTTGCACAAACGCCGTTCGGAATATCCAATTCAGAACATTACATCCAAGCCGGCGACAGCCTTTACAAATACCAAGTCGAATATAAAGATCCCGGAAGCAATGGACGACAGTTAGAATGGGATTTTAGTCATTTGCAATTAATCAACGATAATTATTTAATCACCTGACTTCGACACGCATCACCCTTTAAAAATATAAACATTTAAATATCAGCATATTGGTGTTTTTATTTTGTTTATTTGGGTGACGCAGATAAAAATTTAGTTACATTTGCGTATGTTTATAC
>JAAYIT010000267.1 GCA_012523295.1 Porphyromonadaceae bacterium | reverse complement strand
GATTTTCACCTCTTCACCTAACGATTCGTCAAATGTCGCTCCCCAAATCACAGTTACATCTTCCCCTACTTGAGCCATAAAGTCATGAATTTGAGTTATTTCTTCCATCTTAATCTCATTTTCATGGGAACAATATAGACTAAGCAATACTTTTTTCGCTCCGTTTACATCTTTTGTGTTAAGCAAAGGAGAGTTCAATGCATCTTCAATCGCTTTGGTAATACGATTTTCACCGGAAGCGAACCCGGTGTTCATTATCGCAACTTTTCCATTCCGCATAATCGTGCTCACATCCGCAAAATCCGTATTAATATAGCCCGGTACGGTGATTATTTCAGCAATCGCTTTAGCCGCGTTTGTAAGCACATCATCTGCTTTAGCAAAGGCATTGGCAAGACCCAAATCTGGATAAATAAGCTTTAGTTTTTCATTATTTATAACCAAAATCGCATCGACATACTCGCTTAACGCCACTATTCCTTCGAGTGCTTGACGGATCTTCATCGGTCCTTCAAACGCGAATGGAATAGTAACAATTCCGACTGTGAGAATACCCATATCCTGAGCAACTTTAGCTACAATCGGCGATGCTCCGGTTCCTGTGCCACCACCCATTCCGGCAGTAATAAACACCATTTTTGTATTATCGGCAAGCATTTGCTTGATGTCATCGATGGATTCTTCTGCTGCTTTTCGTGCAACTTCAGGTTTTCCTCCTGCACCTAATCCTTGCGTAGTACTTTTGCCTAATTGCACCTTTATCGGCACAGGTGAACGTAACAAATCCTGATTATCTGAATTGCAAACCACAAAAGAAACATCAGCGATTCCTTGGCTGTACATGTGATTTACGGCATTTCCGCCACCACCGCCTACACCAATTACTTTGATAATAGATGAGTTTGCTAATGGTAAATCCAAAGGGAGTGTATCGTCTAAAAAGTCCATATAAGTAAAACCCTAACCCTGAAAGGGACATATGAGTGTATAAATTAAAAATAATGCGGTAAATAACTCAAATTCTGAGTTCTCCAAAACTATATGCGAAGATAAAAAAATGAAATCAAAACTTATCAGCTTTTTCTAATTCAGGAATTAGGCGACTGCTCATTTTCTTCATAAATTTCTCTCTCTATTTCATCGTATTTAAATAGCGTTCCCATGCCATCGTTGTATTTGTCGGTAATTCTATTCACACCTTTAGCAATGGAACGAATCAGTTTGCTTGGAAGCTTTGATTGTATAGTAGTTTGATGTTCTATCTGAGACTCTATCAAATCATTGGTGAGCAAAATAGAACCGACTGCCTGGGCATATTTCGGATCAAAAAACTTCTCATCTGTATCTTCCGAAAGCCAATCTGCATGATTGCCAATCCGCACAGTTGATCCTGTTTTTTCGACAAGAAATTCCGTTAAAAATTTCAATTTTGAAGCGCCTCCGGAAATCACTATTCCTTTGTGAAGCGGATATGGAATGGAATTGAGTTGATTTAGAATAGGCGTAAGCATCTCTTCGAGCCTCGCCTCAATTATCATTGCCAGAAATGCAGTGGATATTTTTATCGGTTGCTCGTTGGGATCCGTATGAGGAATTTGAACATTCACCGGTTTTGTAACAAATTTTTCCATGGCACAACCGGTTTTACATTTCAACAACTCGGCATTAGCATAACTTATTCCAAGCTCTAAAATATCTTTCGTGATATTCAATCCACCGAGAGGAACTACCAATAATTCTTGCAATTTTCCTTCAAAATAAACTCCGAGCGATGTTGTAGTCGCACCAAAATTTATCACAGCACAACCATCGGCTTTGTCATTGTCATCAAGAATAGCAGTAGCAATCGCTTCCATCCCTAAATGTATATAATCTACAGAAATTCCGGTGCGTTCTATTGTTCGCTCCAAGGTCTCTCTGACAAGATAATGCCCGATAATCAAATTGTAATCCACCCGCAGTTGAAAACCTTTTTTACCGATTGGCTCCTCAACATTCTCTCCATCAATATAATAAGCCAAAGGAATGACATCAAAAACCACTACATTTTCTGTTTTGATATTTTGCCGACATTCTTGTTTCAGCTCTTCTAAGAATTTTTCAGTAATAACATTTGGTATTCGTTTTTCAATGGAATAGGTGTGATTTTTCATTGATTTCGCGTTAACGCTGACACTCGCCAACGTCACTTTCTCCTTCCATTTCAATGAGTTTTTTAAGAATGTAATGAGTTGGTTAACTTTATAAGCGGCACCTGTAATTTTTTCAATTACTCCGCTTTTCACATCATCACTTTCCAAAGTCTGCTCACCAAGAATCTTCAGTGCATGATTTTCCTGTACTGCGCCGGCAATCGCGGAGATATGCGTCCCCCCAAAATCTACATATACAATTGCATTTTTACTCATCACTGATAAATTCCTAAAGGTTTTTACGATTTAAGGTAAATGAATGATGGATATTCACCCTTTTTTCAAAAATGATTTAACACTTTAACGCCTTATTTTATAAAACTCACGCCTCTTAACTTGTTTATTTCACTCTTTCCTCGTACAAACTACCTGGTCTCTATACTGTAAATCTATTTTTGAATAATAATTCCAACCGATTTCGTTTAATCCGTATAGATAAAATTTCCTTAATTTTTCCAATTTCTGTTCAAAACGATCAAAAGTACCCAGCATTATGATATGATCACCCACGCGTGGCACCAATTCCACTTTCATGTCGTTGGTAATGTTGACCTGCTCTATCTGATTGCCCCAAAATTCATTTTTATTCAAGAATGTTGCAAAATCAAAAATCGACCCAACAGCTAATTTCCGGGTAACATTTCCGGAAAAAACAGGCACATAAGCCGTGTAATTCAATGAGGTCGGCATAGGTTTACGAAGGTCATCTACATAGTAATTTTCAACACCTGCCACCCTCAAAACCGGGTTCCGCTGAGTGATTTCGATTTGAATTTCACCGCTTGGGGTTTTGAAGCATTCCGCTTTACGAACCATGGGGTGTTTTTCAACCACATCCTCGATAGATTTTGAGTTTATTTTTCCTATTTTTTTTCCTATCGGATTCAATCCCTTTTCTTTCAACACAGCTGCAATCTCCTCATTACTAATCAATTTCTTCTCTTCTGAATCTACAATTGATATTCTCAAGTTTGAACAGACCACATTTTCCGACGAGCTGATGCTTCGTTCTCCGGCATAAACCAAATACCCCAGGCATAGCACCATGATGCCTATTATCAGTGAGTATTTGAGAAAACGATTCATCTTTTTTTTGCTTACGATTTATTACTTACGATTGCGTGTTACTTTATTTCTTCTCTCGAAAAGATTGGAGAAGATTAGTTTTCTACACTATTCGACTATCCTCCGCAAGCTGACAAAACATCGGCGCACTTAAAAACCTATCAGTCTGGAATAAAAAGATTTACAACCTTCAGCTTAGCGATTTTTCTTCAGCACTTTTTTAATCTCAGGTACCAGCTTGTCAATGTCTCCGGCACCAAATGTGACTAACACATCCAACTCTTTTCCGACTAACAAAGTTAGTAAATTTTCTTTATTTGTTAGCGTTTTGTTTTGAATTGTTACATCTTTTAAAATAATTTCCGACGTTACTCCTTCAATCGGCAATTCACGTGCTGGATATATATCAAGAAGGATTAATTCATCCAAGCTTGACAATGCTTCTGCAAATTCAGGCGCGAAGTCACGTGTCCTTGTGTATAGATGTGGTTGAAAAATTCCGGTAATTTTCCTTCCTTTAAAAAGCTGCCGTATGGATGAGATGCTCGCTTTCAGTTCGTTTGGGTGATGAGCATAGTCATCCATGAACACGACTTTATCATCCTGATACACCAAATCAAATCTTCTGTAAATTCCTGAAAAAGTGGACATTCCCGTTAGCAACTCTTCTTTAGTAACCCCATTGAGCCATGCCAGCGCCATCGCCGCGACTCCATTTTCAACATTTATCATTACCGGCACACCGAGACGAACATTATGAATCTTTTCTGTCGGAGTCACAAAATCGAATATTATTTTTCCATTTTCGGAGCGAATGTTATCTGCATAAAAGTCTGCTGAAGCATCCAGTCCGTAAGTATAATGTTTTACAGCTTTCTGAAGTTTTGCTTGAATAGCGATTTTTTTATTTACAATCAGAGCGCCTCCCGGACTAATCAAGGAAGTAAAATATTCAAAACTCTCTACAAAAGCTTCAATGGAACCATAGATATCCAAATGATCCGGATCCATCGAGGTGATCACAGCCATGAAAGGTGTTAATCTGTGAAACGAACGGTCGTATTCATCAGCTTCTACTACCACATAATTACTTTGTCCGGAGAGGAGAAGATTTGTTCTGTAATTATTCGAAATTCCACCTAAAAACGCGCTGCACTCAACATGCGACCCGTACATCAAGTGAGCAGTCATTGTCGATGTAGTCGTCTTCCCATGCGTTCCGGCAATACAAATAGCTTTGCTTCGACGTGTGATTTCTCCTAAAATTTCAGAGCGTTTGATAATTTTGAAATCATTCTCACGAAAATAGACTAACTGCTTATGGTTTTCGGGTACGGCAGGCGTAATGACCACCAAAGTAGTCTTTCTTTCTAAAAAAGATTTAGGAATCGTACTTACTGATTCTTCAAAAGTTATTTGTATCCCAACGGCTGCCAAATCGTCGGTCAGCTTGGTTTGTACTCGGTCATAACCTGCTACAGTATAGCCTTTTGTATTGTAATACCGAGCAATCGCACTCATTCCGATGCCTCCGATACCGAGAAAATAATAGTGTGAAAATTTAGTGTTCAATTTATTAGTTGGTTAGTGATTTTTCAATAATTTTCTGCACCTCATCCACTATCCTGTTTGCTGAGTCTTTTTGTGCCAATAATAAAATATTTTCTGATAAATCGTTGAGTTTTTTGTCATTTTGAATCAATTCCAATGCCTTAGGAATTAATTTCACCACCGACTCTGCATCGCTTACCATTACTGCTGCATTTTTATTGACCAAAGCCAGCGCATTTTGTGTCTGATGATCTTCCGCCACATTGGGCGAAGGAACAAGGATTACCGGTTTAGCCAAGAGACAAAGCTCTGATATTGAGCTTGCTCCGGCTCTTGAAATCACTAAATCAGCAATAGAATAAGCGTAATCCATTCTCGAAACAAAATCGGTGACAATGAGATTTTCACTTGCATGTTTTTCAGCATTTTTCCGAGCTGAGTCAATATAGATTTTTCCGGTCTGCCAAATGACCTGAATACCACTACTCGAAATTGCTTCCAATTCTGCCGTGACACTTTGATTTATTGTCCTCGCACCCAAACTACCTCCCACTATCAGCAGCGTTTTTTTCTCCGGATTTAATCCGAAAAAGCTATATGCCTCTTTTGTTTTTGGCGCGACATGAAACAAGTCCTGTCGAACCGGATTTCCGGTCAGAACAATTTTTTCTGCCGGAAAAAACTTTTCCATTCCCTCATAAGCCACACAGATTTTTGAAGCCTTTCCTGCCAGCATTTTATTCGTAACACCGGCATACGAATTTTGCTCCTGGAGCAAAGTAGGAACACCAAATTTTGATGCGGCTTTCAGCGTCGGGGCACTGGCATAACCACCTACGCCAATGGCAATATCGGGTTTGAGGTCACGGATAATTTTCTTTGCTTTTGATATGCTTTTGAGCAAGTCAACAACCACACCAAAATTTCTCAAAAGATTTTTTCTATCAAAACCCCTTACCGGAAGTCCTTCGATAGGATAGCCTGCTTGCGGCACCCGCTCCATTTCCATTCGCCCAATGGCTCCTACAAAAAGAATTTCGGCCTTCTCGTCTCTTGCTCTTATGGCGTTTGCTATGCTGATAGCCGGGAAAATATGTCCGCCGGTTCCGCCTCCGCTGATGATGTACCTGCCCCCTACCCTTAATGGGGTGATTGGTTTTGTTTTATCGTTGATTTTATTCATACGGTTAAATATTATTCTTTACATTAAGGACGTATGGAACACGCCATTAACCATTCTCTTGGGTTTAAGAGTTAAATTAAATGGTTGTTACATATGGAATTGACTTTTTGTTGCAGAGGAGGTTTCTTATTTATGTAATAAATTCCCCCTTAGCTGCCTGAGTGTTAAACTCTTTGGGGTTTTGCAGCTTTCGATTCCGAAAGTCACCGACTATCCGGGAAGTTGAATCAAAGTCGCTGAAAACCATGTAGTTGACAAATCACAACTTAATAGCCGTGCTTAAGGGAAATTCGGGTCAGCTCTACTATTTTTCTATCAAAAAAAGATACTCCTTATGCTTTCCGTCACTATTCACCCATTCATTTGTCCACCTCATTTGAGCCTGAATGTTATGTTTGTAGTCTATTTCTATTGCTTTTAATAATTTACCTGCTGATGTCAAAATTCCCATCAATTCTTCCTTAGTCGCTCTGCCGCCGGAACTATACGAAAGCAAGATATAGCGTGAATTGGTCATTTGAATCAACTTTTCTAACGCTTTCAAAGCGATAAACTGTTCGTTTTCATCTTTTCTAAATTCTTCAAATACCGATGCAGCAACCCTATCCCGCGTATCTTCCCTTCGGTTTGCCGCACCAAAAATTTTTGGCTTATCATTGAGAATGACAGTTTTCCAAATATGATAATATGCGGCGTATCGTACCCGGCTTGGTGGCATTTTTTCATTGTTTGACCCGTAAGGCGGATCAAAGTAGGCAAAATCAAACGTTTTCTCTTCTACAGTTTTGAAAATATCACCACGAATTACCTCATTTCGACTTGTTATCGGAAATCGTTTGGGCAGTTTAAGTTTCAGGTCATTATAGGATCTGGGCGACCATTTTGAAAGGTAAGCCGAAAAATGTCCCAATGTGCTGTCCACCTTATCCAACGCCAAAATCAAACTTGTCAAAAGTACACATTTATCTTCCCAATTCAAATCGAGCTTATCTATTTCTGAACGAATAGCATCTAATTTTTGAGTATTTTTTCGCTGAAACGGTCTTTTGCACATTGCATCATCCGTTCCATAATTCTCAGTAAACCAGCCATCAAAGCCTTTCAGATTGTTCAAAAAATCAATAATATCTTTGTAAAACTTATCCGGTTTCTCAGATTTCAAATAGCAAGTGGCAAAAACTTCTGACCAAACGGATATATCATTTGCTGTCGTGTTATAGCCTGATTTTGCAAATGCTTGCGACACTCTTGTCGTCCCACTAAAGCCGTCCAACACATTTTCTACTCCACCCAAACCGTTGATTATTTCAATGATTTGCGGAATTATTTTCTTTTTAGAGCCGGAGTATTTGATTCCTTCGGTTTGCATAATACTCAACTGATTAAATATATTTCCTTCAGGTTCATAACATGATTTTTTATAATTTCACCTTCCCTTCGATAAAATCGGATATATAGCTAAGTTTGAGCATGGCTTGTATTTCTAACATTTTAATTATGAATGTATAAACCGTTTCTTCCAAATCATAGTCATTTATGTAGTTTCTGAGAAATATTTCATATGCTTCAATTACGTTCAAGTCAACAGTTGATAACAGTTGATTGGAAAAAAAATTCAGGTATTCACAGAATTCATACGGGTGTAAATCGTCTCTGTCCGGGAAGAAATGACTTAAAGGAATAATTTCCAATTTGTCAATTGTAGTAACCGATCCAGCCGTTTTCTTTAATTTTTCGAATTCTTCTATAAAGCTTGTAAACAGCTTGTTTAGTTGGAATTCCGGATATTTGAACTTTAGCTTTTTAGACTTAATATTTCCATTTTTATAAAAAGCGGCTTTCCATTTCACGGCTTCTTTTATCGGCATATCCAAGTCTTTAGCATATTTTTCCGCTGCTTTCAAATTGCTTTTAAAATCTTCATCATCCGGCAGAGTTAGTTCTTTAAGAATATTGCACAGCTTCTCTTTCTCCGCATTTGTTATCGACACGCTTTTATCTCCAAAGAAGCTGTCTGGGAGTTCATTCCATTCAGTCGTTTCAGCATAATCATAATCGAAGCTCTGGGAAATCTTGTCAACACATTGATTTACGATACTTTCATCTGTTTGTCGTTCAAAAAACTCAGCAGCGATTATATTCATTATAATGAAAGACTCAAACGAATCTTCTTCTTCCAGTTCAAAACTTTTGAATTTCTCGACGAGTTCATCAGTTTCCAACTCAGCTATAGATCCTCTGTAATTGTTAAGATGTTTTATCCATTCGGTTTTTTCATTTTCAAAGTCATCTTCATCCTCCTCCTCATCTTCATCAAATAGAACTACCTGAAAATTACCCACTCCGGCGGTCTGTTCAAGTTTTTTGATAATTTGCTTTTGACGTGCCGGACTCTCATTCGGACCCACAAAATAGAACGGCACTCCATCCTTGCCACATTCAATTTCAATAAGCGGTACATCAGCTGTATCTTCTTCCAAAATATATTTTGCCAATGAAAAATCCGGATGCGGTTTGAAGCCAAATTCTTCGGCAAATTCTATGCTTGCAAAAATAATATTATGGGCCAATTCATATGATATTTTTTCACTTGATTCAAATATTTCCAAAAAATCCTCATATCCATCAATGTCATCATTAAAAAAATAATATGCATCTTTGACACCGAGGCAAAAAATGTCGACAAGATAGTTGCCGTAAGTGACATTTCCGTTAACATGACGTCGGGCTACTACAATGTGAGCGATGCCTTGGTCTTGCCAATTTGGATTTATCCTGCATTCGTAGATAGGCAATAAGCGCGCTTTTTCCCGAATGTATCTTTTTTCACTGAATGGTTGTTGCTTTGTAGATTTATTCTTTTTTGCCATGTGTTTTTTATATATTGAGTTGTAAGTTTTTTATGCTGAATGTATTTCCTATTTAGAAAATACCGCATCAATAAATTCCTTCCCTTTTAACAATCTGTAACTGCCTTCCCGGCATGAAAATTCATCATAAACTTGGACGCTATCGGGTTGATTTCCGGTTTTATAAATCACAAAAGGCACCGGGTCTGAAGTGTGCGTGCGTTTAGCGCACGGTGTCGGATGATCGGGCAGCAACGCAATAGTAACAGGAACATCCCAAGTAAGAAGTTCTTCTAAAATCGGTTTTACAACACGATAATCAAGGTATTCAATCGTTTTAATTTTCAAATCCACATCGCCTTCGTGTCCGGCTTCATCGCTTGCTTCTATGTGGAGATAAACGAAATCATCGGTACGCAAAGCATCTATTACCGCTTGAGTTTTTCCTTCGTAATTGGTATCGTAAAGTCCGGTAGCTCCTTGCACATGAATATTTTTCAATCCCGCGAATACTCCGATTCCTTTTATCAAATCCACTGCTGAAATTACCGAACCATTTTTCAATCCATATTGCGGCAGCAAGTGCTCCATCGAGGGTTTATATCCGGGTGACCAGGGCCAAATGCTGTTTGCCTTGTCTTTTCCATCGGCTGCTCGTTTTAGATTTACAGGATGATTTTCAAGCAATTCCATAGATTTTAGAATCAATTTATTCAGCAATTCAGCGGTGTTTTCAGCTTCCTGAGTTTTTGGTTTTATTAATAACGGTTCAAAATCTTGACTGGGCACATCATGAGGAGGTGTACATTCGAGATCTTTTAATCCGTTTTTTACTTTTAACAAATGACGGTATGAAACCCCGGGATAAAAACTGAAAATTTTATTTCCGAGCTTTTCCTGCAAGAAGTTTATTAATTCTTCCGCTTCTTCGTTGCTGATATGACCTGCCGAGTGATTTTTGATTTTACCATTCTCAATGCAAATCAAATTACATCGCATCGCCATTTCATCATCTCCTATCTCCACACCCATACTGGCTGCTTCCAGCGTACCTCGCCCTTCAAAAACTTTTCTGACATCATAGCCCAAAACAGATAAGTTGGCAATTTCACTTCCGGGATGAAAGCCTTCTGGAATCGTGTCTAACATTCCGGCACGCCCCATCGCCGTTAGCCGGTCTATATTGGGTGTTTTGGCGGCTTGTAGCGGTGTTCTGCCTCCTATCTCACTGATGGGTTCATCGGCCATTCCATCGCCAAGAATTATTAAGAATTTACCCCGATTATTTTCGTCAACAACAATATTTTTGTTGTTTTCTTTATCTTGAAAATTATTTTTATCTGTTTTCATTTTACAAAATTATTTTTGAGTATTCCAACATGAAGTACAACACTATGGAACCAACGGATTTAAAAATTCCTTGAACCTCGGCAAACCCTCTTCAAATTTCCGAACAGCTTCCTCCATTGTTGTATAGCTTTCACCTCCAGATGCATTTAAGTGTCCGCCTCCATTAAAGATTTCTTCGGCAAACTTATTGGCAGGGAATGTCCCTTGCGAACGTAGGGAAACCTTTATTTTTCCCGGATCCTCACGCATTAATACCGAGAAAATAACTTCACGAATAGAAAGTGGAATATTTACGAAACCCTCGGCATCCCCATTTTCATATTGAAACTCTTCCATTTCTTCACGAGTCAACGTAATAAGCGCGGCTTGATATTCAGGATAAACTTTCATCTTTTTGTAAATACAATATCCTTGTAATCGCATACGCTGTTCAGAAAAGGTGTCGTAAACTTTTCGATAAATAATATCTTTATCTACTCCAATTTTGATTAACTCATGGATAATGGAATAAATTTCCTCATGGTTGGAATTGAAAGTAAAACCTCCCGTGTCGGTCATCATTCCGGTGTAAATACTCTCGGCGCAACCAAGATTAATATCGGAAAAATGCCCCATTCGGCAGATAAGCCTGAAAATCAGTTCGCTTGTGGAAGAAATCTGAGGATATGAGATAATTACATCGGTAAAATCTTTGTCCGGATTTAAGTGGTGGTCAATCATCACTTTTCGTGCTTTGGAAGCTACTACAGCCTCTTCCATCATAGCTAATCGGCTCGGCGTATTGAAATCCAGAGCAAAAATCAGATCGGCAGCTTCAATAATCTTGTCAGCCTCCTTTTTTTGAAGCACATATACTAAAATTTTATCGGCTCCGGGCATCCACATCAGGAAATTGGGCGGAGGAGTCGGTACGATTACGGTTGGCGCTTTTTCCAATGTCATCAAAAAATGCCACATTCCCAATGATGCTCCCAACGAATCGCCATCCGGGCCAAAATGCGATACCATTACTATTTTCTCAGCATCTTCTATTTCACGTTTAACCTTGTGAATCAGTTCTTCTGCAATTACTTTTGAAATCATTTTACAAAAAAAATACGAGTATAATCTGCAAAATTACTAAAAAAAGCGCTATGATGTTCATTTATTATTGGGGAAGGAGGTCAGCATTAAAGAAATATGCAGAAAAGAAACGGAAGCACAAATAAGTTTGCTGATACAAAAAGAATATTAACAAAACTGGTTATTGTTCTTTAGAAACGCTTAACAACTGAAAAAAAGTACGTTATTTATGACAAAAGTCAAACCATCAACAATAATTTAGCATGTCAAGTCAAGATTTTGCTCTTAAATGCATGCATTTTTAAGCATCAGAGGTATTCCTCGTATAGAGAGCTTTTCTTCTTGCATCGATAATCATTGCAGCCGTTATATCAATTCCAAAAAGGGAGCTTTCGATAGTCAAATCGTAATCTTTCAGGTCTGCCCAATCCCGTCCGGTGTAATGTTTGCTGTAGTTCATTCGTTCCTTGTCTTTCTTTTCCATTTCTCTTTCAGCATCTTCGGGGTTAGCGCCATAATCGGTGATTACACGGTTGATCCGGAATGCCTTGTTTGCATGTACAAATACATTAAAACAATTGGGGTGGCCTTTCAAAATATAGTTGGCACTCCGACCTACTATCACACATGATTCTTTTGCAGCAATATCACGTATTACCTTTGTTTGAACCAAAAAAATCATATCTTGCGGTGGAATCGCCTCATTTACAAAAGCATAATTTTGTCTGTAAAATTGATATAAAAATTTATTTGATAATTTTTGCTCATGCTCTTTTACAAATTCAGGTGTAAATCCGCTCGCTTCGGCTGTCAAATCAATTAAACTGCTGTCATAAAATTTGATACCTAATTTTTGCGCTATTAGTTCCCCCACGGCATGTCCGCCGCTTCCATATTCTCTGGAAATAGTGATCACAAAATTTTCGGTATTCATGTAAGGCTCCGGAACAAACTCTTTGACAGACTTTGAAGGTTCAACGAGCTTATCGACAAACTCAATGTTTTTTTGATAGTACTGTACAATAAATCCGACTAATAATGCCGATGCAATCGTACCTTCGCGTACACCTTCAAATTTATCTAAAAAAATAAAAATGCTGATAATCGAAATCACTACAAGCAACGAATCGAACGCGATTTTAGTAATTCCAAACTCCTTTTTGAATGTTTGAGAAATCGCCATAATCAATCCTTCTCCGGGAAGAAAACTGATATTGGCTTTTACCTGAAGGAATATCCCAAAGGCGATAACAAAGCAACTCACGATACACAACACCCACATAAATATATAATTGGAAGGTATCAGATCACTCGTGAGATATAAATGCACATCAATAAATCCTCCGAAAATCAAGACCAATGGGATTTGCAACAATTGATAGGATTTGAATTTTTTCTTAAGGATAATAGCTTGAAAAATGACGAACAATAGATTTAGAAGTATGGAAAATGTACCAATTGAAATTTTCGGAATAATGAAATTATAAACGTATGGCACAGATGAAATGGGAGTTGTGCCTAAAAGCGAACGGATGGAAAGAGCTACGCCAAACGCCATTATGAAAGTTCCTAAGAGCGTAAAAATTAATCGTACCGTAAAATTCTCTTTTTTCATCTGCTTATATTTTATTTTTTAACATCAAGATCAGTGAGACACGCCTCCCGATAGGGTTGGGATATCTCCTTTTGTTTGAAAATATTCTCAAATGATTGTTTCATTTGTCTGAATCAAAATTCTTATATTTCTGCTGCAAAACTAATAAAACTTTGGCATAATATGAAAATGGCTGATATGAATTGTGTATGAAAAAACGTTACTTAGTTTCTTCAGCAGCTTGATGCGAGTGCTTGAGGGAATTTTCCAGAAACCAGTCTCTGAGCGGATGTTTAACGTAGTCTCCGGATATGCTTTTAAATGAGTTACCCAGAAATATCTTTCCAGTTTCTTCAGCCAAAAGGGCATTCACAAGCGGAATCGCGCCTTTTCCGGGAGATTTCACAAGTGGTCTGAAAAGCAAATCGGCTAACGGATCAAACCAACGATCGAGCTTTAATATATTCGTATCTACAATACCCGGATCAGCTGCATTTACATGAATTTTCCCTTTCGTTTTCTCCGAAAGCATGGCTGTATATAGCAAAAGTGCCGTTTTGGATTGTCCGTAATTTCTAAGTTGCCTATACTTCTTCGGAGAATACTCAAACATATCTTTTGTTATCCGCTTGGGATTCGTGGTCATTGATATGACATTTGTGATTCTCGCGCCATTGTCAAGCATTGGCAAAAGCACTTCTGTTAACAAAACAATTCCTAAATAATTTACCGCTATAGTCTCCTCAACACCGTCATTTGTCAACTGAAACCCCCTGTTTATCGTTCCGGCATTATTCATTAGCCCATAAAGTTGGATATTTTTATTCGAAATTTTATCCACAAACTGCCGAATAGATGAAAAAGAGCTCATATCTAATTTTTCAAGCGAAACAACGTTCTCCTTTCCTTTGAATTCTTTCAATATTTCATTACGCACCGTATTTCCTTTCTCCAAATCACGGCATGCCATTATCACGGAGAAATTTTTCTGTAAGAGGCTCTTCACTACTTCAGCTCCAATACTACCACTGGCACCGGTAACAATGACGGTATCACCAGCCCCCTTTTCAGACAGGTTATTTGTTTTAGAAGTTGCGTTGTGATTCATCGAAGTCATTTGTTGTTTTTTTTAATCTATACAATCACAATGTAAGTCCCTTTTCGTGGCTTTTATGCGACAAGCAGGGATTTTTCGAGGTTACTAATACACAAACGGTATAATCCTTTTCACTTTTGAGTTTTTCATTTCTTCCGGAAAATCCCGCTTGTATCGTACATGAATTTTTGCGGCACGCGGTGCGAGGTTTGCAAATGTCCAAACTGCAAAAACGACTCCCGCCCAAGACCAGGTGAGTATGGCAAATCCAATCCACTCGACAAGCTCCCCAAAATAATTAGCAGAGGTTGCGTATCTGAACATGCCATCTTTGGGGAAATAATAGGCTCCATTACCATTTTTTCGCAGATTGCGAATAATGTTGTCGGATTTCTGATTGATATGCATACCTGTAAAAAACAGAATTGTTCCGATAATAAACTGAGGTGACCAAAGCCATGAAATGGTGTAATAATCCTCCGGTGACACATGGAAAATCCACCCTCCCTGCATCGTTGCATTGAGGAAATTGAAGGTTATTCCCATAGCAACAACTACAATCGCCATAGAGCTTTTTCCACGTAATCGAAACGGAAAAATAAATGATCGCTGGAAGTAGTGAATCTGAAAAAGCACAAGAAAAACAATTCTTACAACGTCAGTAACCCGATCAGAAACTAACCAAAGTACTATCATTGTAATGAAAATCGGAATTTCCATTAGCATCCAACCCAACTTATTGGATATAGGCACTCCCCATTTCCGATTGTAAAATCGTCCGTAACCCGCATCCACATAGTAGAGCGATATAAAAACTATGACCGCAAGAACGGTCATAGAGAGAAGTAGTATATTGAATGGGTGGTGCATTATAGCAGCTACTTGAAGTTAATTTTGTTCATATGTTTTTTAAGTAGCAGTCAACTTGAAGTTGACGGCTACAGTGCTACTGTAGCGTCTCCGGTTTCACCCGCATCACGCTCAATGCTTTCAGGATAAATTTTGGCAATGGTTTTTCGGGGTCGCGTTTTTTTAGATTGATGGCGATACCAAGTTTTTTTACTATTGGCACTTTATGGGCCTCCACAAACTCTATCAGTGTCCCATCGGGATCTTCGATATAGGCAAACTGACCGGCTGCATCGCCCATATCAAACGAACTGCCTTCCTTGAAGCTTTGTGTTGTGTCAACTGTGAACGGATGTCCTTTTTTGGCGCAAAATTTTCCCAAAGCCTCCATGTTTCGAATATCGAAACAAACCTGAATAAAGCCCGGATCTCCCCAGAAGCGTCCTTCGTAAAGTTTTCTCGGTGTGCGTTCCAATGCTTGTACAAGTTCGATGCAAGAAGATCCGAAAAGTTCGCTAAAAGCACCCTTGCGAGGTTTGGAGTGAGTGAGCAGACGACGACGGAATTTCTGACCACCCGATGGAAGGCCGGTAAAATCGGCAAAAACTCCTGTTTCATCTGCAATTATGGTATCATAACCCAAAATATCACGATAAACAGTCATTGCCTTTTCTATATCCGTAACACCGATGGTAACACCCACAGCGCCGCCTGTCAGTCGTCCTTCATCTTTGAAAATGTATTCATCGTGAACAATCTGAAACAGATTTCCATACGGGTCTTTGACGTAAAATGTAAGATTGCCGTCTAAGTTCTCGCTTAATTTGGTGACGATGTTTACTTTCGGATTGTTGGAAAATTCATCAAAGGTATTAGCGACATCACGGCTCTTCACCTTACATACCAACACACCCAAGTCCCCCATATTCAACTCAAAATCAAGCTTTTTAGGTTTCCGTTCCGCGTACTGCCACACTTCGAAGCCTCCTCCACCCTGCATATTCACGGCAATGCAAGCATGCCTTCGTTGTGGCACTCCACCGGTATAGGGCAGCATCAGCTCCGCCACTTTGTTGTCTTCCAATATGCGTATGTCCATATTGAACACATCGATGTAGTATTTCCACGCTTCATAGAGATTTTCTACACCGATACCAACTTGCTGAATGCCTGAGATGATATACATAGTTTTGAGTTAAGAGATTTGAATTAATTTGACATTTGCCACAAAGACACGAAGGCAGAAAGTTTCACTAACTATCATAAATAATGACATAAATCATATTAAAATCCTGGTTTAGACAGCTTTCACTTTCCTCACCATTCTCCTTGCCAATCCCGGTAAAAAGCGTTTGATATGTACCATTAACAGCTCTTTCCCGCCTACAAGAACCTCCGGTTTTTGAGAGTGAATGGCTCTGACAATTTTTTTAGCAGCTTTTTCAGCAGAAAGACCACCCGCTTGACCGGCATCCATTTGGGCGTGTTTAGAACCGTCGGCTTCAAGTGCATTGTAGGAGATATTAGTCTTGACTCTACCCGGACAAACCAATACTACACGAATATTCTGATCGTAATATTCGGCATGAACTGTCTCAAAAAAACCGTAAAGGGCAAATTTCGAAGATGCATACGCCGAACGGAGCGGAAAGCCGAATTTTCCTGAAATACTCGTAGTTACAGCAATAGTACCGCCACCGTTTTCAATCATTTTCGGAAGCAAGTGCTTGGCAATCTTCACCGGCGCAAAAAAATTGATATCCATTATCTTTTTATCTACGGCGAAATGTGTTTCTATTGCTTTTGAGCGTTGACTGATTCCCGCATTGAGAAAAAGAATATCTATTTTTTCAAAAAAGGAAAATGCTTTATCTGAAATGGCCTCCAATCGGTCAATTTCAGAAAGATCAAAAGGTAAAATCTCACATTCAGCTCCCAATTGAATGCATTTTTGTTGTACTGTTTCAAGTTGCTCAACTCGAGTAGCCGACAAAATCAACTTTGCTCCCTGTGCTGCAAATAAATACGAACATGCTTCGCCAATACCTGACGAAGCACCTGTAATCCATATTGTTTTTCCTGACTTCACGAATTTAGACGAATTTCTAAAATTGTTGCTTGTCCTAACTTTTTATTTTTTGATAAAAAGGACTTTATACATTGGCTGTAACTTCCTCCCAGAGCTCTTCCTTGAACCCATTAATTTCATGGGGTTCGCATTGCTCCACATTTTCCACTTCGCGTGTAGTGTAAATCATTTGCTCAAGGAAAAGTGGCGCACGATTGGCACCTTCGCCAATATTCACCATGACTGATTCACCGTTTTTAATCAACCCTTTTTCCAAAGCGTTGAAAAAACCCGCTACACAAACCGCTGATGCCGGACCCGGAATTACTTTTTGCTCGTATGCAATTAATTTTCCGACAGAAACGAGTTTCGATTCTTTCATTCGGATGAAAGCTCCGTTTGTACTTTTCACCAATTTTGCTATTATCGGATAGGTTGCCGGATTCCCGGTCGCTAAAGTAGGTACAGCGGTCTTCGGGTTATTTATAATCGGAAAATCTTTTTCCCAACCTTCGGGAAAATCGGCTGCTTCTGATTTTTCCCATGCCTGTACCATAGGATCACAACCGTCTGCCTGCACCATAATAAAGCGTGGATTTTTCAAATCGGGCATAATTTCGTGCAATTCGCGCACTCCTTTATCTATCGCCAAAGGTCCTGTCCCGCCGCTGATAGCTTGTATATAGACATCGGGAAGTTTCCCGTTTTGACGTAACATTTCGAAGACCATTGTTTTTTTCGCCTCAATCCGAATCGGGTCAATATTTCCGGTGGACATAGGAATATTGTATGACTTAGCATAACCTGCGGCAATTTCTTTTGCTTTTGCATAATCGCCAAGCACTTTGAATACTTGTTGTCCATACGAACTAATCGTAGCTTCTGAAGTTCTGATTACATCCTCCGGCATGAAAACGGAACAATTTACATCCGCCTCCGACAAATACCGGGCATAAGCTGTAGCTGAATTTCCGGTCGATGCGATACAATATTGCTTCAGTCCGATTTCTTTAAAAATACTTGCCGCGAGTGACGCCGCGATATCTTTGAAAGTTCCTGTCCCTCCATTCAAATCATTCCGATACGCAAAAACTTCCAAGTTAAGATTATACTTTTCCTTGGCAAATGCTTCCAAGAAAGACCATCTTTCTATAGGAGCCGCGCCTTCATATTTCGAAATAATATGTCGTTTGCGGAGTAAAGGCAAAAATGGGAAGTAATGCCACAAACTATCCGGTGTGCTCTTCATAAGCCGCTGGAGCTTGTTGTAGTTTCGGCGATACCAAACCTCTGAGTGTTTGCTGCCGCATTTTGGACACATTTGATTTTGGTCAAACCAAGTCCAAAAATCAGGTGTAACATGCCCACAATCGACACATTTCATTTTGTACTTGTACTGGATTTTAAGTCGCAACATAATATAAAGCCCTTTAACCCCGTTCGTTTGGATTCACACCTAAGTCTATAACGGGGATAAATGCGGGTTGATAAAAATAATTTTCGGATATATTTATGACAATCATTACCTATCTGGTGCTGCTCTATTACCTCAATGCCATTTTTTTCACTTCATCGCCTTTGTATTTTCCGGCTTCTAAGTTGACCTTGATTTTTTTGAACACTTCTATTGTTTCTTCCACTTCTTTCATGGTATGAGAAGCGGTCGGAATCAAACGCAGCATGAGTACGTCTTTCGGAACGACCGGATAGACTACGATGGAGCAGAAAATATTATAATTTTCACGTAAATCGATTACGATATTTGTCCCTTCGGGAACAGATCCGCTGAAATAAACAGGGGTAACCGGCGATTCAGTATTTCCGATATTGAAACCGTTTGCAACGAGTCCATCTTGAAGCGCTTTTGCTATTTTCCAAAGATTTTCTTTGATTTCTGGCTGATTTTGTAAAATATCCAAGCGTTTCAATGCTCCAATCACCATTGGCATGGGAAGCGATTTAGCAAAAATCTGTGAACGCATACTGTATTTCAGTGCATCGATAATAATCTTATCAGATGCTACAAAAGCTCCGATACCTGCCATCGATTTGGCGAAAGTGGCAAAGTAAATATCGACTTCATCCATTAGACCGAAATGCTCACTCGCTCCGGCACCGGTTTCTCCCATAGTTCCAAAGCCATGCGCATCGTCAATAAACAGACGGAATTTATACTTTTTCTTTAGCTCTACTAATCCCTTTAAATTTCCCAAATCACCTGACATCCCGAAAACTCCTTCCGTAATTACCAAGATTCCGCCGTTGTTTTCTTCGGCTTGTTTGGTAGCAAAACGGAGCATTCTGTCAGCGCGCTCCATATCATTGTGAGGAAACACAAAACTTTTACCGCATTTTGCTTTATGCAGGAAAATCCCGTCCATGATGCAAGCATGAGATTCTGAATCATAAACAATTACATCGTTTCGTGTACAGAGTGAATCAATAATGGAAACCATTCCCTGGTAGCCGTAATTGAGCAGATAAGCTGATTCTTTTTTCTCAAACTTAGCCAATCTATCTTCCAACTCGCGATGGTATTTTGTTTGACCGGACATCATGCGGGCACCCATGGGATAAGCCATTCCCCATTGTGCAGCTGCTTCGGCATCTGCTTTACGTACTTCCGGATGATTAGCAAGACCTAAGTAGTTATTCAAACTCCAAGTGATAACCTCTCTTCCAAGAAATTTCATTCTCGGTCCGATTTCTCCCTCCAATTCAGGGAACATAAAATAGCCTTCCGCCTGCTTGCGGTATTGCTCAAGCGGACCGTCCATACTTTTCAGTCTGTCAAAAATATCTATCATAGTGTAAATTTTTGTAAATGAATTTATTGCATTAGTTCACAAAATTAGCTGTTCTTCTTCAATTTACAAAATGGACGTAAGATATAATTATACAAAAAAGGACACTTTGCATGAAAGCGTCCTTTTTTTGTTAAATGTGAGATGTAATGTTTTTTCTACAGAATAGATTAAAAATACAAACTGAGTTTCAGAGAGGCTACACCATAGTTTGCTCCGCTTCGTGTTCCACCCAAATAAAAACTGGATTCTTTTTTTCCATTTTTCACAGGATCACTACCCGTTTCAGTATACGTGCCTTCTCCTTCTGTGAAGAAATACAAACCGTATGAATATTCAGCTCCTAAAGCAATCTTTGGAAAAATGAAGTATTCAGCTCCAATAAATCCTTTCAAACCGGCAGTAAATCTCAATCCATCTTTTTCGGTAGAATTGAAATTTATTGGATTTCCCGGAGTATTATCATTGTTTGGATTGTTTATATCTTCTTTTGATGTACTGCTTCCAAGTCCAATTATTGCATCACCTCCATAGTAACCTTGAAGACGAGTAGTTCCTTTTCTCCATTCACGACCAACTCCCAAATTCAAAGCAAAAGCATTATCTTTTGAGATTTTAGTTATATTTTTAATAGCAGGATCAGAAGAATACGTAATTTCTGTTTCTTTATCGTTGTCAATATACAGATCAGCTATAATACGATAAGCAGTGTTGTCTGTATCCATATACTTCCCAATGAAAAGATAATCAACAAGTTCTAATTCCGGATACGAATTAGAACCATCACCCATGATGTTTCCAACATATTTTAACAAATCATTTGCTTGGAAACCAATAGACCAATCTCCTTGCACAGGAAGATATTGCTCACCTTTTTTAGAAACTAAGTTTTCATTAACTTGTGAATAACCGAATGCAGTAATAGCAAATAAAGCTATTGCTAATGTAAAAATTTTCTTCATAAATTTATATTTTTTAATATTTCAATGCAAAAGTATAGTGTTTCCTGACTTGTCCCTTTTAGTGCG
>JAAYIT010000410.1 GCA_012523295.1 Porphyromonadaceae bacterium | reverse complement strand
TTAATCCTCGCTCTCACAAGGTCCTACCTTAAAAAAGGTAAAGAACCCGCCGGACTACCTTACCCTATTCAACTTTCAAAGAACAGCACATTTGCCCGCCCCCGCGGGCAAAGATTATCTTAGCACAGGGTAATGCACCTGTCAAGGCTATAAAAAAACGATATTGTCGAAAACAACATATTTTGTCTTCATTGTACGAGCAACGACTTCATTTTATACTATGCAATATTTCTAAGATCCGGGCAAAATAGGCAGTCCCGAAAAACCCGCTTTTACCGGGCTTGATGTTGATTTATATATTTCTTTCCCTATTCTCCGGAATCCCCTGCCGCCCGGCGGGGATAAGATAAGTTGATCAGCGTATCGGGAACCTCACCGATGTATATTGTGTCGGCCAGAGGCATCACGGTAATAACCTCGATGGAATCCGTAATCAGGGGAACGATAACTTGAACTTCGGTGATCACCTGCAAATAAATTTTATGCCGGGTCTGGTTAATACCCGCATCTTCAAATGAATCAAACACCACCGTGTTCACCCGGCCCATGGGCTTCAGTCTTACCGGGATTTTAGGTCCGTATGAGGCCAGGAAATAGATGTCGGTTATTTTACCGAGCGGAATCTTGATATCACGCTCGCTGATTTCGGTTACGGCTTCCCCGGTTGCAACCGTCGTTAAAGCCATGATCCTGTTTATCTCCACGGTATTTGTTTGAGCCATCACTATTTTACCGCTTTTATCCTTTTCAACAATTATTAGATCTTTGTAGCTCACGGTAGGCACTACTTCTTCCAAAATAACCTTGTTGATGGCCATGGTCGCGATGCCGTCACATTCCATCACGGCGGCAGCCAGGATTGACGGGCGTATTTTCCGCTCAACCACCAGCAGTCCTTCAACCAGTAAAAGTAAAATCAGGACCAGGATAACGAATGAAAACATGCTGCCCGGAGAAGTCCGGCGGTAGTGACGTCTGCGCAGCATAAACTCTCCCCCCGGTATGCTTATTCATCTACCCGTTGACTTAGAATATCGCAGGATGATTTTAAACGATTTTAAAATTTTTAGCCTACAGAACCCGCTGAAGCTTGCCGGTAAGCAGGATTTTGAGGTTGTTTTAGTGAAGATTACCATTGTTAAACATACGTTTGATTCTAATGACCGGAGAAAAAGATGAATCTCAGGCGAAAACCAGAAACGGTTACAAGCGATTACATCTACATATACACCCTGGGTGATTTCCGGGTTCACCGTGGTGAGAAATTGATCTCGGACACCTCGCACCGCTCTCACCGCCTCTGGAGCCTGTTCATCTACCTGGTGGTCAACCATTCCCGGAGCATTACCACGGAGGAACTGCTTCAGAATATCTGGACAAAATCCGAAGAATTGAAAAATCCCGAACAGGCTCTCCGCACCTCGATATATCGATTGCGCCAAATGTTCAACATAGAGTCTCTCTCGGGAACTCAAGAGATGATCCTATCCTCACAAGGCCGTTACCGGTGGAATAGTGCGCAATACTGGTTGGACATAGAAGAATTTGAGCGTAATTGTCTCCTGGGGTCTCGACTGGCTGATGAAAACCCGGACAAAGCATGTGTTTCCATGAAAGAAGCGT
>JAAYIT010000266.1 GCA_012523295.1 Porphyromonadaceae bacterium | reverse complement strand
TTATAATTTTCATAGCATACAAATATACTTTTTTTTGTATAAAAAAGGAAATTTTACAAAATAAAATACAATAATGAAATAAGTTTGGAATGATTTTGAAGAGGTCGTCTTGACTTTCCATAAAGTCTATTAAATTTATAATCTTCAACATAGAGACACAGAGATTTTCTTTCAGCAATTAGAAAACAGAGATAATATCTTCGATATTTAGAGAAAATCCGTCAGCGAACGGACAGTCTCTTTGAAAACAACGACAGTTGTTCTCTTTTTCTTAAAAATACTTTTATATTCTCCATGTCTCCGTGTTTTAAAATAAGTCGAGACGATTTTGAAAATAAAAAATGAAGGTGGTTATACTCACCTCCATTTTCACTCTAACCTTATCAACAAAAAAGCTATCTGACAATTACTTTTGTCGCGAAGTTATTTATTCTTACTATGTAGATACCTTTTCTTACATTAAATGAATCCATATTTGTGTTTACCATATTAAGCTGACGACCTGAGATATCGTATATCGCTACTTTTTCAGTTCCTTTCAGTCCATTGATTCGGATTGCACCTCCTACGGTGTAAACTTCGTATGCTGAATCTTCTATTTTCTTCAATCCCGAAAGCCCCTCGTCAAATGCCGTGTTAAGGGCTGCTAACGTAGCTCCGACATTCAACTCAGAAGTTTGAATTTCTGCCTCAGTAAGTGCTTTCTTATAGATTCTGAAATCATAAACCAATGTATTTCTCAAATAAACATCGGACTTGTAAGACGAACGACCAATCCAATTGTAAAGTGTACCTAATTGTCCTTTGGCTCGAAGCGTATTAATAGGGAGATAAGTCATAGCATCATTTATCGCGACGGGCATACCATCGAAATAAAGAATTCCTGTATTTCCGGATTGAGTAAATGTCAAATTGTGCCATGATCCGGGTATCGCAGCATTATTATAAGAGATACTTTGATGCGTTGTGTAGTTTTCGGGAGTAATAGAATACTCCTGATCATTGAGCTTAATTATAATAGCTCCGGTTTTAATTCCCATTAAGTCATCTGAGTTACTTAAATTCCACAAGAAGTTACCCGGACTTCCTATTTCTTCATAAGATGGGTCTATTCTATAGTAAGCACTAATCGTATAATCCTCAAGATGATACAACACCTTACCCATTTCTTCTCCCATATCAAAATATCCAATACTGTCACCAAGGCTTAGCACTTGATATTTATCTGTCAATCCCATTGTAAGAACTAAAGCATCATTTTTAATAACTCCTTTGAATTTCTTTTCAGCCACATCAGTTACTGTAGTATCAGAATCGAAATCAGAGAAATCATATCTTACAAGAAGATCATTTGTAAATGTTGTTCCTTCATTTGCAATGACAGTAAAAGGAAATTTTTTAATTACGAACTGACCATTTTTGAATAGCGTAGCAGTCAAAGTATCAGTAAAGTTAAAATAATCAGGGCGAGTAACTTCACCGGTTGGGGAAATTAAATCGCTGTGAGAACTCCAGGAGATGGAAATAGTCGGATCTAAACTGCCTTGTGTAGGAAGAGTAATATTATCGGTCAATGCATTTAAATCTCCGAGCACTAAGTTTTCTTGTTCATTAAACAATTCAGCGGCAATATAATTTGGATTTTCGGCATAAGCCGCATTCAACAACCCAAGTGTTTCTCCTACATTCAAATAATCCCAGTTAATATCAGTTTCTGAAAGCGGTTCGCTTAATAATCTGAAATCATAAAGCAGAGTTTGACGAAGATATACGTCATTTTTATAGTTCGAACGTCCTAACCAGTTGTAATCAGTTCCATTTTTACCCTCTTTGGGTAGTAAAAATGCAGGGATACTGTTCATATTTTCGTTCTGAGCCACCTGGACTCCATCGATGTAAACTGTTCCGGTATTGCCAAGCTGTACGTAAGTAATGTGGTGCCATTGTCCCACCGGAGCGTTAGCGTCCGCGTTCGTTGAAGTATTATTCAAGTTCCAATAATTGGCGACATTTACACCTTGATTTTTCAGGCTACCAATGATATAGCCATTTCTATCCGCATCAATATCATCTGAATTGGAGAATGTCCAATAGAAGTTTCCGTTACTGTTTAAAAACGGATAGGTCTCATCTATTCTGAAAAATCCGGATATCGAATAATTTGTGAGGGAATAAACAGCCCTGCCAATTTCAGTCCCCATATCAAAATATCCGGTTCCATTTCCAAGATCAAGCACGTTGAATTGAGTTGTATTACCGATAGTCCTGATTTTAGCTTCATTTTTCATTGTTCCTACAAATCCACTTTTGGTGTCTGTAACCTGTATCACTCCATCATTAAATGTGATAGCGTCTGAATTGAAATCCCACTGGGCAATTTCCATTGGCGTAGGAACAACTCCTAATACCATGGCTGTGAAAACTTTGTTGCTGGTAAACACTTCATCATTAAATGTCATAGAGAGTGTTGCAGTCAATGTTACAACTCGGTTGTATTTTGCAGGTTGTGTTACTTTTCCTGTCGCATCAATTATATCCGGGTAGTTTGATTCCCAGGAGATTGACACCTCGGGTTTTGTACCAACGGTAGGAAGCGTAATGTCTGAAGAAACTCCACTCAAATCACCAAGTGATAACTGATCGGTTTGATTTTGCAGCTCCAGCAGACCCGCATAGCTATCACCCTCATCTACTAACGATAAATCACGGATAACACATAAGCTTGCCGTGTTTGCTCCAAATGCTAAATAATATGTTCCATCATGCGGTGCGAGGAAAGTAAGCTTTCCTGTTCTGAAAGATCTTGAAGTTGGCAGAGTAGGAAAAATAGTTGAATTCCCTGAGATAGTAACATCCTCACCTTCAACTTTGATAGGCGAAATCACTCCTGTTCCGTCTTTTGCAGTCGCGACAGTCACGTTCAGGTTTGGAGCAGACGCATTACTATTCCAAGCATAAGTCCATGTAAATGTATAGGCATGTCCTCCAATAAGCTTTGTAGAATTAATCGTGTCCAATCTCAAATAATATTTTCCGGAGGTGTTCACTACCCCATCCCAGCGAATGTACAAAATTCGTCCGGGATCAATTCCGGGAATGTCATCCATATAGCGGATACTACTGGTGCCATTTGCTTCAATCCAGTTTTGATCGGCTGTTGCGGGCACTGTTGACCAACCCCAATACTTTGCTTTTGATGTTTCTCCTACCGCATATGAGCCGGTAGCTTTATCATAGCCGTTCCAGAAGTCAATTAAATTTTGAGCACTCAGATTTGAAGTAAAAAGGAGTGATCCGAAAAATAATGTTAATAAGTAGATTTTTTTCATAGTCTGTATATTTAATTCGTTAGATATAATTTTTATTTGGACAATTCAAAGTACAAATATATAAATACATTCATTCAAAACAAATGAAAATTAAATCAAAATAGTGTGTTAATTAAACCAACCTTATAGTTTTATTTTTTTACAAGTATTTTTTTTGATTCAATAGTACTATCTCCGGAATAAATAGTTAGCAGATAAAGTCCATCCGGAATATCAGAAACATCTATGATTTCTGAAGTAGAATTTATTTTATTATTCCGAACAGTTTTTCCCGTAAAATCAATTATTCTGAATTCAAGATTACTGACAGATTCCTTATTGAGATTTATTGTAATAGAAGTACTTGCAGGATTCGGATAGATTTGAAAAACATTATCATTAATATTATTATCAAGTCCGGTATCACTCCATTTTGCTTGTAAAGCTTGTTTTTCCGTTAAAGTTATCGGAATAATTGTTCCGTGCCTCGGGGCAAAATCAAATGAAATCGGATTCGGTGTTATTCTAAAATCGCGCATATCAAAACTTACTGTAAACTGATAGGTGCCGCTCGTGTACATATCATAGATAAGCATCCATTTGTCGGTGTTATACATTCTGAACACACAACCACCTTCTACAGGCGCAGTCGTAGCTTGTAAATACTTGTCATACAGTGTATATCCGCTTGTAAGATTATCCGATACAGCTTTTTTTATCCCATTTCCGCTTCCCTCTGTTTTGAAGAAAAGATGATATTGTCCTTCAAAAAAAACAATATCGCCATCGATTACCGATTTGCCGTTATTCTCAAACAGCAATTGTGGTGCACTTTCGAGAGCCGTAAAATCGCTGTTTGCATAAGCATAGTAGATTTTATCGTAGTCAGAAGGTCCAAGCCGCATGGAGAAATAAACCATATACTTTCCAACTGTGGAATCAAAAATTGTCTGCGGTGCCCAGATTCGATCTGCCGCCGCATATTCCGGGAATGTATTGGGTATATTCACAACGGAAGATTGCCAATCGACTAAGTTTGACGATTTTAGCAACACCATTGCACGATTTGA
The DNA here is from genome assembly GCA_012523295.1 of Porphyromonadaceae bacterium. Lineage (GTDB taxonomy): Bacteria > Bacteroidota > Bacteroidia > Bacteroidales > Paludibacteraceae > UPXZ01. Next base: position 1,650 of record JAAYIT010000266.1, on the reverse strand, counting down.
ACTCCAGCCCCATGCTGAAACCATATCCGTGACGACCATATAATAATCGTTATTTTCTCCGCGTAAAATATGCGGATCACGAACTCCGCCGGTCGAACTAATGTCGGCAGAATTCAAAACGGGTTGATTTTTATTCAATGCCTTGAACGTATAACCATCATCGCTCAGTGCAAATCGGATTGACTCCTGATCTCCCGAATTTCCTGTAAAATAGGAGAATAAATAACCAACGAACCCCTCATCTTCAGCTACAATAACCGTAAATTCTTTTATCAGCGATTCCGTTCCCTTCGTGATGGTGGCAGTCAACATGATTGTAGCATCTCCTGAACCGTGTGTGGGACGAGAAACAATCTCACCGGAATTTGACAAAATAGCCGAATTGGAAGAGCTCCAAGTTATGCTCGAGCCTTCATTCCCGGTTATGGGCAACATTAAATTTGAGCGTAAAAGAGATAAATTTCCTTGTAATTGAACATTTATGGAGTCGATTTTCACACTTTCTGAATCGGAAAGATACGGAATAACTTTAGCGATAAATTCTTTGGTTACCGATGCACCGTTTTTGGAAAAAGTAGCTGTAAGAGTAACATTAACCGGTGTAGAACCGGCAGAAGGTCTGGTGACAACACCTGAATTTGTAATTATAAAAGAGTTTGAAGATTGCCAGGAGATATTTACACCGTTTGAGTAAGTCGTTGGAAGAGCTAAATTGTTAACAACCGAATCGAGACCGCTTAATATTAGCTCGGCTTTTGCATCTTCAACCAATTTTTGGTTCATTGTACTATTCAAAGTCGCTTTCTGTGATGATAGTGCAGAAATTTCAGCGGCTACAAGAGCTCGATTGTACATCCTAAAGTCATTCAGATACGAATTTTTCAAATATACATCCGATGCATAACAAGAACGACCTATAAAGTTAAATCCGGTTTCTCCCAAATCCATCGGCTTTACAAGCACATTATCGTTTGAACGCACCTCTACTCCATCAACGAAAAGTCTGCCCGTGCTTCCTTCCTGTGTATAAGTGAGATGCTTCCAGGTTCCTTTTTCCAAGTCCGCATTGGCAGAAACAGATGTTTCGTTTTGCCAATGCGTGTTTGAAATGGCATAGCGGGTGTTCTTGGCAATTAAAAACATATTCCCGTTTGCTGTGCGAGCCATATCATCGGAATTGGCAAATGTGCAGATAAAATTTCCGTTCTGTGTTAAATCGACTTGAGGTTCAACGTATATATACAATGCAATCGTAAAATTTGACAGCGATTTGATTAAATTTCCGGTATTCGGCGTCAAATCCACGTATCCGTTTTCAGAACCAAGATTCAACACATCAAAACTCCCTATTTGTTCAATTTTCGCATTGTTTTTCAATATTCCGTCATATCCGTTTCCTGACTGATCAACGACATTTGTAGTTGAACCGGAAAAAGTGTAATGAAGTTTTAGAGATGCTTCTTGTGCTTTTAAATGGAATCCAAAAGCAGTTGTAAAAATGATGTATAATATTATGGTATAAATTTTCATACGTAAATTGTTAGAATGCGCTATAAGGTTGATAGTCATTCGATTATACAGCAAAATTGCTTTGTTTTATTTCAATTCAGACAAAATAAAAGACAGCACTCATCTTTAGGACAAATGCAC
>JAAYIT010000265.1 GCA_012523295.1 Porphyromonadaceae bacterium | reverse complement strand
GCCAAGAAATATGTTTCAAACAAACTGAATCTTAAAAATAAAGAGATTTCGATTATTCATCATGGTATTTCACCCAGGTTTCAAGGGAAAGTCAGAAAACAGTTTTCTATTGATAATTATTCTGAAACAAATCCATTTAAATTGCTTTATGTTTCTACAGTGCACGTGTATAAACACCAGTGGAACGTGGTTGAAGCAGTTGCCCGTTTAAGGCAGAAAGGTTATCCCGTGGAATTGGATTTGGTTGGAGGCGTTATTTTTGAACCTGCCGGTAAAAAACTGGAAAAAATAATACAGAAAACTGACCCGCAACATAAATCCATTCATTATCATGGGCATATACCTTATGACAAAATTGATGAATTTTATAAAAAAGCTGATGGCATTGTTTATGCCTCTACCTGCGAAAACATGCCCAATATTTTAATTGAAAGTATGGCTTCCGGTTTGCCAATTGTTTGTAGCAATAAACAGCCCATGCCGGAGTTTTTGAAGGGAAATGGGTTTTATTTTGATGCAAAAAACGTGGACTCCATCTCAAATGCCATTGAAGAAATGTTTTTAAATCCGGAGAAAAGAGAGTCAATGGCAAAAAGAAATTTTGAAGAGGTGAAAAAATACTCATGGGAAATTACGGCTAATGAAACGTTTAGTTTTTTAGAAGAAATTTACACTAGTTATTATGGAAATAAAGAATAAAACATTACTTATTACCGGTGGAACAGGTTCTTTTGGTAATGCTGTATTGAGCCGTTTTATAAGTACGGATCATTTTAAAGAAATCCGAATCTTTAGCAGGGATGAAAAGAAACAAGACGACATGCGTCATCATTTACAGAATCCAAAAGTGAAGTTTTATATTGGTGATGTACGTGACAAGCGTTCTGTGGATACTGCAATGCGTGGAGTGGATTATGTTTTTCACGCTGCTGCATTGAAACAGGTGCCTTCGTGTGAGTTTTTTCCGATGCAGGCTGTTCGTACAAACGTGATTGGTACTGAGAATGTATTGGATTCTGCAGTGGAGCATGGTGTGAAAAATGTGGTAGTATTAAGTACTGATAAGGCGGCATATCCAATCAACGCGATGGGTATCAGTAAAGCAATGATGGAGAAAGTAGCAATAGCCAAAGCTCGCTCTTTAGGGGATGATGCTGCCACAACAATATGCTGTACTCGTTATGGAAATGTAATGGCGAGTCGTGGGGCGGTAATACCGCTTTGGGTAGATCAGATTAAATCGGGGAAACCAATCACTATTACTGATCCTAATATGACTCGCTACATGATGACACTGGATGATGCTGTGGATTTGGTGCTATACGCTTTTGAACACGGTAAAAATGGTGATTTGTTTGTCCAAAAAGCACCTGCAGTTACTTTAAATATTCTGGCTGAAGCATTGAAGGATTTGTACAAAGCGCAGACAGAGGTAAGGGTTATTGGTACCCGTCACGGAGAAAAGCTATACGAAACGCTGGTTACACGTGAAGAAATGGCCAAATCGGAAGATATGGGTAATTATTTCCGTATCCCTTGTGACGCACGAGATTTGAATTATGACAAATACTTTGTTGAAGGTGAAGAAAAGGTATCGAAATTTGAAGATTACAATTCTCATAATACAAAAAGACTGGATCTGGATGGTATGAAAGAATTACTATTGAGATTGGACGAAATAAAGGAGGATATATGCTAAAAGTAATGACAATAATCGGAACCCGACCTGAAATTATCAAGTTGAGTTGCGTGATAAACGAATTGGATAAATTTACGAAACAAGTAATCGTTCATACTGGACAGAATTTCGATTATGAATTAAACGAAATATTTTTCAATCAATTACAGATTCGCAAACCGGATTACTTTCTAGATGCCGCCGGGACAAATGCATCTGAGACTATCGCTAATGTGATTGCGAAATCGGATGCGGTGATGGAGAAGGAGAAACCGGATGCTGTTTTGCTTTATGGCGATACCAACAGCTGCCTCTCTGTGATATCGGCTAAGAAAAGGAAAATTCCTATTTTTCATATGGAAGCAGGTAATAGATGTTTTGATCAACGTGTGCCTGAAGAAATAAATCGCAAGATCGTGGATCATTTAAGCGATATTAATATGCCTCTTTCTGAACATGCTCGCAGGTATTTGCTTGATGAGGGACTAAGACCGGAAACGGTCATTAAAACCGGATCACCGATGAGAGAGGTGCTTGAGTTTCATAAAACGGCTATTGACCATTGTGATATACTGGAGAAAGAGAATCTTGGGAAAGGTGATTATTTCATCGTGAGCACTCATCGTGAGGAGAATGTAGACTCGGAAAAGAACTTTGCGGATCTTTTGGATTCATTGAATGCAATAGTAGATAAGTATCACAAGAAAGTAATTGTTTCAACTCATCCCAGAACACGTAAGAAATTAGAAGCTATTGGATTTATCAATAACAATCCAATGGTTGAATTCATGAAACCCTTTGGATTCCTGGAGTACATAAAATTACAGATGAATGCTTTTTGTGTAATTTCGGATAGTGGTACAATCACAGAGGAATCCTCCATTTTGAAATTCCCGGCTATTACCGTTCGTCAGGCTCATGAACGTCCTGAAGGGATGGATGAAGCAAGTGTTATTATGACAGGATTAAATAAAGAGACGATACTAAACGCGATTGATGTAGTCACATCGCATCATAAGGAAGGAGAAGATACCATTCATTCGATAGGTGATTATTCATCAGATAATGTTTCTAAGAAAGTTGTACGAATTATTTTATCATATACGGATTATATAAACAGAACCGTGTGGCATAAAGAATAATGTAATGACAAAGAAAAAGGTATTATTACTTGGTTCTACAGGGATGGCTGGTCACGTAGCCTATCATTATTTGAAGGAAACAGACAAATATGAAATTGTAGATGTTGTCTACCGTAATAAATTAACTGCTGATAGTATTGTATTGGATGTTACTGACAAACATGCTACAGAAGAATTGATTAAAACAGT
>JAAYIT010000417.1 GCA_012523295.1 Porphyromonadaceae bacterium | reverse complement strand
GGCCAAGCCGGCGGCTATCACCTTCCCATTGCTGGCGGCGCTACTTGAACTATGGCAACGACGCACCATCACCCGGCGCTACTACCTGCTGCCGCTGCTGCTGGCAGGCGCTGTCGCCGCGCTGGCCGCCTATGCCCAGGCCGTCGGCGGCGCTACCAGCGCCCTGGCCGACGGGCCGCTCACGGCCCGTCTGCTCAATGCCATGGCCGCCATCGGTGCCTATGGCTGGCAAACCCTCTGGCCCCGCCACCTGGCCCTCCAGTGCCAACATCGTTGGCCGCTGCTGCCCCACTACTGGCAGCATGGCCTGATAGTGACCCTGTTGCTGGGAGTCGGTCTGACGCTGCTGATCCGCCGCCTGGTGTGGCAGTGGCAGCACTGCGCGGGAGAGTGGCAGACCAACGCCCCCTGGTGGCAGGTGCGCCTGACCGCCGCGCTCCTCTTTCCCCTGCTGGCAGTGGCACCGATGCTGGGCATCGCCCACTTCGGCATCCACGCCCGCGCCGACCGCTTTACCTACCTGCCGGCCATCGGCATCTCAATGCTGTTGCTGGCGGTCGGTGCCCGGCTGACCCGGCGGCTGTCGCGCCGCAGACGCCTGCTGCTGGCCGCCGCCGGCGTGGCGGCGCTGCTGCTGCTGGCGCAACAGACGCAACAACAGGCGCGCCTCTGGCGTAATGAGGCCACCCTCTTCGGCAATACGCTGGCGCTCGATGGCCCGGAGAATATCCAGGCCCATCTGGCGCTCAGCAAATACCACTATGAAGTGAGCCACAACCTGCCGCTGGCGCGGCACCACCTGACCGAAGCGCTGCAACGCGACCCCGCCAATGCCGGACAGTACGGCTTCCTGCTGGCAATCATGCTGCTGGAAGAGGGCGAAACTGCCGCCGTGGCCGCCGTGGCAGCGCAACAGCTCGCCTGGGTCGAGGAGTTCAAGCGTCGGTTGGCCGCCAACGATGCCAAGGCGACCCAACTGCGCTACGCCATTCCGAGTCTGCTCGCCTTTGCGGCGCAACATATTGCCGAAGGTGACTACGAGCTGGCGCAGGAGAAGCTCGACTATCTCGCACGACTGCGCCCCGACAGCCCCTGGGTACCCTGGCTACGCTACCTGCAGGCGCAACGTCAGGGCGATGTTGCCGCCGCCGCCAAGGCACGCCGGGCAGTACGGCGCGCCCACGGCGAACCCTATCTGAGGCACCGGTTTTTGGAGTGAGGGGGGGCTGGGCTTTCAAGCCGCGCTTGTGGCTACTCGGCGGCTTCGTAGGCCATCCTGCTGCGCGGTTGCGAGGGAATCGAGGAGAATCGAGGGAGTCGAAGGAATCGATTCTCTCGACTCAGTCGACTCAATCGACTCAATCGAAATAGCGCAAGCGGCGGCCGCAGCGGCGGCGCGGTAGCGCCCCCTGGCCAGCGGAGCGCGGCAGCAGCGCCTGCAAGGCCCCACGGCCACCGCGCACACGCCACCGAATCGAGCGAATCGAGGCAATCGAGGAAGTCGAAAGAATCGATTCTCTCGACTCTCTCGACTCAATCGATTCTTTCG
>JAAYIT010000002.1 GCA_012523295.1 Porphyromonadaceae bacterium | reverse complement strand
AGATAGGAAAAGACCAGTATTCTTGATTATCGAGGAGATAAATCGTGGCAATTGCGCTCAAATCTTTGGTGACACTTTCCAGCTTCTTGACAGAAATGAAGATGGTTTTTCTGTATACCCAATTGATTCGGACGAAGAACTTCGAAAATATCTTGAAGAGGCATTCTCTAAATACGATATCAAAGATTATGAAATAAAAAGCGGAGCAAAAATTTGTTTGCCGAACAATTTGTATATATGGACCACGATGAATACGAGCGATCAGTCATTGTTCCCTATAGACTCAGCATTCAAACGACGCTGGCATTGGAAATACATACCCATTAAAGACGAAGGGAAAAAGCACTATATTGAGTTTTATAATGGGCAGAGAATTGATTGGTGGAAATTTATTGAAGGAATTAACAAAAAAATCTATATTATAACGTCTTCAGCTGACAAACAGATTGGATATTGGTTTGCAATTCCAGATAAAGAAGGTGAAGGAGGTAAACTAGAAATAAGCATTGAACAATTTGTTTCCAAGGTGCTTTTTTATCTTTGGAATGATGTGTATAAGGATTATGGCGATAGCAAAGATTCAATATTTCGAGTTGGCGACGGAGATGATGACAGGATATCTTTTGCTGACTTCTATGAAGGAGATGATGTAAACATAGCTAAAGTTCATGAATTTTTGTCCTTTAACGGATTATTAAGTAATGACTATAACTTGGCTATAGGAGATCCTGAAAATTAAGTTGCTATGAAGTTATTAGTCGAGGACTATCCATATCCGGCAGATTTGGTGATGCCTTATATTACAGGCATTGCCGAATCTTTAGTCACAGACGAACAGAATATAGCTGTCGGATATGTCGGGTATTGCTTCAACAAAATCATTGATGATTGTGTTTTCTTTTTGCCCAAAGTCATCCTCGACAAGAACAATTTAATTCTTGGCAAATATGACCCTAAAGAAGAAATTGAACTGAAAAAAATCAAAAAAAACACAGAAGACTATTCCTTGATTCATGGTCTTTCAGTATGGATTTATAGAGCGATAGGTGAATATCGGAAAGAGAAAAAAAATTCAACTATTGTATACAGACAGTCAATTTCGCAATTGGATAGTGCCCCAAAATTAAGAGATGCCACATTGCTTGACACATATTTGTCATTAATAAAATTCGCGAACGAGAATCAGGATTTTTTTACGTTCATTTTAAAAAATGTTCATAGCGGATATAATAAGATAAATTGGCAGAAAACTGTAACACATAGTCAGGCATTCTTTCAAGATGGCAAACCATTCTATATTAAGCCAATAAACAAAAGGAGACAAATTAATTTTGACGAAGATCTTTTTGTAATTTTTTTCTCGATAATCAATTATATCAATAATAAATATGGCTTTAAAGGCAAGATAAACTTTGGTTATGAACTTATTACAGGCAGGCAGTTTGATAACTATTTAAAAGGATTAGGGAAAATCCGTCTTATGCAGATAAAGAGTAAATATTTCTCTGACAAAACTCTGTTACTATGGGATTTGTGCTATGCATTTTTCTATCAATCTGAAGTTGTAAAATCATCACATTCTTTCAACGATTACTTGCTTGTAAAAGATTTCAATATCGTATTCGAAGTAATTATTGACGACCTTATTGGAGATAAGAACATCCTTCCGGGTCTTAAACACCAATACGACGGGAAAGCTATTGATCATATTTATAAATATGAATCCTTAATAAATGCAGATAATATTTATTATATAGGAGACAGCAAGTATTACAAAATTGGCAATAGCGTTTATGGCCAGTCAGAATATAAGCAATATACCTATGCGAAGAATGTTATACAGTACAACCTTAACATTCTTCTTGGAGATGATACATCAACTAAGGAGTTTTTGCCATATAGAGATGATTTGACAGAGGGCTATAATGTTACACCAAATTTTTTTATAAGTGCCGAAATACCGAAGGATAATCCAAATTATCATACTGACAATCTTAAGCATAAAGAGGGAGGAGATAAAAGAAGCAGACAATTTCAAAACAGATTATTTGACAGAGACACATTGTGGCTATCACAATACGATGTTAATTTCCTTTTTATTCTTTCATTGTATGCCGCCGGAAGTCATTCAGCAAAATCGGCTTTTAAGAAAAAGGCACGCAGGCTTTTCAGAGAAGCGATCATTGATGTTTTGAACAATAAGTACAATTTTTATAGGATTGAAACAAAAAACATCAACAAATTTGTATATGATCATTTCCGTCAGTTAACCGGTAAAATGTATCACTATGGCTCATCACTAATTCTTGCTCTTGAGATAAATGATCCTGAAACAGAAACAATTTTAAATATGCTAAATCCATTTTATAAGTTGACTAAATTCAACTTGTAAAATTATTTGAATAGATTTTTCTATACGATTACTTTAAGCAGAGTAATATCAACATAATCTAAGGTGATTATAAAACGGCTGGCCAGGATTTGGCCAAAGTTTTTTTGCTTTCATTCAATTATGGGCAGAATGATAAATGTATTTCCCAAAAAGAAGGGTTTGATTTTTTGGTTTCTTCTCAAATCCCCACCATTTTTTGTCCTAAAATTTATCTGATTTTTTCTTTGGAGTGTGGGGTGTGGCAAAAAAAGACAATTCGTATAAACTTTAATAATCAAGGAGTTGTTTCTACCCGATTTGTTTGTTTGGGT
>JAAYIT010000264.1 GCA_012523295.1 Porphyromonadaceae bacterium | reverse complement strand
GGTGCGATTTCATCGCCCTCTGATTTGGGCATTATATTCTAATGAAATCCTAACCCCCAAACCCATTTCGGTCAAGGGATAGACCTGTTTATTTTACCATCGATGAATCATTAAGCAGATTGAGAAAGTAAGTTTTAACCGTCCGCTATGGTAAAATCATTTCACACTTGTGTTTGGATTTTTTACAATAAATTAATAAGGAATTTCTGATGAAAGTTGATAAAAAAACCTCGACTAAACAAGCTTCCAAGCCTAAAGACTGGAAGAACTTCTTTATCCCCTTAATAATTTTTGTTCTTGCATTATCCATTCGCATTATTGGTCTAAAATTCGATTTTCCCCTTTTTACCCACCCGGATGAGAATTTCTTGATGAGCCCGTTAATAGAAATGAGTGCTAAACAATCCCTCGATCCGGGAACCTAAGTATATCCGGCCTTTCCAAGCTTCTATTCCAACTTTTTCCTCATGAACATTTTGAGCTTTTTAAAATTCGGCATGAATTATAGCTGGGTATATTGGCAAGACCCATTTTTCTTTTTCACTGCCGCAAGATGGATGACCGCTATTCAAGGGGCTTTAATTCCAGTTATTGCCTTTTTAATTGGAAAAAAATTTAAAAATAATCCCTTCGCCTTTGCATCAGCCTTATTGTTTACCTTTTATCCTCCTTTCGTTCTGCATTCTCATTACGTAACGGTTGATATACCACTAACGCTTTATATTTTGCTTGTCTTGCTTTTCACAATAAATTATCTTACGACGGATAAGAAATTTTGGCTAACCCTGGCATCCGTGATGGCAACAATCGCCACCTTAGAAAAATATCCCGGCCTTCTTTCTATTGGAATTATCCTGGTAGCGATTGGAATCAAGGCTTTCAAAAAAGATGAGCAAGGCAATCAGCTCGGATGGAAGTTTTTCTTCAAAACGACCCTCACAAGCGCCTTAGTCTGCATTTTGTCTGTTTTGGTTTTTGCACCGCAACTTCTGATTCATTTTGACCTTGCCTGGAAACAAATTGTAAACGAAGCAAGACCAACCCACCTCGGTTCTGACGGTCTCGGTTGGGCAGGTAATATCCTCTATTATTTTAAGGACTTTTATCAAAATTCAGGCTTGTTTATCTTTATTTTAGTTTTAATTGGGCTTGTTGCTATAATTTTGTTGAAGGATCCCAACTATTTACTTCTCATGTTTGGCATTGGCTATTGGATTACTCTCAGCGTCCTCGCTCTTCATCATAGCCGCTGGTCTTTGCCAATGATAATAAGCCCGCTATTCCTTGCGGCTTTTGGTGTGACAAAAATTTGGCAGCTGTCAGAAAAGAAAAAAGTTGCCAGAATTATGGTTATAGTTGCCCTTACAATGGTATCCTTGCCTTTCGTCCTCAAGGGCATAAATACTTCCATAATGCTTACCTGGAAGGATACGCGCAACATCGCTTTAAATTATATGGAAGAAAATGGGATTGATCCGGAAATTACAATTTCAGATGGCTACACCCCTCATTATCCCAACAGCAAAACCGATATCTTTGCTTTTAACATCTTTGAACCAAATGAGAAAAAATACATTGTATTTTCATCAATAATGGGTGACAGGTATGCAGCTGAACCCGAGCGTTACATTCAAGAAAACGCTTTTTATGCAACTGTCAGAAGCAATCTTGAGCTCGTTCATGAATTTCATCCCTACCCTGAACCGGTGACTCTAATAGAACACTTTCAGGTGATCCTTGAATATCTGAACTGGCAAATATCGAAAAGCGAATCGCAATTCACCAGGGGCCCAAAACTGGAAATATACAGGCTTCCTGAAAATTGAGAATATGGATATTTATTTTCCGCTGCTCTAATCTCTTGCTCCGGCTTGAGCACATTCAAAAGCATCGCCGCGAAGTGTTTCAACCGCATGGTTCATCACCGGCAAAAAGACTTCCAAACACTCCAAAGCCGCTTTTGGGCTGCCCGGTAAATTGATAATCAAAGTCTTGCCGCGAATTCCGGCAGTCGCCCGTGAAAGCATTGCCAGGG
>JAAYIT010000028.1 GCA_012523295.1 Porphyromonadaceae bacterium | reverse complement strand
ATCCGTTGGGAACATAAATTTGAATAATTGTAGTGAATTAATCGGTTTATGTTCCTTAACGGAAACTTATAAACAATATTGTTTAAATTTGTTAATTTTTAATTTTTTAACCCCTGATTCGCATATTTCAATCATTTCTATACTTTCAATATCATTTGAAATTTGGATATTAATGATATCATTCGCAGGATTTGGATAAACCTTAAAATTCATCTTTTGTTGGATATATAATGGTTTATTTGAAAAAGGAGGTAATACTATTTTTTCTAATTGGTCAATTAAAATTTGATTAGGGTCTGATTGCTTTTCTTTTACTAACTTAGGTCCTTGTGGAGAAATGTATGCTCTAAAATTAGCTCCGGGCTGAACAGTGAAACCGGGTCCAATAGTAATACTATTTCCAGCGACAAACTCATAATCTGCTCCTTCAAATACAGTTATAGGCTCTTTAGTCTGAATATCATATCTGGCTTTAAGCACTATTTTATTTTCTGCATGGTAATGATTAGCAGGAAAGTAGTAACCATTTGTGCCATCTCCTCCAGGTAAAATCAAGTTGTCATAAATTGTAATTCTTCTTGAATCAAGTCCCCATAAATCTACAGCATTATTGTGATAAGGATTTAGTGTGTTTTTAATTGAGGAATTTGGATAATTAACATAAAATGCACCATATGTTTCATTGGTATAGAAAGAACAAGAAGATAATCCAAACGACAACATTCCATATAAATTATTTCGAAAATCAAACATTCCCGAACCCGAAGAACCTTTTTCAACAGTTCCAAAAGTGTAATATGGAACTGAAAAATAGGGGATGTCTAACCATTTGCAAACTGTTTTTGTTGATGTAGTACGCCCCCAAATCCATCCAAACAAAACATCAATTATAGTTGTTACGAAATAACAACTTGAAGAAACTGGATTAGCAAATTCAGTATAATATGGAATACCAGAAATCTTTTTAATATCTCCTCTCGGATGATGTATTCCAACTATTGTTTCTGTTGGTGGATATCCAAATTTTGAAGGATTCCAACCTGCATAAGCCACATTAAAATGTGGAGGTACGGGTGTAAGAATCTCCAAAAGAGCAAAATCTCCCCATTTCTTTGAGTCTACCAATCGAAGTTTACTTTTATGAAGATATTCATAACCATCACTACCTGTACCACTTTTAGCGATACTTTGATTATAAGTCAATCCTCTATTTGAAGATTTTGTAGATTCATTTAATGCATCTGGACTTTGATAATTAAAGATAATATAATGGTAAGCATTGAAATCCACATCAATATTACCGAAACCATTATTTTCACGAATACAGTGATTTGCAGTTAGTAAATAAAATCCTAAATCTCTATCTCCAACAGCCCTATTTATCAAAGTGCCTGTACACCAACTTTTTGCAGATCCATATTTATCTAAAAATACAATCTTTACAGTAGCATCTATAGCCTCACTATGTGATGAATAATGATAATTTGAATTGTTTACATTTATTTGACATGAACCTGCTAATCCAAATCGCTGACAATATAATAATGAAATGGACAATAAAAACCCAATTACACTAATAATTATTTTTTTCATAACCATTTTTTTTAAAATAAAATGTATCAATTTGATTGTATGAGACGTATTGTACTATACCTATATCAGGTGCAAGAATATATGTATTATCCAATAAAATTACATCTTGAAAGAAATTATTACCTACTTTGAATTCATTTATATAATTCATCTTTAAAACTTCACCTAAGAAATGTGCTTTACATTTCTCCTTATCTGGATAAAACTCTAAAAGAAATGAATTTTTAAATTCTTTATTGCCAATTGATAAATAAGTAAAGCCATCAACTCCACCAGTTCTATAGCTTACATCTAATTGTGTCTCTGAAAAGAAAGTAGAATGAAGCTTCATAACTTTTTGATACCATCCAGCGCACATTTTCTTTACTATATACTCACCCTGCTTTTCTCCCGGTACGTATGTATAATACAGGCTGTCAATTTTGGTGTTATCTTGGTTGGAATAAATCCAATAATTACCCGGAATCATATTCTTACAGTAGCTTTCAGCTATCTCGTTTGGTGCTGAGTATTGCATTTCTCTACAATTATCCCAGCATGAAAAGAAAATGAATGGGATAACCAAAGTCAAAATATATTTTATCTTTTTCATTTTTTATAAAATTTTTCTAAATAAAACGTATCTGCTAGATTAAAGGAAACGTATTGTATTAATCCCACTTCAGGTGCTATTAAATAGTAGTCTCCGATATTAATTACTTCATTATAAGTCAATCCATTTATACTTACACTGTCTATAAAATTCATTTTAAGTCTCTTGTCTTTAAATGAAAATTCACATTCACTTTTATTTGGATAAAAAACTAAGTTAAAAGTTCCCAAAAAACTCCTTTCCCCAATAGATAAACTTGTTCTTCCTTCCACTCCACCTGTGATATACCTTGCTTCAAGTGAATTAGTAAATAGATTTGTAGAATACAAACGCATAATGCGTTGATACCAACCCGCGCACATTTTCTCTACTATATACTCACCCTGTTTCTCTCCAGGAACATATGAGAAATATAGACTATCTTTCTTGGTGTTATCTTGGTTTGAATAAATCCAATAATTCCCCGGAATCATATTCTTACAGTAACTTTCTGCAATTTCGTTAGGTGCTGAATATTGCATTTCCCAACATTTATTACAAGATATAAATGTAAAAATGAAAAATAAATATATTACTGATAATTTTATTTTCATAGTACAATAAGATTAACAAATAACAAGTGAATTAAAAAAAACATCTTTATTGGTAGCATCTATAGCCTCACTTTGCGTTGAATAATGATAATTTATATTGTTTACGTTTATTTGACAATTCCCGGATGTTCCAAATTGTCCATATGTTGTATTATTTTTAATAAGAATAGTAAAACAAGTTTCGTATTCGATAAAAGTGCGTAGCATCGGCATTACAAAACATCAGTAATTTACTAAATTTCAGAGCAATAATAAACTAAATCAGTTAAACTCTAATAGTAAAATTCACTTACCTCTTCTGTTTTTCCCTCCTTTCTCCAAAAATCTTTACCTGGTCAACAATTACACCTTCATCCAACGCGGTGATTTTGATGGTTGCTTTATCGTTCGGTTGATTTACGCTGTGTGAAGTAATACGAATCGCCTGATTGGTAAGCACATTGTCTTTCCATTCTTCACTTCTGCCAACAGTTTTGAAATCGATGATCTGCATAGGTTCATCATTAACTGAAATTCCGTAGCGAATTTCTTTACCATTTACAGGTAAATGGGGCACAAGTGCCGTTTTTATCCAAATTGAATCCGACTTTTTTGGAATTTCGAATATCAGCGAGCTATTTTTGGGAACAGATACTGCTTTACGTGCATAGCCAAGCCCGTGCCCGATCGGTTTTTCACCCTCATACATTTTGTATTCTGCTCCATTTAACGAGAATAAAGGTGGCACCGGAGCTACCATGGGCGATTTTGCCTCCGTATGAGGTACAAGTCCGAAAACTTCCAACCTCCGTGGTTGTGCATCCATCATCCGATTCCATTTGCCGTTATTTAAGGAATTGTACGTTTTAGTCAGTTCGCCAATGACGTGGTGCGCTTTGTCACTTTTCTGCCAATCGGCTTTTCCGTGACGAGCCAACTGGGCGTACAAGTACTTTTTATTCATTTCTACCGCACCTCTTACCGGATATTCTACCAACTGAAACCAGACATCGCACTTCTCGCTCGGGATTTGTTTGGAAATGGTTTTAACTCGATTTTCAAGGGTTATATAATCTGAAAGTCTTTGATTTACTTCATTTTCAGACCAAGGCAAATCTTTCAGTACTTTGTGAATCGGATCACGTTCTTCGGTGCGTGTGTTGCCCATGTGCTCGGGTTTGCGTATGTATGCCAAGCGGTAGAATTCATTCTTTATGTTGAGAAGTTCTCCTGCATTTTCCTTTCCAAACTCACGAACCAACCAGTCATACATGTGCTTATTCAGCCCGGATTCGTTGTTTTCAATCGCATTGATATTCCACGCCATATCCAAGAACAGTTCAATATTGTATTCAGCAGGCTTGATATCACCTACATTCACGACCCACATCTCACGTGCTCCTTTGTCATATGCCATTTTCATCTGGGTATAAATCAACGCCGGATGAATCGTGGAAAGCCACAGATAATCGTGCGGACGACCCCAGTATGAAACGTGGTAATAAATTCCGTTTCCTCCTTTTCTGGCACGTTCTTTTTCATTCGGGAAATGGCGGATATATCCATAATTATCATCAGTCCACATCAGCGTAACGTCCTCCGGCACGTCCAATCCATCGTTATACACATCTAATACTTCTTTGTACGGGATAAAAACCTGCGGTACTTTCTCCACATTTGGATTTACGTACTGCTTTATCAGGTTTCTCTGATCCACAAAGATATTCGCGATGGCATCTTTCTGTTCTTTTATCGTATTGGCACCTAACATCTTGCTATCATGTACACCACGTATTCCGAGCGTATAAATCCCATCCGATCCGGCGGTTTCTTTCACCCGGTCTTCCCAGAAATCAACAACCTTTTCTCTGTTGTTTACATAGTCATACGTACCTTCACCGGCTATGCGCCATTCCGCATTTGTATTGCGGAGCATCGGCTCACAGTGCGAGGTTCCTACAGAAATAGCATATTTATCGGTCATTTCTCTATTTCCGGGGGTCAGGTAAAAAGCTTCGGAACAGTCATGCATAGCGGGCCAGAACGTATTGGCTCGCAAACGCAATAATAGTTCAAAAATCCGAGCGTGCGTATTGGGTCCGATTCTCCCTTTTACATCGGTTTTTTCGTAGTTCATACTGCTCCACGGCATCAATCCCCAGTCTTCGTCATTCAGAAAAATGCCGCGGTAAGCTACAGATGGTGATTGAAAGTTGAAATAATCTTTTTTCAACGAAACTTTTTTCATCGGTTCGGGACGTGAATCCGCCCACCATTCCCAGGGAGAAACACCGATAATCCGCGATAATTCCAAAATACCGTAAGCCGTTCCGCGCTTGTCGCTACCCAAAACAACCAGATTTTTTCCGATTACCGCAACGATAAATCCCTCTTTCTTTTCGGAAAGCATTTTCACCTGATTATGATTAAGCATTTTTTCGGCATGAGAATTTTTGCCAATAGTCCCAACATAAACGACACCTTTGTTTTCACTCAAAGTCACTTCTCCTCCAAACACTGCTTTGTAGTCGTTTGAATACATTTCCAAAGCGGTTTTAACCACTTTCTCTTCTGCATTACTGACAACAACGTGTTGGTTCTGACTCGTTTTCCAGGTGAATGCAAATGAGTTGGAAAAAGAGAATAATAGAATAATGGAGAATATGGAAAAATATTTTATCATGATGATATTTTGTTTAATAGTGAAAAATTTCACTCTATTGAGGTGGTTCGGTTTCCAAACGAACAATTAATATTCAACGACTGGAAGGCGTTGCACCCAATGGTTATTCTATTTTAATAAAAAGTTGTGGCAAATAGTTTTCGATTAACTAAAAGAATGTCTAATTATTAATCGTAAATTGTTAAAATGCAAATCTACTTCAAATGCTGCAAGAAATCAACCTCTACAATCCGAAGTTCACCACCGGTTCTTTCGCCGCCTTCTGCTTTGAAAAGATCGAGTTCGTTGGCAACAGGCGCCGCCACTTCCACAATCTGACCAAACGCATCGCTGTCAACGGTTGCACCTTTAAGGCGGATTGTAATGTTGTCGGTTACTACAGGTTTAACTTTCAAATGAACATAGCCGAGGCTTCTTTCGGTATCTCCGCTCCAGATCAGTTCATTTCCCGCAAAAATTTCAAGCGGATAACTTCGCATTCTCCAGCCTGTTAGCTTCAAGCTCACTTCATCAATTCTGGTGTTTTCTTTCAATTTGTAAGTAATCCAAGCTGTAGCAAGTTTTCCATCATTACGCCATTCGCTCAACTCATTGTCATCGAATGAGTTGGAAGTATTTTCGTTATTTATTCCGGCTATAGCCGATTCAACATTAATTGTCCGTTTGGTATCAACGTAAGAAGGTGTGTTCGGTGTAGGGCCTCTGTCCAAACGTCCGGTTAACCCATCGGCAGGCATAAACTCCGCCAATCCGTTTTTCACTTTCACCCGATTTGAAACAAAATTAATCCGAGCTGTCGGAAGTCCTTCAGCCGTAGCTGTCAAGGAAATTTTTCCGGCTTTTTTACCTGATCTGATTATAACCCGCGTAATACCGGCTTCTACCGGAAGTGAAGTCGCAAAAGCGAAGTTATCCTCTGCCTGCGCGATTCCGCCACGCCATTCTGCCGGGCCTTTGAGTGAAAAATGAATCATATCATTCGCTAACGGAACACGGTTACCGGCTTTGTCCACTACTTCCACCTGAACAATTGCCAGGTCAGCGCCATCAGCTTTGAATCCCTGTGGACTTTGAATTAGCGACAGTTTGATAGATGCCGGTTCACCAACAGTTTTCAAGCTATAACGGCTAACCTCTTTTCCATTAACATCGTATCCCACGGCTACAATTTCACCGCTTTCCCATGCTGTATTCTCAAAAGTAAACAGAAATCGATAGTCATTCTTTCCAAATCCTTTCGATTTTCCATTGACAAAAAGCTCTACCTTTTCAGAGCTTGAAACGACATAAACAGGCTTTACCACACCCGGCTTATAGTTCCAATGACCAACAATCTTTGTACTGTAATTTTCCAAATCTACCCAGCCATCCCACATCACTTTATGAGCAAAATAACCATCTTTTTCAATTCTCAATGGGTCCACCACTCCACTTCTCCGGTAATTTTCCGCTCCGCGTGAATGAGTCTGCGTATCGGAAAAGATAATTTTTGCTCCACCGGAACTCACTCTGTCTCCTGTACCCGGGCGTATCTGCCAGTAATCGTACCAGCGTCTTACCCACTCTACCGTGAGCATATCCATATTTTGGTTGTATGCAGATGCATCAGCATTGTTATAAAGCGGTCCATCGCCGTGTTTGTGGTACGGATAGCTGTAGTCGTCCCAATATTTGCGAAGTCCTTCATCCCTACAGTATTCGGTCGCCCACATCGGGTGGTGTTTGCTTTTGTTGATATAGAGCATCTCGCCGCCCCACTCCGCCTCACGGATATCGAGCATTTCACGGGAGCCGATGGCGCGCCCGCCGTGAGGATCGTACATATCTCGAATGGCTATCATCTCAATCATGTGCTCCCTGCTGATGGATTCATTACCCGATTCGTAAAAGATTATACTCGGATTGTTTCGGTTGTAAATAATGGCATCGCGCATCAATTCAGTTCGCTGTCCCCACCGACGGTCGTTTACGTCACGCTCCGCATCACCGGCAGGCATCGCTTGCATAAGCCCCACTCTGTCACATGATTCCACATCCTGCTTCCAGGGTGTAACGTGCATCCATCGAACGAAATTTCCATTGCCGCTCACTATCATATGGTTAGAGTAATCACTCATCCAGGGCGGAACCGACATACCTACTCCGGGCCACTCATTGCTGGTACGCTGCGCAAATCCTTTCATCTGAATAACTCGGTCATTGAGCCATACTTTTCCTTCTCCGAAATTTGTTTTTCGAAATCCGGTAATTGTCGAAACTTCATCTACTACTTTTCCATTGACCAATAATTTAGTTCTCACATCGTACAAATATCCGTATCCCCAGCTCCAGAAGTTCAATCCTGTCAAATCAGCTTTTGCTTTAACTGTTTTTGTTTCAGCCGGACGAATTACGGTTTTATCGCCTGTAAACGTTTTTTTCAACGAGCCGTCCCTATCATACACACTTACTTCGTAACTCACATCCATGCTTTGGGTATGTTCGTTTCGGATTTCGGATTCAGCATTGATTCTTGCTTTTTTTCCTTGAATATCAAAATTATCGGCATAAATATAGACGCCTGTAGTTTTCAAATTGGAGTAAAGCGGCAACGTCTGATACAATTTACCGGTCACATGAAGCCAGACATTTTTTGGAAGTCCGCCATAGTTTACGTTAAAATTTCGATCGCTCCACTGGTATTTTGTATTGGTGGAACGCTCACGGTAATCCCAATTATTGTCAATCCGCACAGAAATTACGTTGGCTCCTTTGAAATTTATGTAAGGTGTAATATCAAAACCAAATGCCATAACACCGTTTTCGTGCAAACCGACGTAGTGCCCGTTCACATACACATCTGCTCCTTGACGGGCGCCTTCAAATTCGATAAATACTTTTTTATCGATGCTTCCTTTGGGCAGTTTGAAGTGCTTTCGGTACCACACCACGGTGTCTATCATTTGTCTGATATAGACTTTGTATGCATGGTTTTCATTGAACGCGCGGGGGAGCGTGACTCTTTCCCAAGATTTATCAGGAAACGTCGGGTTCTTTGCTTCCTGCACATCGCCGATGTTTAACAGCCAATCAGAATTAAAGTTATATTTCTCTCGAGCTGAAGCAGAAGTTAAAATCCCTGATAATAGTACAAATAATAATATCCGTTTAAGTTTACGTGTTTTCATTTTATGCTTGTTGTTTGTTAAAAAAAATGCCTCTGAACGGGTGAATCAACTACTATACGAGAAGTAGATGTAATGATGTGTTTTATATTGTTAATAAAAATGGGGTCATTCAGTGTCAATTATTTTCTTTCGATAATATAAGTTTCATTTTTCTTTGTTTTGAAAGTGGTAACGTAGTAAATTCCTTCTTTCTTTAATTTCGCGGACGCGCCTTTTATTTTAACCGGTACATCGGTCCTGATTTTACAAGGATTTCCTTGTTCGGATTTTATCACGGCAGATTTCAATTTGCTTTTTTCCCATTTGATATCCACCTGAAATGCTTCGCGGGCTTTCATTCCATTGATTTCACCACTTTTCCAACTTTGAGGAATGGCAGGTAGAAGATGAATTTCATCCAAATGACTTTGAAGAAGCATCTCACCTACTCCCGAAATTCCTCCAAAATTTCCATCGATTTGAAACGGCGGATGAGTATCGAACAAATTCGGCAATGTCGATTTAGAAAGGAGTTCACGATACATCTTATAGGCGTGTTCACCATCAAGCAGTCGAGCTTGAAAGTTAATTTTCCACGCTTTGCTCCAACCTGTTCCGCCATCACCACGTATATCAAGCGTTTTTTTAGAAGCTTTCGCTAAATCAGGAGTTGTAATCGGAGAAATTTGTCGTCCCGGATGTAGTCCAAACAAGTGAGACACGTGTCGGTGTTGCGGATCTTCATCTTTCCAGTCTTTATACCATTCAATCAAGTTTCCATCTTTTCCGATTCGGAGCGGAAGTAATTTTGATTTAGTGTTTTTCCATATTTGACGCTCAGCCGCATCTGTTTTTAACACTTCCGAAGCTTCTATCAGATTCGTAAGCAAATCCCAAATAATCTCTAAATCCATTGCCGAAGCAATGGTTACAACACCTTTATTTCCGGCATCATCAATAAAAACATTTTCGGGAGAAGTGGAAGGCGCTGTAATTAAATATCCGTCTTTTTCCACGAGCCAATCAAGACAAAAATCACCGGCAGATTTCATTATTGGATAAGCGGTATTGGCCAGAAAATCCTTATCACCTGTGAAGCGGTAATGTTCAAAAAGGTGCTGTGATAGCCAGGGCGAACCGAGTGACCAGTTTGCCCATTTTGGATCACCAACTTGGTGTCCGACCGGATTGACATGTGCCCAAATATCTGAATTGTGGTGTGATGTCCAGCCTCGCATATTGTAATAATTCTTAGCAATTTGAGCTCCGGTAACCGACATGTTCTTAATTTGACTAATCAAAGGGTCGGTTAATTCACTCATATTCAGCATTTCTGCGGGCCAGTAATTCATTTGTAAATTAATATTTACCGTATAATTACTCCCCCACGAAGGACGAGTATTGTGATTCCAAAGTCCTTGAAGGTTAACGGGAATACCACCGGGGCGAGATGCCGAAATCATCAAATAACGTCCGAAATTGAAGTAAAGCGTTTCTAAATCGTAATCTTCCGCACCATTGGAATATTCCTTCAAACGGATATTTGTCGGTTTTATCGATTGAGAAATGGTATTGATTTTCAATGAAACCCGATTGTAAAACGACTGATAATCAGCTATATGATTATGCTTCAATTCTTCAAATGATTTTTCAATAGCTTTTCTAAGGTAGTTTTCTGCTATCGCATTTTCATCTTTTCCTTCGGTATCAGCCCTTTTATCAAATCCATTGTAACTTGTTGCTGCAGAAAGAATTATTATCGCTTCGGTTGCATTTTCTACTTTTAGAAATGGATTAGAAGAAATAGTTCCATCTTTCAATATAATTTTGACCCGATACTGGTAACGCATCCCCTTCTGACCCATCTCATTCTGATAAACTAAAGGATAACGCGGAGAAGAGTTCACTTCTATTGGAACTTGACCGCTTACTAAAAACTCATCATTATCTACAGCCCTGATTGATGCAAAATTGAAAGGCGTATTTCCTGAAACTTTGAAATTCAATTGTTTATCGACAGATGACTTCAGTTTGATTACAGCAACCTGATCCGGTGCGGAAACAAAATATTCTCTCTCAAAATTGATCGTATCAATAGCGAAAGTAATTTTTGCAAGAGCTGTATTTAAATCCAATTGACGGACATAATTCTTTGGTTCAGAATTAGATTTGTATTGTAAATCGATAAACAAATCGCCCATAGGGACAAATGATTGGGAGTTTTTTCCCTGAATATTTCTCAACACACTTGAAGCTTCAGTCCATTTTTCCTGAAATAAAAGTTCGCGTACTTTTTGGAGATTTTCAACAGAATTTTCAGGTGCTTCCGTGCACGTCGGTCCACCACCCCAAAGACTGGATTCGTTCAGATTAATCTTCTCATTGAAAACATCGCCGTAAACCATCATTCCGATTCTGCCATTTCCGAGTGGAAGAGCTTCGTTGAAATTGCCTGCCGATTTGTCGTACCACAAAACGGAGGAATTATCGGTTTGCGCATAAGATATACTTCCGTTAGTGATTGTAATAAGAATAATACTGTAAATTATTATTTTTAACCTGTTTTTCATTGATCTTATTTTAGTAATTTTTATAAGCTGCATCTTCTATTTTTCTTTTCAACAACAACTGAAGCGAATTTTTCCTTATTAATTGGTAATCACCACTCCACCTTCCGGCTGAATGGTTAAAGTGAATTCACCTTTTTTGTTCCCTTTTAAAGTTTGAAATTGAGGGGATTTGTCTTTTTTGTCAGTGATTATCGAATAGTTTTTTTCAACAAGCATAGGCAGTTTGACTTTAATTTTCTTTTCTGCTTTTTCCGCATTAATTCCGGCTATGTACCATTTCTCACCACTTCTGCGTGCCAGAACAACATATTTTCCGGGATATCCATCAATGAAAACTGTTTCGTCCCAAGTTGTTGGAACATTTTTCATAAAATCAATAATATAATCGGGCATATCCGTCAGATTATTCGGAGTGATTCCGAAATTTTGTATAGGCGTTTGAAAAACTACGGCTGTAGCAATTTGGAATGTTTCTGAGGTTTTACGGATAGTGCCGCCATCGTTGTTCCGATTGTGCCGTTTATTCAGAAGAACCGGGCCAAAGTCCATCGAAGCAACACTGTTTCGTATAAATGGGTGCAGTGTAGCATTGTAAGCCTCCGTATCATTGGCATGCTGCGTAAAAATCAGATTTTCAGAAGCTAATACTGCTTCACTTCCTGCAAAGTTTGGATACATCCGCTCCCAGCCGCGAGGCAGCGTACAGCCGTGAAAAATCACCGCCAACCCGTAATCATTCGCGTCTGAAAGTATATCCTCATAAAGCTGCATGGTCTCCTGTTTATCACCACCAAAAAAATCTACTTTTATCCCCTTAATTCCAATGCTTTGCATCCAAGCCATCTCTTTTTTTCGTGCAAAAGAGGTATTCATCAGGTTCTTAGGAGATTGCGGGGCATCGTTCCAAAATCCGTTTGAATTATACCAAAGGCAGAGTTCTACGTTTTTTGATTTTGCATAACGGGAAAGTTCTGCAATTCTTTCTCTTCCAATATTTACATCCCAGGCAGCATCTATCAAGACAAATTCATATCCGAGATTGGCGGACAAGTCAATGAAAGTTTTTTGGTCAGCATAATTGATGCTCGGATCTTGCCAAAGTAGCCAGCTCCAGGTAGCACGACCAAATTTCAAGTCTTTATGGGGTTCGTAAAGTGGCTTTACCACATCAAAAGCTACGGTAGTTTCTACAATCGGTTTAAGATTTTCACCAACGGTAATCGTCCGCCATGGCGTTTCTCCGGTGAGTGAAATTCCGGGCTCGGCACTTCCCAGACCGTTATTCTCATCTTTCTCCGGAAATGCAATGGAGTAAACACCGTCATGCGTCGGGTCGCTGAGTTTAGAACCGCAGTAAAGGCTGCTCACTCCGGTTTCCGACAACAACACCCAACCCTTGTTACCCACATGAAACAAGCTCGGGAAAGTAAAACCGATACCAAATCTCGATTTTTTTCCAAGCGGAGCATCAGGCTCGTAACCCTCTTCGTAGCTGGGCTTAGTCTTCATCCAGCCGGAATAAGCCGGCGCTTGAGGAGTAAGAAAAGTGGTCGTTTCTTGGGGAAATTTGAATCCCGTAAGTTCTTTTAACACAATGCAACGGGCAGTTTCTCCGTTTTGTGCCAGTGTGTATTTCATGGCGATATCATTGTTGCTTACCCTGAAAATGATTGAAAATTTTTCTTTCTTTGGTGTTTCATAAGTACTGATCAATTCATTGGCAACATAATTCACCATGCTTTGTTTAATTTTTTTCTCAAAGTAGCTTTCTCTGATTTCCTGTTCTTTTTTTTCTACAAAACTCAGGTCTTTACTGAAATCGCTCTCATTCGTAATCAGTCCCAAAGGCGATTCTTCCAACATTATTTTGTCATTATAGCTGACTGTGTATTTTAGACTTTTATCTTTCAAAAAGACGTTAACTTTCAGTTTTCTGTCAGGACTAAAAACAGCAAAATCCTCTGCTGAAACAGGGAGGATTAGTAAGACACCAAGAATAAGAGTCAATAGTGATTTTTTCATAAAACTTGAATTTTGAATTAAGTATTGTGATTTATATTTAATTTTAATGTATTACTGGTTTTCCTGTGAAAAATGATTTTAGATTAATTTCCAGTGTATATT
>JAAYIT010000263.1 GCA_012523295.1 Porphyromonadaceae bacterium | reverse complement strand
GAAAAAACAAATATTCAAAAAGCAAGCAAAGTGCGTTCTACAAAAGGATTACTTACATTCGTATTTGGCAGAATTGCGGCAGCTTACATTAATCTGATTTATTAATTCAAACCCTGATTCGCATAATCAATAAAATCTGCAAAAGCTTTCATAAAATTAGTAAAAAAGGCTTTGGTATCTTCATTTACCAATTTTCCGGACGCATCGAAAAGACTCATCGCGTTACTTATGTATGCTTCCGGTTGTGCCAAAACAGCCATATCCAAAAACATAAGCGCCTGACGTAAGTGGTGGTTTGCACCAAATGCTCCAACATTTCCGATGGTCACACTCATAATCGCGGCAGGCTTCCCACCCCAAACGCTTTGTCCCCAGGGTCTTGAAGCAATATCGATAGCGTTTTTCAAAACTCCGGGTACTGAACGATTATACTCCGGCGTAACGAATAAAATCGCATCCATGCTTTTCACTTTTTCTCTGAAAGC
This sequence comes from Porphyromonadaceae bacterium, assembly GCA_012523295.1. Taxonomy (GTDB): domain Bacteria; phylum Bacteroidota; class Bacteroidia; order Bacteroidales; family Paludibacteraceae; genus UPXZ01. Next base: position 5,403 of record JAAYIT010000263.1, on the reverse strand, counting down.
GACATAAGACTCCGGTGACTTCTCATCGTAATCCTGATTGTAAAGTTCTAAATTACCGATTTCGATAAATTCAAACTTTAAATTACGCGGCGCTACCGAAATTAAAGCATTTGCTGCCATTAGATTGTAAGAATCTTTTCTAAGGCTGCCTACGACAACCCCAACTTTTACTTCTTTCATAGACAAAAAATATTTTTTAAAAATGTATGTTAAACTCAATGAATCTAACGTAATCAGAAACTAAAAAGTTTTCTACAAATCATTTATAATCAATAAATAGATTTTATAACCGCTATCTACCGGCTATTATCTAATCGTTTTCAGCGGCTAATGTATATATTTTTTCTACATCATCTTTTGAAAGGTTCACAAAGCTGCCTACTCCGTTGCTATCAAGCTTTAACATTTCAATTAAAGTAGGAATATCTTCTTTTTTTGCTCCAAGTTCTCTAAACCCAATAGGCATTCCGATTGATTTTAAGAATTGTTCAAACTTGGAAATTCCTTCTTTTGCTGTATTCTCCGGCTGCTGAAAGTCCATTTCACAACCAAAAACACGCACTGCAAATTGTGCAAAACGCATCACATCCTGTTTCATATTGTATTTCATCCAAGCCGGGAACATTACTGCCAAACCAGCTCCGTGTGCCACATCATAGAGTGCAGAGAGCTCGTGTTCCAACTGATGGGTCGCCCAGTCCTGCTCTCTTCCTACTCCGCAAATATCATTATGCGCGATCATTCCCGCCCACATCAGATTGGCACGAGCATCGTAGTTATTCGGGTTGGCGAGCGCTTTGGGTGTTTCATTAATGATGGTCAGCATTATTCCTTCACAAATCCGATCGGTGATTTCCACATTCTTTGTATTCGTGAAATACCGCTCCAAAACATGCGCAAACATATCTGTAGAGCCACAAGCGGTTTGATAAGCAGAAACGGATGTTGTTAATTCCGGATTTAAAATTGAGAAAACAGGGCGAATTAAGTTACTTCCGGTGCCCCGCTTTACCATCCCGTTTTCATGCGTAATTACGGATGACGATGAAGCTTCACTTCCGGCTGCGGTAAGTGTTAAAATTGTTGCTACGGGTAGCGCTTTTTCAATTTTTTTTCCTTCATAAAAATCCCAGAAATCACCTTCGTATGGCACACCAATGGCTATAGCTTTAGCAGAATCAATGGCGCTTCCGCCACCCACAGCGAGTATAAAATCTACATTTTCTTTACGGCATAAGTCAATTCCTTGATACACCAAACCACTGCGAGGATTAGGTACTGCTCCGCCCAGTTGGACATATGAAATGTTTCTTTCATCCAGCGATTTTAATACGTTATCGAGCAATCCGCTTCTGACAACAGATCCTCCACCGTAATGCACCAAAACTTTTTTACCTCCGAAACGCTCAATCAAGCTTCCGGCTTTCAATTCTGTCTCCCTCCCAAACTCAAAATAAGTAGGGCTGTGAAAATTAAAATTAATCATATTTTTGTTAGTTAGTTTGTCAAATAATTCTAAAAACTGATTGACTTCACACGTTGTCTGATTAAAAAAAAACTCCGCTCAAACACCTAAGGCAAGTCGGAGACTAATCTACCGGTTCGATTCCCTAACTCGGTTTTTCTTTCAATGTGGTTTAACACCTCTTGAACAAATGGATTTTGATCAAATTTACCACGCACATTCTCAAAGTCTTTTTTTCTTTGCTCCTCGTCACCATCCACACCGAATCCCGTCATAGATGTTAAATCAAATTCTTTTTTCGCATCATCATAAAGCATATAATCCAAATTTACTACAGAATTTTTCCATATCTCAATAAAGTCAATCACTTCCTGTTTTGTAACGTTCTGAATGGGTTTTTTCCAATATCTTTCCAATTTTTCTTGCGCCCAAGTCCATTCATAATTGTAGTATTCGTTGTGAAATTCCCAGCATTTATCAAGGATTTGTTTCAAGGTCATTTTATTATCCTCTATTTCGTCGAGCATCGCATAGACTTCGGCTTTTGGAGCTATCAGTCCAGCCAAATCAATCCAATCTCCCAAACCTTTTTTGGTGTCTGAAACTAATTTTTGCTGCAATTCGGCAAAACTCTCCGGTTTTTCTTTTTCAATTTTACTAATCAGAGAATTTCCTAAAAATTTGTAAATACCTATTTTATAAAGCTCGATTCCTTTGATTAGTGATGAGTTTTTGATTTTACAATTATGATAGGAATAAATTTCTGAGGTCTCGCCCGAAACTTTTTTAATATTTTCAAGTGTTTCAATTCCTTTATACATTTTGTGAATGGTATAAGGACTTAAAAGATTGAAATTTATCGGGTCTATTCTTACTTTATCGGTTCGATTATCGCGCTTCGGCCATTTCTGCGCATCACGCACAGTCCCCACACTTCTTAAATTCACACCGGGTACTAAGATACTCTCAGTCGCATTTTCTATCAGATATGAGAAAGGCAGGTCAGTAGTATCCGGATGCGAAGTGTGCCTTCCCATTACGAGTGTAAACGCGCCAATTTTCGCAGGCCAGAGAATGTATGAATCACTCGTTGTTTTCGAGCCGCGCTCCACAACTCCCTGATGGATAGGACCTAATTTGTACATATGATTACTCTGGTTTGAACCACTACCGGCATTCAAGAAGGAGTACATTCCAGCAATCAGCAAGCTAGACTTGTGATGTGAAACCGTGTACGGTCCCGCGAAAATCGCTGTGGCTTCACCATGCATCCCCTGACAGTTGGAGAAAAACACTGAATCAAGCGCGGAATAATGCTTTTCCATAATGGAACCTTGTCCTACAAAACAGGACGAAATGAGCGTGGAGTCTGCGATTTGCACCCCCGAGCAAACGATGAAATTTTTACATTTCACACCGGAACCAATCTTTACGGGAGCATTTCGCGTGCTGCTAATTGTTCCGTTTTTCATGCTCGAGACTCCTTTTATGCTCGCATAGTCATCAATCCAGACATTTTTTATCCTTCCGCAATTGATAATTTGAACTTTCTTGCCAATTCTGCCCATTGTAGAACTAACGCTTTCGGAGTATTCATCAATCATCCGCTGAATATTGGATATCATTTCAGGGCGATGCCGATAGAATGTGAGGATATAAGCCAATGGAGCTGACAATTCGTTGAAAATTGGTATTTCTCTACCACCCGTTTCGTTCATGACAGGTACTCTCACCCCATTTCCAAATGAAGTCTTCCCTTCAACATAAACGATATTGGTATTTTCAATATAAACTTCATCACAAATCTCGTAATTTGCAATGTAATTGTGGATTTTGTCGATGAAAACATTGTCGCCGATCACACAGTTGTGAATGGCTGTATTGTACAATCCACTGTGCTTTCTGAATCCACCTCCCATTTCATAAATCTTCTCGAAAACACCTAATTTTATGTTACCTGAAAAGTGTACATTTGATACATATTTTGGATCAAATCCATCTTTGACTTCCACTTTTCCCCAATCCTCAGCAGTGCAGCCATATACGGTCATAGTAGCTATTTCCTGCTCTGTTAAAGGTCTATGAGATCTTTTCATACGGATAAATATTATTCTTTACATTAAGGTCGTATGGAACACGCCATTAATCATTCTCTTAGCTTTAAGACTTTTCTTAAATGGCTGTTTCATATATATTGTTTTACAAAATCATTTAACTGACAAAAAATAAAGCAAACTTATCTTGACTTTTGAATTAAACCGGCTTGGAACTCAAATAAGTACATAACAAAATTTTGTTTTTTATTTGCAATTACTCATATTTTTCAAATAAAAAATCATTATATGGATAGCGCTCAACATGAATTTCTTTCACTTTATCATAAATAAGATTTCGCATTTCATCGATATTGATTTTGTCCGTAGCTGAAATGAAAAGACAGTTTTCATGGAGTTTCGCCATCCAGGTTTTTTTCAACTCATCAAGACTGATGTTTTCTCTCATAACAGGTGAAAGGTCATCTTCGTCTTTCGGTATGTAGCTGAACGCATCTATTTTGTTAAAAATCAAAATTATCGGTTTCTCTTCTTTGCTGATTTCTCTGAGAGTTTGGTTAACAATATCCATCTGTTCTTCAAAATTCGGATGTGATATATCCACCACGTGGAGGAGCAAGTCTGCTTCACGCACTTCATCAAGAGTAGATTTAAATGATTCGATAAGATTGTGAGGCAACTTACGGATAAAACCAACTGTATCTGACAATAGAAATGGCAAATTATCAATAATAACTTTTCGAACGGTTGTATCTAATGTTGCAAAAAGCTTATTCTCAGCAAAAACATCCGATTTGCTAAGCAGATTCATTATCGTAGATTTTCCCACATTGGTATAACCGACTAATGAAACACGCACCATTTTCCCTCTATTTTTCCGTTGCGTAGCCATTTGGCGGTCAATTACTTTTAGCTCTTCTTTGAGCAACGATATTTTTTTCAAAATAATCCGACGGTCTGTTTCGAGCTGCGTTTCACCCGGTCCGTAGCGTCCGATAGCGCCACCTCGCTGGCGCTCCAAGTGCGTCCACATCCGAGTCAGACGTGGTAAAACATACTGATATTGAGCCAACTCCACCTGTGCTTTAGCGTTGGATGTTTTGGCACGTTTCGCGAATATATCTAAAATCAAGTTTGTCCTGTCCAAAATCCGCACCTGGTCAACTGCATTCGGGCTTTGATCTACTAATTCTCTTTCAATATTTCTCAATTGACGAGGTGACAACTCATCGTCAAAAATAATGATACCAATCTCATTCTCATCAATATAGTCTTTCAACTCTTGTAGCTTCCCTGTTCCGACAAAAGTATTCGGATGCGGAAAATCGAGCCGCTGGAAAAACATTTTTTGAGGAATAGCACCTGCTGTTTCAGCCAAAAAGGCTAATTCATCCAAATATTCTTTAGCTTTCTCTTCCGGTTGTTCAGGTGTGATTAAGCCTACGAGAATGGCTGTCTCTTGATAAATTTCAGTTTTTATGTTGTGTCTTGTCGGCATATCTTATTAACGGGATATTGTGTCTTATTTCTGTTTTATTTGTCCCTACTCTACTGCTCAGAAGCTTAAAATTGCGGTATCAGAAGCTTGTTGGCAATTGTTGTCCGGTTTTTGGGTTTACTCCGGGCTGCTTTCAAATCATAAGTTGTAATGCAAACAAACAAAATACTATCTCCGAATGGGCTTGTAAGCAGGAATTTATTTAATTACAGTTTGATAATACAAAAAAACAGACCTTATTATCGGACAACAATAAATAATGCGAATCAGGGTTTGAATTAATAAATCAGATTAATGTAAGCAGCCGCAATTCTGCCAAATACGAATGTAAGTAATCCTTTTGTAGAACGCACTTTGCTTGCTTTTTGAATATTTGTTTTTTCTAT
>JAAYIT010000262.1 GCA_012523295.1 Porphyromonadaceae bacterium | reverse complement strand
TTTCCCAAATAACAAAACACAACGTTTCCCACAGTATGGTTATTTGGGATTACAAGTTTAAGAAATGTTTCAAAGTTAACAAAACGAATCAATAAAAAGTTTTCAACAAAGTGTAAAGTTTTCCAAAATATTTTTCAATACACTCATAAACAGAAGATTAATTTTTATCGAAGAGTGAAAAGTTTTCTTTTTTATTAAACTCGTATATGAATCAATATATTAAGTTTTGTATCTATGGTGTACTGTGTAAACATTGAAATATAAACAAAAAACACCCAATGACTGTAAATCGTTGAGTGTTTTGACGTTTAATAAAAAATTATTGAAAATATGAATAAATCAGGTTGTTTTTTTTAAATATCTTTTACCGAACCCATAAACAAAATGGCACCGGTGGAATTTTCCTGAATAAGGTAAATAAAAGGTTTGTCTGCATTGAAAATTACTTTTTGCGGAGTTGAGGGCATGGAGGTCAGTTCCATACCAACGGTCGTAACAGCAGCAGCTTCCGTTCCTTGCTCGTCGGTGCTGATGTAGGTATCTTGTTTTACAAAAGCAATCCGGGCCGGAAAAGCCGACATCCGGCTAAAATCGGCAGCATCGCTAAAAGCCAATCCCATCCCCATGTTTGTAAGAACTTCATTCAGCTTCTTACTGTATTTGGTTTTGAATTTCGGAAGATATAATTCCACTTCGTATTCATGCAATGCGGCTCTTATTTCTCCCCAGTACTCCTTGTTCTGCAACGCAGACACCACATCGGCCTGTTTTTTATTGCTTTTAGGCAACAGAACCAGCATGCTGAACGCCCGGTTTCCGTAAGGCAGCTGTACCACCTGCATGGTTTCATCTTCGGTGTAATTGAGATTGGCGGTTTGCGACATCATGTCTACTGTCTGTTTTTCACCGTTTTCGGTTGTGAACATTTTCTTCGACGTGTTTTTCACATCAAACTTCGAAGTCCAGATTCCTTTGAAGTAAATAGCGTTTAACAAATACATCAAAGCCGCAGGGTCGGTCTTATCAAGTACTTCCTCAATTAATCCGTTGGTATTGTCCGAAGCCCATTTATTGATGATGTCCACAGTTTTAAGGTCTGAAAAATCTACCGATTGGACCTTAGCGTTGTAATAATCGGTATTGGTTTTGATGAAACCGGGCTGGATGGTTACGAATTTATTTGTAAAAATGGCATTGGCTATCGATAGCTTGGTGGAAAGATCGGTTTTCAGCAAAGCTTCTTTTAGTTTTTTGTAGTAACCGTTAATCTCTTCATCTTCCCAATCGCCCATTTCTAATGTTTCCTGCATACCGGTTTTGGTCTCTCCCGCAGCACCGTTCCACGTCATGGCCAAAGCCATGCTCAGGCTGAAAGGCGAGACCATAAAGCTTTTGTCTTCTCCGCGCGTTTCTTCATCAAAAACGTTGGCGAAAAACTCGAATGCAAACTGTTGGTCGGATTTTAAAAGTTCTTTTTCGGCGGTGGAACGAAATTCTATTTTTATCGGGTCGGGAAGGTTTTTCGGATCTATTTCGCCGTCCGATTTCTCGCAACCGGAAAACATTACTGCTAAAATCAGTAAGAGAGAATGGAATTTTTTAATTGAGTTCATATCCTTAAAAATTTTCAGGGTGATATAAGTTTAGATGGGATTTCGAATAAAAAGCTGCATACGGCATCGTTAAAAATACATAAAACAAAACATCCTTTCTTTTTCAAAGGATGTTGTTATAAAATCCGCCCGAAAAACAAATAAATTAATTACTTTTGCAGACTAAATTTATCCACTTTTTTAATTGATTGATAATGAGAAAATGGCGCATTGAGGATT
>JAAYIT010000261.1 GCA_012523295.1 Porphyromonadaceae bacterium | reverse complement strand
GCCGGCGTTGCCTGTTTGTCTCTGCGAGCCTTCACAGGCAAATTTTGCCGGCCCCTGCGCGCTTCGGGCGCCGTGTCTATATATCGGCTTCGGGGCCGGGGTTTCCTGGCGGTACGCTTACGGGCAAGTCACGGTTTGTTGGGTCGGTTGGTTCGTTCGTTGGGTTGGGTTGGTTGCTTGGGTAAAACTGAAGAAGTAAAAATCTTCGAAAAAAGATGTTGAGATGCAATAAATGTGTATTTTTGTTAGACTTTATTGCTACAAGAGAAAGCGAATTTCCGGAGTGGCTTTCTTTTCTCGAGGTTAATCTACAGATAATGAATACCATAATTACACAAGATGCCCCAATTAACAATGGATAATTTATGGGTAGCAGCGAACAATCGCAGCTGCCTCTTCTGTGTTGCTCAGGTTCTGGGCACAAGGCGGAAATAATATTAATGGGTTTGTTTGGGTGTTGGGCAAAATTTAAAATAAAAAACAGATCCCAAAAGGATGGCTAAGATAACAGTAAAAAACACCGATCTATCGATTGTAAGAATCAACGATGCTGATTATATTTCGTTGACCGATATTGCCAGGTATAAAACGGATGATACCAGTGCAGTAATTGGGAACTGGATGCGCAATAGAAATACTATCGAATATTTGGGCATTTGGGAGACATTGTACAATCCGAACTTTAAACCCCTCGAATTCGAGGGGTTTAGAAAAGAGGCTGGTTTGAATGCCTTTACGCTGTCTCCCCTGAAATGGATATCGAGCACGAATGCAATTGGAATCATTGTAAAATCGGGCAGATATGGAGGTTCCTACGCCCATAAAGATATCGCTTTTAAGTTTGCGAGCTGGATATCGGTAGAGTTTGAGCTGTATGTAGTTAAAGAGTTTCAGCGGTTAAAGGATCAGGAACAAAAAGAGCTGGGGTGGACGGCCAAAAGAGAGCTGGCAAAAATCAACTATCATATACATACAGATGCTGTAAAGAGACATTTGATACCACCAAAAGTCACGTCCAATCAATTGTCGTTGATATATGCCAATGAGGCGGATGTGTTAAATGTGGCGTTGTTCGGAAAGACTGCTAAGGAGTGGCGAGAATTGAATCCGGAAAAGAAAGGGAATATTCGTGATTATGCATCGATCAATGAATTGATCTGCCTGTCGAATATGGAAAACTTGAATGCCGTAATGATTAACGAGGGCATGGCTCAGGTTGGAAGACTGAAAAATTTGAACGAGATCGCAATCCAGCAGATGACAATTCTAAATGAGGTCGAAAGCCGAAAGCTATTGAAATGAAACCAAACTTTGCCTAACATCGTTCAAACCACAGCCGCCACTGGCGGCCGAGGTCTGCACATCCGCTGGGTGTCATACAAATAGACTGTATCACAATAAAATGACATGGATTTAAAAGATATTCAAAGAAATATTGACCAAGTGATGAATGAGCAGAACAATCGGCCAATTGCTGATTTCGAAGGGTACTCGCCTTTTGAGATGCACAAGATTTTACATTTTACTTTCGCAATTGATAGTCCCTTGAAATTGCAAAAACTATCTGACACAGATTACACAAAGATTCCGATTCTTAACCAGATTAAATATTTAACGGATTTAATTGACAAAAATGGAGAGATTAAGCTAACCAAGCAGGGATTTTTGCCGACTAAGATAGTATCAGAGCTCTATAGTCAAGGATTTCTAAAAGATGAATACATAGAAAAAGGGATTTCAAAACTATACAAGGAGACTGATTCAATGACAATAAATCTCAGTCGGATTTTGCTTGAACTTGCAGGATTTATTAAAAAGCGAAATGGGAAATTAAGTTTGACAAAATCGTCCGAAAAGATTCTTGGAAATAACGAGGAATTATTGCGACAGATATTTTTGACCATGACAAACAAGTTTAATTGGGCCTTTTATGACGGATATGGAGAGAACCAAATCGGACAACTTGGGTATGGTTTTTCTCTGATCTTGCTATCAAAATACGGACGAGAAAGGCGATTAGACTCATTTTATGCTGAGAGATATTTTAAAGCATATCCGCGATTATTAGATTCTATTGAGCCTAACTATGGTACACTTGAAAGATATTCAACTAATTGTTATTCGGTTCGTACTTTTGATAGATTTTTGAATTATTTTGGCTTGATAAATATTGAGGAGGAAAGAAAAGGACTTGATTCCATTAAATACATTTCAAAAACAGATATTTACGATAGATTGATAAAATGTACGCCACACAATAAGTAGGACTCTGAGCGGCCTGCAAGGCCCGGCGATGAGTCGGTGTTGGACTACACTCGCCGTTTAGGAGCCATGTACTTAATGAAGGTTTTCTCTCTTTTCATAACAATGTTTGATATAATGCACAAAAGCAGGTAAAATGTTTTTAATATCAAACATTATGGAATCACCTTCGCTCCCTGCTGATTTCTTTTGACAGCGCTCCCCGCAGATTTTATTGGCAGCGCTCCCTGTTGTTTTTTTAGCGGCGCTCCCCGCCCTACAACCCCGACCCGCTCAGCCTCCCGATATCCCCGGCTGGTCAGCGCTGGACGCCGGCGTTGCCTGTTTGTCTCTGCGAGCCTTCACAGGCAAATATTGCCGGCCTCTGCGCGCTTCGGGCGCCGTGTCTATATATCGGCTTCGGGGCCGGGGTTTCCTGGCGGTACGCTTACGGATAAGTCGACCGACGTTGCTTTATCGATGATGTTCCCACTATACCGCAGCAAAAGCGTTCTCATTTTCTTCTATCACTTAATCAGTGGCTTTTTCTTCATCCATATATCATCAAAAATCACTTCTTCATTAAATTATGAATTTATGCAAAAGATGTTTTGTGTTATTGATAAATTTTTACCTTTGTGCAACATCCCTAAAATACTACTGGTAATACTGTGAAATTATTCACTTCTTAGATGGTGATTATAAATGATATATACTATGTTTTGAAGTTAAGCGGCACCAAACGAGAGCAAGGACGCGGAAAAGTCAGATAATGAAAACGTCAATTGTACTATCTCATAGAGAGAATTCCTCAAACTATACAAAAATCACAACTTTGAGAAATTTTGTTTATATTCGCTCCTTAAGATTTGTAACTAATTCGTATGCGTCAAGTTTTAAGAAGAACTGCTTAGTACATGACAAAAAATAAATTGCTGATTAT
>JAAYIT010000260.1 GCA_012523295.1 Porphyromonadaceae bacterium | reverse complement strand
ACGGAATGGTTATTGGAAGAGTGTATTCCTTTGGGTAGTCTAACAATCCTTGCAGGACAACCAGGTGTTGGGAAAACCACTACTTGCTGCAAAATTTTGGCGCATGTGACTAAGGGAGGCAATATATTTGATTTATCAATTCAGAAAGGTAGCGCTATATTTTATTCTTCAGAGGACTCATATTCACAAAGTATTCTGCATAAATTAGCAGTAGCAGGTGCTGACTTATCAAAAATAGATGTATTAAATGATCCTGATTTCGAACCAGCAAAAGATATTGATGCTTTTTTTCATAACCTTGAAGAAAAATATATTAATAAGCCAGACTCAGATCTAAAAGTCATTATGGCTGATCCGATTCATGAGTTTGTAAGTGGGGATAGTAACAAAGCTTCAAATGTATCAATAATTTTGAAAAAAATTTCTCAGTTTGTGGAAAAACATAATATTGCATTTATTGGAATCCACCATTTTTCAAAAAATTCGAATGAGTATTCTTATATGGATCGTGTCATTGGTTCTATGCAATACGCAGCTAAAGCCAGAGTTGTTTTAGTGATTGATTGTAATGATAAAGGCGAGAATATCATGGGTATAGCTAAGTCTAACTATAGTCGTAAAGATAGAAGTATTCAGTTCAAGATTGAGCCTAGAGTTCATAAGTATGCTGATTCAGATGAACTTTACAATACTTCCGAAGTTGTATTTACTCAGTACGATGAATATTTATCAATTGAAGAAGCAATGGCAGGGAAAAAGAATAGTAAATGGGAAGTTAAACATAAACAATATGCTGAAAAATACGAAGATTTTGTTCGACAAAATGGTGGAAAGTGTTTAGCTGTTGATATTGAAAAAGCGTTGGTTCCTAATGTTTTTGAAACGTCAAATATGTTAAGAAGAGCTAAAGAAAAATCTAAAAATGTTCAGACTAAAAAAATCGGTAACGATTGGTTTTGCGTATTAACCAATCAAAATGATTGAACATATTTTTATAATTAATTTTGAAACTCGAGTTTTTTATGTATATCAGGGCTAATTTTTTTTCATAAATTAGGTAGCCCTTTATATATTTGTATACAAAATAATTACATTTAATTAGTGATTAATCAAAAAGATTACAGACAATCGGAGAAAGACTTAAAGGGCTAAAAATCGTGAGTTTATGAGTGCAGGATAGGGTTAAATTAACTATTGTATACAATATTCAATTTAACCCCGTTTTGCGGCAACGCAAAACATCTGTACTTGCAGTAGGCTCACCCAAATATTTTAAAATATTTATTTTATGAAAAAGAAGAATGAGAGTAGCTAGAAGTGTAAGATGTAATGACCCAGCACTTTCTGCTCACATTATGCCGCTAAAGTCTCTCTGACTTCAACGGGTGACTTCATGCCCAAGGACTGGTGTGGGCGTTGATGGGTAATCCTCCCACAAAACCTGAACTGACCCCATAAAGTTGGACGGTTAGTTTTTATAAGGAGGACTGATTTCTGTATTGCACAGGACTCAGCCCCTTTAGTTTTGTACTTACTCTTTCATGATT
>JAAYIT010000259.1 GCA_012523295.1 Porphyromonadaceae bacterium | reverse complement strand
TCGCTTCATTTGCTCCAAAATTTTATCTGCGAATTCATCAACCGAAATTTTATCTTTCAGGTGCGGTAGTATGTTGTCAACCACACTCCTGACCGACTTTACTCCGCGGCTTTCAATTTTATCTTTTGAAACCTCAAGAGCCTTCGATAGAACCGATAAGTCTGTATCAAAAAGCAGGCAACCATGGTGCATAACTCGTCCTTTTATGTAAGCTTGTGCATTTCCGCTGATTTTTTTTCCGTCAATGACAATGTCGTTTCTGCCGGTGAATTCGGCTTTCACACCTAATTCTGCAAGTGTGCTGATAACAGGTTCGGAGAACGTCTTGAAATCAAAATCAGCACCTTTTTCTTCATTGGAAATGATGGTGTAATTCAGATTGTTGAGATCATGATAAACAGCACCACCACCTGAAATTCGCCGGATAACATGAATTCCGTTCTTTTTAACAAACTCGGCATTTATCTCTTCTGCCGTGTTTTGATGTTTACCCACAATAATGGCAGGTTCGTTGATCCACAGAATGAAAACTTTGTCTTGGTCAACTAATTTCTTGAAGCAATACTCTTCTAAAGCAATGTTATAATCGGGTTTATTTGATTTGTTGACAATGTATATCATATTGAAAAAAACAACCCTGCCATCTTTTTTAATCCGGCAGAGTTGAGTATTTAAGTACTAACTTATTTTTATTTTTGTTTTTTGGGTAAATGGACTGCTTCACCTAAGACATCCGCGCATGCTTCAAAGAGTGCTTCAGAATAAGTCGGGTGTCCGTAGATAGTTTTTACTACTTCATCTACCGTGATTTCCATTTCCATCAATAGAGAAGCTTGATTAATAATTTCAGCAGCTGCAGGTCCAACTATATGAACACCAAGAATTTCACCATATTTGTTGTCGGCAATAACTTTTACGAATCCGCTGCTTTCGCCCGATGCTAACGCGCGTCCGTTTGCCGCAAAATTAAATCTTCCAACGCGTATATCGTATTTTTCACGAGCCTCATTTTCGGTCAATCCAACCATCGCCACTTCGGGAAGCGTGTAAACTACCGATGGTGCGGAGTGAAGTTTAATCTCTCTGTGATTGCCTTTTACCGCGTTATCGGCTGCAACTTCACCCATACGGAAGGCTACGTGTGCAAGCATCTTGATTCCGTTGATATCGCCGGGAGCGTAAATACCTTTCACGCTTGTTTCCATGAACTTATCAACCTTGATTTTTCCTCTTTCTAATTCAAACTCCACATCGCCTATCCCCTCCAAATCAGGTCGGCGACCTACAGATAGCAAAGCTTTGTCGGCAATAATCGATCCTTTGTCGGTAATTACTTCTACGCGTCCTTTGTTGTCTTTGATTTCTGTGATTTTTGTAGAAGTAAGGATTTTTACACCTTTTTTCTTCAGGTTGGCCGCGAGTACATCCGAAGCTTCTTCGTCAATTCCGGGAACAATTCTGTCCATCATCTCAATGACAGTAATTTTTGAGCCGAGCTCGCTGAATGCTTGCGCCATCTCAATTCCAATCACTCCACCTCCAATAACAGCCAGTGTTTCCGGTAATTCTGTAACATCGAGCAACTGATCGCTTGACAAGATGTTCGGATTCTCTATTCCCGGAATATCGATTTGTGAAACTTTAGAACCGCCGGCAAGGATAATTTTGTCACCCTTGATAACTTTAGAATCATCAACGATTACATCTTTGTTTTTGCTGATTTTTGCAACACCTTTGAATATATCGACTTTATTGCTCCTCAATAGTGCTTCAACTCCACTTGTCAACTTTCTCACAACCGAATTTTTGTGTGCTACCACTTTCGGCATATCTATTTTAAAGTTCGTATTCTCAAACACGATACCGCGCTCGGCAGCCATCATTACTCCCTCGATGATTTCAACATTTTTCAGATACGTTTTTGTTGGGATACAGCCTACATTCAGACAAGTTCCGCCAAATACATTCTTTTCTACGATAGCCACTTTTGCACCGTGTTGCGCTGCACGAATGGCTGCTACATAACCGGCAGGTCCACCACCAATCACTATAACATTGTATGAATCTTCTAGCCGGGTTAGTGATTTTTCGAGCGGTTCTTCTTGTACAACAGGTTCTTCTACTTTTGGTTCTTCCGGTACAATTTCCTCTCCTTCTTCCCCGATATATCCGATAACCTCAGCGATTGGAACCGTCTCGCCATCGTGACGAAGAATTTTCAGAAGAATACCGGATTCTTCTGCTTCGATTTCCATACTGGTTTTATCAGTCATGATTTCAAGGATAATTTCACCGGCTTCTACCGGATCACCTTCTTTTTTCAACCATTTTACGATTTCCCCTTCGGTCATGTCAATGCCGGCTTTGGGCATAATTATTTCGCGAGCCATAAAATTAAAGATAAGCCCCAAATCCAATTTTGGAATTTTTTCGGGCGATTATTATATTGTTTGTTTTTTCAAATTTTGCACATCACACGATAGTGCCTTCGGCGATAGTGCGCTTTGCGCGATAATTTTATTTGCTTTCTAATAATTTAGAATGAGTTTTGATAAAATTATTTAACTTAAAATATATTTTGGTCCACTCGTTAAGAAGTTCTTGGTATTCATTTTCTGAAATTAAATTCCTTCGAAATGCTTTTGTTAACCAAGTTTTACTTTCTTGCATTGAACCTCTTGCAATTATATAAAAATTTTTAGAATCTTTTGGAGTAAACCTTCCAAAACCCTCAGCAATATTCGCTTCGATTGAATCTGCTGCTCTTACCCATTGTTTCCCGACCGTATCTTTTTGGAAATAAACCCATTTGCAAACTAATTCCCAAATCTTATCAGAAAGATTCATTGATAAATTATAAATCTCCAAATCTTCAATTCTCATAATAAAGTTTTTTAAAATTATAGTTGCAGACATTTATTCCTTCAGGCATTATCACGAAGCATTATCGCCGAAGGCACTATCGTCTTCAGACATTATCACGCGAAGCGTACTTAAATCAACAACGACAGTGGATTTTCAAGCAATTGTTTCAAATCAGTCATAAATTTAGCCGCTGCTAAACCATCAATTATTCTATGATCACTGGTGAGACTGATTTTCATAATCGGACGTATTACAACTTCACCATCCTTTGCCACCGGCGTGTTTTTAGTGGAAGAAACACTCAAAATCGCGGCATTCGGTTGGTTGATAATAGCTGTAAAGCTCTCTACACCGTACATTCCAAGATTGCTGATAGTAAATGTGCTGCCGACTTGCTCATCGGGTAGTAGTTTTTTGTTCAGTGTTCTTTCAGTAACATCTTTCAGCGCTACTACGAGTTCACTTAGCGACATTTTATCCGCGTTTTTCACCACCGGCACTAACAATCCTTCGTCCATGCCGACTGCTATTGCAAGGTTCACATAGTTGTGGAACGTAATTTCTGTAGCTTCAGGATTCAGTTTTGCATTGATATACTTGTGCTTCATCAATGTCTTTATCACCGCGAATGAAATCAAATCGGTAACAGTCAGCTTTTTTTCTGTCTTTACCATGATCGGATCCATCAATTTTTTTCGGAGCGCGAGCAATTCAGTCATATCAATTTCCCAAGTCTGTATAAACGATGGGATTGAGAAATAGCTTTCCGACATCCGTTTCGCGATGATTTTTCGCATCATGCTCATCGGAATGGTCTCTGTGTCAGGTTCGGCAAGAGCAATTTCCTTTTTCGGAGCAGCAGAAGCGGGCTTAACCTGAATTTGCTTGGTAACTTTGGAGAGAGGCTTCGGAGGTGCTGTAGCCTCAGCAAAGTCATCACGAGTCAATCTTGCTTTCAATACCGGATCGGAAATTAACAGCAAGACATCATCTTTCATGATTTTCTCATTATGACCCGAGCCTTTTATACCGGATAAATCTATGTTATGTTCGTCGGCAATACGCTGTGCAAGTGGCGAAATGTGGACTTTTTCAACGAAATTCCACCCGGCAACATCTTCTTTGTGAATTCGTCCTTTGTAGCCTGTTCCGGTTACATTTTGCAGGTTCACATTCATCCGACGTGCCAATCGCCTTGCCGCAGGAGTTGCTCTTATTAATTGTCTTTCTTCCATAAATTTTTAATAAACACGTAAAAGTTGGTTGATTAGTTGTTTCGTTCAATAGTTGATGGTTGAAAGTAGTTAAGTGAAATTCAAAAAATAAATCTCCTTCTGTCGCAGACAAGTTCGTTTTTTTGTGTTTTAAAACCACTAAAACCACTACTTCATGTCTTGTTTTTTTATCAACAATATTTTTTGAAAATTGCTGAATAAAACAGATAGACTATAAACTATTGAAAAATAGCTGTCCCAAGCTGCCAACTTTATATACTACAATCTCAAAACTACTATCGTGTCAATTGTTATTTGGCGTATTTAAGCGCTATTATTAGTCTCTAAAAATCGAAACTCGGAACGCAAAACTCGAAACCCGGAACGCGAAACTCGGAACCCGAAACTACCTTTTATCTACCAATTTTAATATATATTTTTTAATCCTTTCTACTGTCGGAATCATTGCCGCTTCTAACGTTGCATTGTATGGAACCGGTACATCTTCACCTGCCAAACGCAGAATTCTTCCGTCCAAAAAGTCAAATGCCTCGCTCTCAGCGATCATAGCGGCAACCTCTCCAATAAATCCGCCCGTTTTGTGGGCATCGTTTACCAAGAGAACTTTTCCGGTTTTCTTTACAGAAGTAAGTATTGCTTCTTTGTCTAATGGCATAAGTGTGCGAAGATCTACTACCTCTACACTGACACCATTTGCTTCTTTTACCTCATCAGCAGCTTGGATAACTCGCTCAAGCATCCGTCCGTAAGTAACTACGGTAACGTCTTTTCCTTCACGTTTGATGTCGGCTTTACCGAGCGGAATAGTAAATTCCGGATCTACAGGCACTTCACCTCGCATGTTGTACTGTGCTTTGTATTCAAGGAAAATAACGGTGTTGTTGTCACGGATTGCTGTTTTAAGCAGTCCTTTTACGTCAGCAGGTGTACCCGGAGCAACTACTTTTATTCCGGGTATGTGTGTAAACCAGGCTTCGAGTGATTGCGAGTGCTGAGCGGCAGAGCCCACACCGGATCCGGCCGCACAACGAAATACAGTCGGAACCTGACCTTTTCCACCGAACATATAGCGGGTTTTTGCTGCTTGATTGACAATGTTGTCCATCATGTAAACGATAAAGTCCATGAAAGCCACATCGACAATTGGTCGTAAACCTGTCATAGCGGCACCAATAGCACATCCGGAGATTGCATTTTCAGAAATGGGTGTGTCGCGGATCCTTTCTTTTCCAAATTCCTCAAGCATTCCTACTGAAGTACCAAAATCTCCTCCAAAAATACCGACATCTTCTCCCATTAAAAATACGTTTTCATCGCGACGCATTTCTTCGGACATTGCCATTATTATGGCGTCCCTGACTGACATTAATTTTGTAGCCCCTGAATCCACTGCAGGGGATTTTGCCGAAGCCGGACTCTTGTCTTTTGTAATATTCATTGTATATCTTAATTTTTTTACTTTTTCTACTATGATTTTTTCCTTTAGGGGTTAGAAATGGTTTCTACGGTGCAAAAATATCTTCAAATGCACTTTCCAAAGTTGGTTCCGGACTTTCCATGGCAAATTTCACAGAGCCTTCCACAACTTCCATAGATTTACGATTTATTTCGTCTAATTCCTCTTCGGTTGCTAACTTATTTTCGAGCAGGTAGTTTCTGAATTTAACTATCGGATCTTTTTTCTTCCACTCGTCCACTTCTTTTTTAGTCCGGTATTTTCCGGGATCGGAAGTAGAGTGTCCGTACCAGCGGTAAGTGAGCGCTTCGACCAGAACCGGGCCATTGCCTTCGCGAACATAATCTACTAATTCAACAAATTTATTGTAAACAGCCAATAAATCGTTTCCATCTTCAATAAAGTGTCCGGGAATTCCGTATGCACATGCGCGTTGGTAGTTGTAATCAATATTTATTACCTCTGAAATCGGTGTGCTGATTCCGTAAAAATTATTAATGGAATAGAAAATTACCGGTAATTTCCAGACAGAAGCCATATTAAGTGTTTCGTGGAAAGTCCCTTCATTACAAGCACCATCACCAAAACAGCACATGACTATTTTGCCTGTTTTTTTCATCTGTTGCGTAAGAGCAGCTCCAATTGCCATTCCCATCCCGCCGCCTACGATACCGTTAGCTCCGAGATTTCCTTTATCCAAATCGGCAATGTGCATTGAACCACCTTTCCCCTTACAGGTTCCGGTAGCTTTACCCATGATTTCCGCCATCATTTCGTTCAGATCTATTTCCATTGCAATGGTTTGTCCGTGCCCGCGGTGGTTGGAAGTAATAAGATCGCCTTCAGAAATTGCAGCGATTGCACCCACGTTGGCAGCTTCCTCACCAACCGAGAAGTGTGTCATCCCGGGGACTTGTCCTCTCTTTACCATCTGATTTACCTTGTTGTCAAAATTGCGGATATCGCACATGAGCTTGTGCATATGGAGCAATTTCTCCTTCGGAATGTCTAATTGAACTTTTGTCTTATTTGTCTTAGCCATAGTTTTTACCAATCGAAATTATTGATATTTATTGTTTATTTAGAATCAGTTTAATAACAAGCTGAATAGTTAAAATGTTTTTAGGTTAGAATTATTAACGGTTTAGTGAATAAATATGAACAAAATAACTTGAAAAAAGTTCTCAATTAAATCCAAAAAAGAGTTGGTTGTAAAAGTGTTTAGAAGTAAGTTGGTAGTTTCCTTTTCTCAAAAATACGGACAAAAATAAATCATTTTTATAGAAAAAATTTCAAATGACATACAATTTGTAATTTAGAATGATTCTTTTTTAGTGAAATTGTTAGTTGAAAAAAATAGTTTTTTTAAAGAGTTTGAGTTTTTATAAATTTGACTTTGAGTGATTCTTTTTTTTTAAATATTAACGATAAAGTTATTTTGACTTTTGATTTTTAAGGAAAATTCCGGTGGAATTTAATATTTGTAGCTAATTTCAGCATCAAATATTCGACATCAATAATGGGCGTACCTGAAACACATTCATTTTGCTACAAATTGTTAGGCTTTTCTGAAGCCAAATACAACTAAATGTAACAGATTTTTAATCAATCATGAGCATCTTGTTAATAATTAATATTGTCGAAATGAGTGTAAAATAAGAAGCGTATTTCGGAGGGGAAAGTTTACATTTTGATATAAATATTCGTTAAATATTTTATTTTTGAAAATAAAAGAACTTTCATGTGACCTTTAATGTTTAACATATTAACCTTAGCACATTGTAATCAAAAAACTATAATTCCCTAAATAATTTGATAATGAAATCGAAACAAAATTACTTTTTGTTCATTTTTTCAATCTTTTTGATAGCATGTAACTCCGGTGTAAATGAGAAGCATATTGAAAAAATAGACCCTGCAGACTCGATTGCTTTAGCGCAAGTTTTTCAACAAGTTTATATGCCGGGAGCAAATGAAGATAGTTTGCTTCATGTGGCAAAAACCTTGTTTGATAAAGAACCGCTGCTCGAAGATGTTTATCAGTATAATTTATTACGAAATGACATAATGAAAGGGCGGTTAGCCAAAGCTGACTCTGCATTGGCGAGCGTTTACAATCAGTATTTAGCCGATTCGTTAAATTTTAAGTGGACGAAATACTTGAACCTTTTGGCATCAGTTTCGGCATACAAGAATCAGCAAAATGAAGCTGTAATGTATTTTCGGAAAGCCCTGAAACTAAGCGAAGAAAATGATGACAAACTTCAGGCAGCCACCATCCGATACAATTTAGCTAACGTTTTTTTAAGCCGCACCGACTACGATACCGCTCATGAATACGGGTCAGAAGCCCACACCATTTTGAATGAAATAGGCGACAAACAGTACCTTCCGATGATTAACGGACTGCTCGCCGTTACAACACTGCACACAAGCAATGACATAGATAAAGCTAATCAATATGCCGATGAGGCGTTGCTGTTGAGCCAAGAAAACAGCAATATTCAGGGTTTACTGCTCGGATATTATGCAAAAGGCGAGGTGTTGGCGAAACAAGAGAAATACGCCGAAGCCATCGAACCGCTTAAAAGTGCGAGAGAATTAGGTGAAAAATTTCAGCAGACGCAAATATTGATATCCACCGGAGCATCGCTTTTGACCTGTTATTTAGGATTAAAAGATTATCCCAATGCCATTGATATCGGCAAAAAAACATTGGATTTGGCACGCCAAGTTGGCAATTCAGACATTGAATACAGCCTAAATAAAAATCTGGGTCAAGGCTACGCCGGAATAGGCGACTTTAGTAACGCTTATCTGCATACGCAAAGAGCGGAACAAGAATACCGGGAAAAATCCAATAAAGAGAACCAGGAAATTATTCAAAACTTGTTGATTAGTTTCGAGTCGGAAAAAAAGAACAACATCATTTTGTCGCAAGAAAATAAGCTGAAAGGACATCTAAATTGGATTATACTATTAGTTGCCTTATCAGTATTGATTTTGAGTGTGCTGTTTTTCCTGCAAAGAATTTCCGCGAACAAGCAGAAAGCGCTTGAAATTCAAAAAGAGAAAGAAGTGCTCCAAGCGTTGACAGATGGTGAAGAAATGGAGCGAAGCAGAGTGTCGGGTGAATTGCATGACGGTATCGGCTCGCAACTTACGGCGATTAAATTGATGTTGGAAAACTCTGTGCAAAGCAGCGATAGTAAACGCCTCTTGAAGTTGGTGCAAGACGTACTTAACGAAGTGAGATTGGTGGCGCATAATATTTTACCGTTGAGTTTTGATAACCATACATTGGCGGATGCGCTTCAAGATTATTGCGCAAGAAATAATACCGAAGAACTGCCGATAAATTATTTCAGCAACACGTATGACTTGAAGTTGCCTAAGAATCTGGCTCATAGTCTATTCCGCGCTGTTCAGGAATTGGTGCAAAATGCCCAAAAACATGCGAATGCAGACCATATTCATGTACAATACCTAAAAGGAGACGGAGATTTGCACTTGGTGATAGAAGATAATGGGAAGGGAATGGACGAGAGCGAATTTACTGAATCTGACGGATTACGATTCTTGAAACGGAGGTTGGAAAGTCTTGGAGCAGACTTTGATTTGACATCCGAAATTGGTGAGGGGACGATTGCGAGGATAGTTTTACGAAGGGAGACAGCCAGCGCATAGCCCCTCTCCAAACCTCTCCCCGAAAGGGAGAGGCTTTAGGGCGTGCGTATTTGGTAGATTATCTGATAATTGCGCAATGTGCTACCATAATTACAGGGCTACCCCTTTTCGGGGATTAGGATGTGGAGTCATCTTGACTTCAATAACTAAAAACTATGAAAGAAATTTATCTTATTCTCTAATATATGAGCGGACAAAGAATATTAATAGCCGATGACCATCAATTGATTATTGAAGGGATTATTGAGATTATTAAAATTGCTATGCCGGATGCTCAGATTTTTTCGGCTGAGAATTTTTATGATTTACAACAAATATTGACTGAAAACAAAATTGATATTCTATTTCAGGACATCAGATTAGGGAAAGATGATGCGCGCGAATTTTTGAATGGTATCATAAAAAGTCACCCGGATTTGAAAGTAATAATCATATCTTCGTTGGGCGATAATGCTTCGATTGACAGTCTTTTCAAAATGGGAATTTCGGGTTACTTGCTCAAATCGGATGAGAAGGCGGAAATCGTTAATGCCATCGATACGGTTATGCATGGCGGGATTTACAAATCACCTGAAATCATTGCCGCGAAAAAAGGCAACAGGATTGATCCGGAGCAAAAAGTATTTTTGACACCGAGAGAAATTGAGATACTGCAGCTAATCATGCGTGAAAAAACCACCAAAGAAATCTCTGAGTTAATCAATTTGTCTGAGAAAACCATCGAGAGCCACAGGATGAATCTTTTCTTGAAATTTGATGTAAAAAATGTAGCCGGATTGGTTCGGAATGCGATTTTAGAGGGGTATTTGAGTTAGTAGTTCAGACCTGCCCCACAGCCCCCTAAAGGGGGAGTTACTGCGATTTAACAGATGCAGTTAAAAATTTGCAGTCCATATTTCCCACTTTGGAGAATAATGTCATTAAGTTAAGACATGTTTTGCTGATTTTACGATGTTTATCCCCGTTATACGATGCAATGTCCGTAGGACATTCCCTTGAATAACCCCCAATTTCAATTGGGGGTGAATTAAATCACATCAAAACTCTGTAGGAGTTTTCCTAAAAACATAATGTAGAACGCCTACAGCGTTCTTTGTTTGGATGGATTGCCTACCCCTAATTCACATTAGGGGTTATTCACGGGCAACTTCTACGAAGTTAAGATTGTATTATTTGATGATAAATTATCTTATATTTAACTGTAGATCAATTATTTAATGCTTAACGTAATGACATTACCTTGGAGAAGGGAGCTTGGGAGATTGACAACCCCGCTTTACCCTTCGCATTTTGCTAAAATCGTAAGCGCCAATTTCTTGGCAAGTTCAAGGTTTTCATCTGCGTTGAGACTGATTTTTACATGAACGGTGAAAGTCTCATAGCCCCGAAGCACTACTAAATTACAGCCGTTTTTTTCGGTAAAATCCCAATAAGCGCTGTCACCCACTCCATATACTTTCTCATACACGCTGTTTTTTCGTCTTTCTATCAGGCTTTCAGCATTGGCTCTCTCTATTCTCGATTTGTTGGAGTACTCTTTTTCAAGATTTTTGCTGATTATCTCAATGTCCCTGTCGTCTAATTTCTTGTATGCAAATTGGAAAATATCCAAAATCTCTTTCTTTGTATAATCCGAATCGTAAACTGACAGGTTTTTCACACCGATTTGGTTCTTATCCGGAAAATTAAAAACTCCGTTTGCATCACTTTTCCCATCCGTTCTGTCACTTTCCCACGTGTAATAACAACTTTCGTACTCACCCAATCCTTCGGAATTATTTATCGTCACGCTTTCCGCATCCAACTTGTAATGCGCCTGAATGTCCGAAATTGTAAGGAGTTCACCATAATTTTTGAATGTATTTGTCAAACAATTATTGTTGCTTACTTCCAACGAAGCCGGCTCATCGTCTTTATTCGCTCTGTATTTTTTGCTACAAAACGGGTACATGAATAGCATAATCAGCAGTAGCGCTACCAATGTTATTTTAGAGTGTTTCATAGTGTAAAATTTTATGGGGGTAAAAGTACTTCATCGATTTCGCCTAAAATAGAGGGGAAACCCTGATTTTTTCTCTAAATCCGATTAAAGAAAAAATTAATTATTAAAAATTTCAGGGTTTCCCCTGATAAAACGGCTGCATGAAGACTATACTTTTGTGAATATCATTTTCTAATAACATACAATTATGAAAACAACTACTTTAAGCCTATTTATTTTTCTTTTCTCAATGGTATCATTTGGGCAAAGAGATTTTGTTAAACTGACTGACGACGGCGAACCGAATTTTAAGATGTCAATAGAATACAACGGTAAGTTATTCTTTGAGAACAAAAGAGGATTCTATAACAGTGAACTATGGACAATCGACGGTACAGCGTCAGTTGTTGAACCATTTAAAGCTAAAAGAACTTCATGGACATTTATCTATCCAAATTCATTGATTGAATTTAACAATCAGCTGTTTTTTGAAGCAAGTGATGGTAATGGAGGTAGTAGGCTATACAAAAGTGATGGAACGGAAATAAACACGGAAGAGATAAAAAAAATACGGGTAAGGCAACCAATTATTTTCCAGGATAAAATATTTTTTCAAGGAAATGAAAATATGTTTGGTTCTGAACTTTGGACAACAAACGGCACAGAATCAGGCACTTCATTAGTTAAAGACATTCTACCCGGAACAAACGGTTCTGCGCCAAGTGATTTTATCATAGTAGGCAATAGGTTGATATTCATTGCTAACGACGGCACGAATGGAGAGGAACTTTGGGCAACTGACGGAACTCTTAATGGCACTATGATGCTAAAAGATATTCGAAATGGAAATGGAGGCATAACTGTTCGAAATAAACTCGTCATTAACAATATGCTTTATTTTACTGCCGATGCATACGATTCAGGTGAAGAACTTTGGCTTACAAACGGTACTGAAGCAGGTACAAGATTATTGAAAGACATTCGTCCGGGAAGCAGCAGGTCGGTCATTCGTGATTTTTTTGAGTACAACGGGATTCTCTTTTTCACGGCTGATGACGGTACACACGGCAGAGAGCTGTGGATGAGCGGCGGTACAGACGCACTTACTGCTATGGTAAAAGATATACACCCCACGGCAAGCTCCGATCCGGATAATTTTATCATTTATAACAATAAAATTTATTTCAGCGCCACTCACCCCACTTACGGAAGAGAAATATGGGAGTCGGACGGAAGTGCTTCCGGTACTAAGTTGGCGGTGGATATATTCCCGGGAAGTCAAACGGGATATGGACCTTTTAGCAGTTCGCCAAAACACTTTACACCGTTCAAAGGAGAGCTGTATTTTTCGGTTGCCGATAGGATACTTGCTAAAACAGATGGGACCGCAGAAGGAACAAAACTAATAAAAACAATCAATTCAACGAATATCAGAACACCAATTGATAATCCGTTAGATAATCTTATTGTTTATAATGACAAACTCTATTTCAGAGCCGATGATGGAAGCAATGGATACGAACTGTGGGAGTCCGACGGCACCGAAGACGGTACTGTGAAAATAAAGCCAAATAACACGAACAGAGTGAACCCATTAGAAGAAGATCCACAGTTCAGAATATACAACAACGCACTGTATTTCGTTGCTTCGTTTACCAACACATTGGACCCTGTGCTCTGGAAACTAAGTACCCTACCCACACCCACTTCCACGAAAAAAATAAATCATGCGAATCAGGGTTTGAATTAATAAATCAGATTAATGTAAGCTGCCGCAATTCTGCCAAATACGAATGTAAGTAATCCTTTTGTAGAACGCACTTTGCTTGCTTTTTGAATATTTGTTTTTT
>JAAYIT010000258.1 GCA_012523295.1 Porphyromonadaceae bacterium | reverse complement strand
TTCTTGGTTACCCCCGTTTTGAGCTACAAACTACAAAAACGAGGTAATATACAAAGATACAAAAAAGCCAACTATCTCACAATGATTTAGTTGGCTTTGTTTTTGCGGTTTGGGGAATAACCCTAATGAGAAATTAAAGGGAGAATAATACAGTTGAACAGCCTCATCCTCCCTTAAGGTATTGTAGATGAATTTCATTTTCTCAACACATAGTCATCACCTTCTAAACGATTTCCATAATCATCCAATAAGAAAAGCTTGTTTTCTCCAACGAAATATTTTGCTATACTTCCATCTTCAAACTCTAAACTAACCACATTTCCCATGTCGTCCCATGTAAATGAACCGTTTGAGTCGTAAGGACCCCCTTTCCCGATATAGGTCAATGACTGAGTAAATGTCAAATCTTCATTTAGAATCAGCGCTGTTTCTACGCCGTCACAGTCCTCACAAGGTACGATTCCTTTATATTCTCCGGCCCAATCCAATGCATTTTTGGCAGAATGCTCTTTTAGAGATTCTTCAGAAATAACTATTGAATCACTTTCTTCAATTCTTTCTTCCGATTTGTCTTCTGTCTTTTCCTTTTTACATGAAGAAAAAACAACGGCAAGAAGTGCAAATAAAATTAAAATTTTTTGTTTCATATGATCATATTTTATTTTTAAATTAAGGACCTATAGAACTCGCCATAAATCATTGCCTTAGTTTTAAAACTAATCTTAAATGGCTGTCTCATAACATCTTAAATGTTAACATCAATACAGTGAGCGTTTTTCTGTACTCCTTTAATTATACGTTGGCAATACTGAATACTCTTTAGAGTAACGTAGATGTTGCTGAATATAATCTTCGTCATAAGCTATATTCACATCTTTTACATTTCCTTTTTTGTCTGTTACGAGCGAATAAACCGGATTTACAAAACCACTGTAAGGTGCGATATTCAGCTTTGCATAACGATCAAGAATCTCTTTGTGCATTTCCTGATCAACTTTCACTCCGTATTTTTCAACTAAATCACGGGCTCCTTCAAAATTTCCTGTAGATTTTATTCGTTGGACTTTATTTAACAGCAATCCGAACAAATCACGAAGTTTTTTGTAATCATTTATCACAATATACTTCTTTCCATCTTTTTCTTTCAGTTCCACTACATTTTCATCTTTCCCAAAATCATATACCCAGGCAGCAATCGTCTGGCGATTTCTCATATGAGCCTGTTCTATGTTTTTACCGGGCTGAATTCGAGTGAGTTGTGTCATGAATCCATTCATCAGATAGTGATAGTATTGGGCTTTATAAGCCTCTTCATCCGGCAGAAGTCCTAACTCCACCATTTTCGGATCACCAAGGTAATAAAGAGCGAATAAATCGGCGCGTGTTTCCTCAATTGGAGAACCATACGCTTTCAGAGCATCCGGATCTACTCCCGGCAACAGTTTTCCGGAGCCATGTCCAAGGCATTCATGTAAATCGACATGCAGATTGTTGGTCAGCGAACCGTATTTTTTTGCTCGATCACGTTCTTCATCAGACCACATAAATTCTTCGTTGAAACCGCTGCCCATCGAAGATTGATCATAAGCTTCCGTGATATTCTGAATCGTCACTGATTTCGAACCAAAATGAAGACGAATCCAATTTGCATTAGGTAAATTTATCCCGATCGGGGTAGCAGGATAACAATCACCGCCTAACATTGCCGCTGTAATCACTTTGGCCGAAACACCTTTGACTTCTTCTTTCTTAAAATCCTTGTCAATCGGCGAATTATATTCAAACCACTGTGCATTGTTACTGATAATTTCGGTTCTTTTTGTCGCTTCTATATCTTTGAAATTAATCAATGATTCCCAGCTCGCTTTCATTCCGAGCGGATCACCGTATGTCTCCGTAAATCCATTTACGAAATCAACTTGCGAAGTCAAATCCTGCACCCATTTGATGTTGAACTCATCGAAAGTTTTCAAATCCCCACTATTATAAAACCTTATTAAGGTACGGATTATATCTTTCTGTTCTTCATTTTCGGCTACATTCACAGCTTTTTCGAGCCAACCTACAATTCGTTCGATAGCCGCGCTGTACATGCCGTTTATTTTGTAAACTTTTTCTACAATTTGTCCATTTTCCTTCACCAACTTGCTGTTCAATCCATATGAAATAGGCGTGTTGTCATCTGGATTCTTCATTTTCGCGTAAAAATCTTCCGCTTCTTTCTGAGTGACTCCCTCGTAGTAATTATTAGCTGAAGTTGTTATCAAATCTACACCGGCAGCTTGGTTTGAGCGGATCGGCATCACATCGGGGTCAAATAAGATGGGCGTAAGCACAGCGATCAAGTCATCTGGTGTTTCGCCTTCTTTCAAAGGCAGTTTCGCAGGATCAGCTTTCTTTACTTCAGCAGCAAAATATTCAGCACTGAAACCGGGAATCATTTTATCTTCCGAATAATGGTGATGTATCCCGTTTGCCATCCAGATTCTTTTCAGATATGTTTCTAACTTCTTAAAGTCATCCGAAAGTTTATTTTCAGAATTTTCAAAAATAGCTTCCAAAGTACGTCTGACAGCCAAATTATACTTGTTATTTTGATCCCAAAGAATATCTCTTCCTTCAAGTGCAGCTTGAGATAAATAGTAAATCAACTCTTTTTGTTTCAATGACAAATCTTCAAATCCGGCTACCCGATAACGAAGAATTTTAATATCAGCAAACGTATCAACTTGATATGCAAAATCATCTTTTGAAGGAGAGGCAGACTTGCCTCCGGTACAAGCAATAAAGATTGGAACCATAAGAAAAATTATAAATTTTTTCATCTGTTTATAGTTTATTTTTTTTAACATCGAGGTCAGATGCAGCCTTTGACGATAAAAATCATTGCTTTGTAAGTTTAATGATTTTTCTAATCGTGTCGGTTTCATCTGAATCAACTTTTCAATGCATTAGACAATTTGAAATTTTCAAAGAATTACAAAGTTACTAAAATTATACTGTTATAGCATTTTTAGTTAACAAAATCCTTTGAAATGTTAATTATTTTTTGTATATTTGTAGCTAACAATCCTATTCACATTACTTATAACTTCAGCCGAGGATATAAGTTTTATATATACATTCATAGAAATATCCATTTGTCACATTAGATTAGCATCACTAATTTTGCAACAGAAAATTATTAACATCATTATAAAATAAAAATTTATGGAAACACAAGAACAAGTTTTATCAATGCCACGTATTGGCGACAAGGCTCCTGATTTCAAAGCTATTACAACACAAGGTGAAATTAACTTCCCAAAAGATTATGAAGGAAAATGGGTGATATTATTTAGTCATCCGGCCGATTTTACTCCGGTTTGTACATCTGAGTTTATGACTTTTGCATCTATGCAAGAAGAATTCGAAGCGTTGAACACACAATTAGTAGGCTTGTCTGTTGATGGTCTCTACAGTCACATCGCGTGGCTTCGTACAATCAAAGAAAAAATTGAATATAAAGGGATGAAAAATATAGAAGTTACATTCCCGCTTATTGAAGATATTACCATGAATGTATCAAAACAATACGGTATGATTCAGCCGGGCGAAAGCTCTACAAAAGCGGTACGTGCAGTATTCTTTATTGACCCAAAAGGGGTAATCCGCACCATTATTTATTATCCACTTTCGTTAGGACGAAATTTTGATGAACTAAAACGTGTTCTTATTGGTCTTCAAACTGCAGATGCTTATGAAGTTGCACTTCCTGCAGACTGGCGTCCGGGTGACGACGTTATTGTTCCTCCCGCAGGATCATGCGGCGTAGCCAAAGAGCGTATGGAAAGCACCGACGGTGAGCAAACTTGCTACGACTGGTTCTTCTGTACTCGTAAATTAGCTAAAGAAAAAGTGGATGCGCTGAGAGTGAAATAGTTGATTATTTTTTAGATTGATAAGAAGAGAGTTGGCATTATTATGTCAGCTCTTTTTTTTGCGCCTTACTCAAACTCGGATCTACCAATTTTTATATAAAAAAACAGCTGTTTTTTCCATTAAAAATACAAAAATTATTCTTTACCTTTGTATGTATGATAAGTGACTTCATTAGTAAAAGAATTAGGCAGGAATTTGGGTTTGAACCGATTGGGCAACAGTCAGATTTGATTGAAAAGCTGTCTGTTTTTATCATGTCAAACGACAGTCACAAAGCATTTTTACTGAAAGGATATGCCGGAACGGGAAAAACTTCGGTTGTGAGTGCATTAGTCCGCGCACTAAACAGCTTGGAACAGAAAACAGTACTCCTCGCCCCTACCGGACGAGCGGCTAAAGTGCTTTCAAGCTATTCAGGATTTCCGGCATTTACGATTCATAAGAAAATCTACAGACAGAAATCTATTTCAGATTTTCGTTTCCAACTAACTGACAATCTACACAAAAACACACTTTTTATTGTTGATGAAGCTTCCATGATTTCGAATTCGAGCAGCGAATCAACTTTTGGCAGTGGACGGTTGTTGGATGATTTAATCGAATTTGTTTACAGCGGTGAAGGTTGCAGTCTATTACTGCTTGGAGACACGGCGCAGTTGCCCCCGGTAGAGCAATCGAAAAGTCCGGCATTGGAAGTTAAGGAATTAAAAAGCTTTGGATTGAACGTACAGGAATTTATCCTCACATCAGTTGTAAGACAAGCGTTGGAAAGCGGAATTCTTTATCATGCTACGAACCTGAGAATGCATCTGGCACGAGAAACCACGAACACTCATCCTAAATTTCGATTGAAACAATTCACCGACATTGAGCGGCTAAGCGGGATAGATTTAATTGACGCGATTCAGCGCTCGTACAGCGGAGTAGGCGTGGAAGACACAATAGTAGTAACCCGCTCCAATAAGCGTGCAAACATGTATAACGAAGGTATCCGCTCACAAGTTATGATGCGTGAAGAACAGCTCTCAAACGGAGATTTGCTGATGGTTACACGAAACAATTATTTTTGGAACAAACCATACCCTGAAATTGACTTTATAGCCAATGGTGACGTTTTAGAAGTTGTTAGGATTGGGAAATCATATGAAATGTACGACTTTCACTTTGTTGATTTAACATTGCGTTCGTTGGATTTTGACTGGGAAATAGATGCCAGAGTTTGGTTGGATGGGTTAGGATCTGAAAATCCTGCACATATGAATGAAATGAGCAATCAGCTTTTTGCGAAAGTAGCTGAAGATTATCCCGAAATAACTGTTCGGAGAAAATTAGTGAGAAAAGTTTTGGAGAATGAGTTTTTTAATTCGCTTCAGGTGAAATTTGCTTACGCCGTTACCTGCCACAAAGCACAAGGGGGGCAATGGAAAAAAGTCTTTATTGACCACGGATATTTACCTGATGATCAAATCAACACGGAATATTACCGCTGGCTTTACACCGCTTTGACACGTGCAACTAATCAAGTTTATTTGATTAATTATCCGGATGAGTGGTTTGAAGACTGAGAAGATTGAAAGATGAAAGGTAAAAGATAAAAGATAAAAGGTAAAAAAGGAAAGTCTGGATTTTAGTCCTGACTCCAAAAAGTCTTGATTCTAAAAAGTCTTGACTCTAAAAATCTTAATTCTAAAAAGTCTTGACTCTAAAAAATTAATATAAACTTTATCAACCCTATGCCCGAATGTCTCTCCTCACGGGGAGATTTAGAAGGTCTTATATTTATGAAAGCATTAGTAAAATCACGCCCTGGAAAAGGGATTTGGATGGAAGATATCCCCATTCCGAAAGTTGGAATCAACGATGTGTTGATAAAAATAAAAAAAACATCCATTTGCGGAACTGATCTGCATATTTACAATTGGGACGATTGGGCAAAAAACACCATTAAAACTCCCATGACCATCGGGCATGAATACATGGGTGAAGTTGTAGAAAAAGGTGCCGGAGTGAAGAATGTAAAAATCGGAGATCGTGTTACCGGTGAGGGACACATCGCATGCGGACATTGTAGAAATTGCAGGAGGGGCAAGCTGCATGTTTGTGAAAACACCATCGGAATTGGAGTAAATCGGGATGGTGCATTCGCTGAATATCTATCACTTCCGGCAGAAAATGTTATCCATTTGGACAACAGAATTTCCGATGAAATTGCGTCCATCATGGATCCGTTTGGCAATGCAACCCACACAGCACTTTCGTTTCCGTTAATTGCTGAGGATGTACTGATTACCGGTGCCGGTTTGATTGGTACTATGGCTACGGGAATTTGCCGATTTGCCGGGGCACGATTTATCGTTGTGAGCGATATCAGCGATTACCGATTGGAAATTGCAAAGAAAATGGGCGCGACATTAACCATAAATCCGGCTAAGGGTGAAACAATTCCCGAGGCTATTAAGAAATTGAAAATGACCGGATTTGATGTCGGTTTGGAGATGTCCGGATCTCCTGCTGCTTTTCGGGATATGATTGAAAATATGTATAACGGATCGAAAATATCTCTGCTTGGCATTTTACCAAATAACACCACCGTAGATTGGAACAAAATTATTTTCAAAGCTTTGACTTTGAAAGGAATTTACGGCCGGGAAATGTGGGAAACCTGGTATCAAATGGAACAGATGCTTATCAGCGGATTTGACTTGTCGCCGGTTATCACACACCGATTCAGTATCGATGATTTCCAAAAAGGGTTTGATGTAATGGAAAGCGGCCAATGTGGAAAAGTAATGTTGGACTGGGAATAGTTTATTAGAAAGGCGAATGGGGAATGGCGAGACAATGTTGACATAGAAGAAGCAATAGGACATTTTTTATCACTATTAACCGACTAAAAACTGCCTTTAGAGAAAGGTTAAATATATGGCAAACTCTGAATAGTTTTCCAAAATCAGCGCCGAAAAACACATAACATACTGATTACCAACTCACAGCATACCTCCCCAAATAAAATTGTGGGAAGGCAGTGTAGTCAAAAAAAATCCGCACCCCGTCTCCGGATAATGCGGTATCTGTTTTTCGAAATTATGATTCAAAATAAACGCTTAGAACATATAACTTAGTGAGATTTTAGAATAATCGAACTCATAGTAGCTTATATTCCAACGATGTCCAAAACCTAATTGCCAGTGATTGCCCAAATGAAAACCGCTATAAAGTTCTGCTCCAATCGATGGATAGCTGGGATAGCCTTCATTTTCTTCTGTTGAGCTTTTATACACATTAAACAATGCGCCAACAGTCGGGCCTCCGCTCAGAAACCACTTAAATTCATTTACAATCGGGTACTTTATTCCCACCAAGAAAGGAATTTCAATCCCAAGAGTTTTCTCAGTACTATGCGGCTGATTCATATTGGTTATGTTCTCATTCAAATAGGAAAGATTCAGTTGAGTAGCCCAAAACAAGTATTTTATATCCGGATTGCTGAACTCCATTTTATAACCCAAATGAACCCCCGGAGTATGAGTATATTGAAAATTACTCTCGGACCTATCCGCCTGTAAAGTAACTCCGGCAGTAAGCCCGGATTGCCAAACATTTGGAGTGCGTGGGTGATAGTCAGCATCGGAATAAACACTTTCTTCCGCTGCAGGGGGAAGTTCAGACTCGGGGTCATAAAACTCTACCACGTAGGCAGAAACAATGTACCAGACCTCAGTTACAAACAAGGATTGACGAACACGTGTTTCGACTGTTTCGTTAATTACCGCCCTTGAAGCTCCGATAAGTCCGGCATTTCGGAGCATATTTTCTCTTGCTCTGGCCAACAAGCCTCGCTTGCTTTTCCCTCCAAAAGCCAGCACATAACGCGCGTATGCGTCGCCTTCTACGTATTTTACTATTTTGTAATTTTTCTCACTGAGCACAACTTGTGTTTGGCTGTGATTTTCATTGCGTGTCAAACCATTGTAAGTGCTGCATGACGCAAATAAGAGCACCAAAACGGTAATAGTTACTGCTATTTTAATGAATTTCATACGATTATATTTTATTTTTTACATTAAGGACGTATGGAACACGCCATTAATCATTCTCTTAGGTTTGAGATTTATCTCAAATGGCTGTTTCATACGATTTTTTTGTTTTTTTAATTGAGAACGTATGGAACACGCCATTCAGCATTCTCTTGGTTTTGAGATTTATCATAAATGGCTGTTTCATATGGTTATATTATATTTTATGATGATCCCAAATCATACCTATTTGTTGCAATTTTGAATTGTTACACCACAACCAACCTGAATGTCGGGATGGTTGCATATTTACATCGTTAGACAACGGGGCAAACCGACTTGAATCGGTTAGTCCCAATCTAAAAAATCAACATTATAATAAGATTAGGAACAAAAACGGATATTCATATTTTATTTTTTACATTAAGATAGTAATTGAATTTTAAGTAAATATCTTGAATAAATGTGTGTGCGCGTAAATTGTCCGGCTTTTGACGGAAACCCCACAAACAGTTGATATAAAAAGACTTAACAGCTACGCCCTATTCGGGGAACATTCAGGAATTAAACTCCAGTGTAATTCCTTGGTGTAATCCGCCGAAGCTCTTCTTTTACTTTTTCATCCACTTGAAGAGTCTCGATAAAGTCACTGATTGTCCGCTCGTTGATTCCTTCATTGGTGCGGGTAAGAGCTTTCAATGCTTCGTAAGGCTCCGGATAATTTTCGCGGCGGAGTATGGTCTGAATTCCTTCAGCTACAACAGCCCAAGTGTTGTCTAACTCTTTATAAACCGCTGTTTCATTCAGAAGTAATTTGTCCAATCCTTTCAATAAACTTTGGGTAGCAATCCGGGTATGTGCAAAAGGAACACCAACATTCCGAAGCACGGTGCTGTCTGTCAAATCACGTTGTAGTCTGGATACAGGAAGTTTCTCTCCCAGAAAGGCAAACACAGCATTGGCCATACCAAGATTCCCTTCGGCATTCTCAAAATCGATCGGATTTACTTTGTGAGGCATAGCTGATGATCCTACTTCTCCGGCTTTGATTTTTTGCTTGAAATATTCCATCGAAACATACGACCAGACATCACGGCTGAAGTCAATCAAAATGGTATTAATCCGCTTCAACGCATCAAATATAGCTGCCAGATTGTCGTAGTTTGAAATTTGGGTAGTCCACTGCTCCCTTTCCAAGCCTAATTTTTCCTTCAGAAAATTATCGCCAAACTTTTTCCAGTCCAGCGTAGGATATGCCACATGGTGCGCATTGAAATTTCCGGTGGCTCCACCGAATTTCCCTGAATGCGGCACTGCTTTCAGTAGCTCTATTTGCTGATTCAGCCGACTTACATACACCATAATTTCTTTACCCAATCGAGTCGGAGATGCCGGCTGACCGTGCGTTTTGGCTAACATAGAAACATCCCTCCACTCATCAGCCTTTCGGCTCAAAGACTTCACAAGCAACTCTATTTCAGGGAGATAAACATCGTCAAGCGATTCCTTTACGGAGACAGGAACCGCCGTATTATTTATATCCTGCGAAGTCAATCCAAAGTGAATGAATTCCTTAAAATCACTCAATCCAAGTTGATCAAACTTTTCTTTTATAAAATATTCAACCGCTTTAACATCGTGATTAGTAACCCTTTCTATCTCTTTCACCTTTGCAGCATCAGACGCAGAAAACCGCGTATAAATCTCTCTTAACTTTGGATAAACATTGACCGGAACTGCTTGAAGCTGCTTTAGCGGTACTTCACAAAGGGAAATAAAATACTCCACTTCAACCAAAACTCGATAACGAATCAAAGCTTCTTCTGAAAAATACTTGGAGTAAACATTTGTTTTCGAAAAATAGCGTCCATCTATAGGAGAAACTGCGGAAAGAGGTGAAAGTGTCATGTCTTTTAATTTTTAAAAATAGGAACGGCAAAATTAATAAAAAAAAGGTTAAGAAGGAAGGAAAGCGCACTGAAATTACAGGAAGTGAAGAACGTACAGAAAAATGCAGCAACTCTGCCGAAGATAGAATCTATACAGAGTTGCTGCACTCTATTTAATAAAAAAGAAATTTACAGAAATCAGAGATTTACATGGACAAGACACTTTGCGGCTCATCTACCACCTCGCCAAAGAGTGTTGCCGAACTTGCATCGTGTATTTTCACTTTAATCGTTTCACCGATTCTGCGACCTTTTCGTGGAAAAATCACCACTTTGTTTTGAGAGGTTCGACCAAAGAGTTGTTCTTTTGAACGCTTTGAAAAGCCTTCTACCAGTACTTCAAATTCTTTTCCGATATCTCGCAGATTACTTTCTGTGGAAAGTTTGTTTTGTAGCTGAATAATTTCATCCAAACGACGAAGTTTCACTTCTTCGGGGACATTATCTTCAAGACGTTTTGCAGCGAAAGTACCCGGTCGCTCCGAATATTTAAACATAAACGCCATATCAAAACCCACCTCGCGCATCAAAGACAAAGTGTCCCGGTGATCTTCTTCTGTTTCTCCATGGAAACCACAAAAAACATCTGTACCGATAGCACAATCCGGCATATACTTACGAATTGCCTCTACCCGATCCAAAAACCATTCACGCGTATATTTCCGATTCATCAATTTCAGAATTTTATTACTGCCACTCTGTACCGGCAAGTGAATAAACCGGCAAATATTCGGATATTCCGCCATAACCCGGAGCGTATCATCACACATATCTTTCGGGTGGGGTGATACAAAACGGAATCGGATTTCGGGTGCAGCTTCCGCTACAATTTTTAATAATTCGGGGAATTTTATTACCTTTCCCTCCATTTCGTATTTATACGAATTTACAGTTTGTCCGAGCAGGGTAATTTCTTTGTAACCTTTCGACTGCAAATCTCTGACTTCCTTCATAATGCTCTCCACATCGCGGCTGCGCTCACGCCCCCTGGTGTATGGAACAATACAATATGTACAGAATTTATCACAACCTCTCATGATGGTCACAAAACCGGAAATGGATTTTCCGATTCGGGTGGGAATCACATCCCGGTACGTCTCGGTTTTGGAAAGTTCCACGTTAATGGCGCGTTCGCCCCTTTCGGCATTCGCCATCAGGTTAGGCATATCCAAATACGAGTCAGGTCCGGCAACAAGGTCAACGCCATGATTGTCAATCAGATCGTCTTTTACCCTTTCTGCCATACATCCGATTACTCCGATAACCAAGTTCTTATTCTTCTTCCTGAGAGCACGAATATTGGCCAGTCGGTTATAAACTCTTTGCTCCGCATTATCACGCACCGCACACGTATTGACCAAAATAGCGTCCGCATCTTTTTCACTATCGGTAAGCTGATAGCCGTCCATTTCCATCACAGACGCAACAACCTCACTGTCAGCCACATTCATCTGACAGCCATAGGTTTCGATATACAATTTTTTGTCGCCCTGCACGGATTTAGAGTCCGGTGAAGCGACGGGTTTGTTTTCTACCATACTATATAATATTATAATTAAGAGCGCAAAGTTATATTTTTTTGTTCATTTTGAGTAGAAAAAGGGGATTTAAGAATGTTTATTTAACTTTCAATATTCTTCTTTAAAAGAGAAAAGATATATTCATCGTGGGATTGAATCCCTGAAATTCTATCCCCTGACTTTTTCTGTATATTTACAACTACGCGTGTCCCTTTACCAATCTTTTTTTCTTCTTTGTCAATGATTTCATATGCAATGTGGGAATTGGCGGAACGTCTGTTGAAATGGTCTATTCGCTCGTTAATCAGGGTAAGTCCGAGCGACTTGTGAGAGTTGTTGGTCTTTTTGGCTAAGGACGCGTTGTATCCAATTCCGTTATCATCGATGATGATTGCTACGTTTTCTCCATTATCTTCCACATCAATTTTCAGAACCGCATCTTTCTCCACAGTCATCAGACCATGCCAGAGTGCGTTTTCCACAAAGGGCTGCAACAGAAGTGCGGGAAACCTGAAATCAGAGAGTTTTACATCGGGGTGAATATTTATTTCGTAGGTAAATTTATCGCTGAATCTCATTTTTTCAATGCTCAGGTATAAATCCATATTTTCCAGTTCATCTTTCAGTGAAATGTATTCATTCAGGCTATTGTCAAGCACGTGGCGAATAAATTTTGCAAATCGATTTAGAAAGAAATAGGCTTTTTCAACATCATTTTCCATTATGAAGAGCTTAATGGAATTTAGAACATTGAAGATAAAATGCGAATTGATTTGCGACCGTATAACTTTTTGCTGGAGATTCAGCACTTCTGTTATCAGCTCTTGTTTGTGATTTTCCTTGATTAATAGTTGTTTCTCCTTTTCCTGTAATTCAATCCGCTCTTCAAGCCGTATCTGAACCTGCTGCTGAGCTTCCGCTAACTCGCTCTGTACCAATTGTTTTTCTTCGTATAATTTTCTCACAAAGATTGCCAGACCGTAACTAAAGACAAAACACTCTAACACGATGGCTATGTAAAAGAAGTCGATTGGCTCTAAGTTGGTGCCGGAATACAGGTGCCTGTTGTATGAAACGATATACGCGTACATACCGAATATGATATAGAGCAGCGAACCTATAATAAAGTAATACTTACTGTGCGATTTTACTTTTATCACAAGCCCAATGATAAAAAAAGCAAACCCTAAATGAACCGGGAGAAAAACAAAGCTAAAAAAGTCACGGTAGAACGTTTTTGGAATCGATTTTAAAAATCCGGTAAAAAACAACAACAAAGCTACAAGAAGAAGGATGTAGGCATATCTTTCGATAAATCTGTTTAACTTAGGTTTGAATTTGGCCAACTGCAAAAACAGCAGGCCAAAAAGCAGATAGAAAGCATGATAAATTAACTGAACAACAAACTCGTAACTATGATTTGCCGATTTTACTATTTCATAATAAATATTCGGGCCAAAATCGAACTTAAAAAGGACATAGAGAAGGGTAAAAAAACAGTACAATGAATAATACTTGAATAGTTTTTCTCTGTTTGTGAAATAGACCATCAGGGCAATAACAAAGAAAATAATCAAGATAGTGGCAGTGAAAATCCACAGTGCAAAAGAATAGATTTTTATCTCTTCCATTAAAATTTATCAAGAATTTCAGAACGTTTGTTTCTTGAAACGGGAATATTGATGTTATTTTCCATAATAAGAATTCCTTCGTTTTTATTGTATGCTCTGATTTTGTTCAGATTGACAATGTACGAATTGTGAACACGATAGAAAAATGGTTCGCCAAGAACATCCTCCATTTGTTTCAGCTTTTTTGAGAGCATCACTCTATTGCCTTTGGTAAAATACACATTTGAGTAATTACCATCGCCTTCACAATAGAGAATATCATCCGGCTGATAAAACACAACTTTCCCATCGTTCAATATCTTTATTTTTTTGGGAACCCCTTTTATCCGGCTCAATTTATCCAGCGCCTTGTCTAATTTATTCTCAAATGTATCTTTGAAAAGTTTCTTCTCAATGCGTTCGAGGCAGATTTCGAGTTCACCAATATCAATGGGCTTCAGCAGGTAGTAAATAGCCTCATTCTGAATGGCTTTCAGGGCATATTTGCTGTAAGCGGTAGTAAACACAACTTGGAAATCCCGCTGCTGAAAACGCTCCAAAAAATCAAGTCCGTTCATTCCCGGCATCTCAATATCTAAAAAAACAACATCAACTTCATTTGTTTTCAGAAATTCCAAAGCACTTTCGGCTTGAGTAAATTTCCCCGACACTTCCACCCGGTTACTGAAGTTGCGTAATTCAAGCATTAACGCTTTTATGGCATTGAATTCATCGTCTATAATTACGCATTTTATCATAATCTACTTTTTTTAGCAAATATACATTTAACCTTCAGAAATTCCGCCTTACAACTTTACAAACGGTACAAATTATCATATAATAGGCATAAAAGTATAAAAAAAATAAGAAAAGGCAAATTTATGACAGACTAATCAGATTAAAATAAAAATCTGTACGGTTATAAATGCTTTCATTCAGAACGGGAAATGGTAAATTATGCTTGCAAGCAAACAATTCAAAATTATAAAAAACTGATACTTTTGATACAGTTCAACCGATGATGTCCTACAACTGCAGAGTCTATGTAAAAAAATGTGGCTACGCGTGACTGCGAAGTAACTTAATATTCGTTTTAAACGATAATTTATAATTTTTTTCCACATATTTTTTGTTTTTTCAAAATTAATGCGCTATATTTGTCAACATCTATAAAATAGATGAATTTTTTCATAATTAAGGTTTAGGTTAAAATGTTTTTTGCAATGGGTGGCTGTGAAGTTACCCATTGTTCATTTTTAAAGATAAAGATTACGATTGTCCGATCAAAAACCACTCACTTTATTGCTGATATAATTACCCCGCTGAAATGTTCAAAATTCAAATCCAAACCCGACAATTTCCCCCTATTTTTTTCTAATATTCATTTTTTGAGATTTTTATGAATTAATATTCACAATCAACTATTTCAGCTAAGAGCATGCATACTTTATGCAAAATAATTCACTACAAATAACCTCAACTCAATAGGCTGAGACGCTGTTTTTTTTATTTTATTAGAAAAATGTCTGTTTTTGATAAAAAATTGTCCTTTTATTTTGGTAATTAAAAAATATGTACTAATTTTGTGTACGTAAACAAACAGATAAATTTTTCATAATTAAGGTTTAGGTTAAAATGTTACAATGGGTGGCTGTGAAGTTGCCCATTGTTATTTTTATGCCTATATGTTTCATAATCCATTTATTTTGATTAATATTGCAGCATAAACAGGCAATTGCAATTATGGAAGACTTTGGAGAAATAATATACTTTTTGATCATCATTCTTATCGGGATTGTAAGTTCGCTGGGGAAGAGAAAGAAGAAGAAAAGTATCTCTGTGGACACACAGACCACTCAAAATCCGAACATCCCGAGTTCATGGGATGAATTGGAAAAGCAGCTACGGAAGCAATCCGAAGGTACAACTCACAAGCGTACTTCGCCGGCTTTTGAAACAGTGCAAAAACCTCAAAGAAAGCATCAGTTCCATTCGGAAGAAGATGATTGGGATGGGCGGAAGTACATGAGTTACGAGACGGTGGACGATGTGAGCAAACTGAGGGTCAAAAGCCAGATGAAAGGTACCATTTATAAAAATCAATCCACATTTAAATCAACAACTGTAAGAGACATTGAGCCCGAAGCAGCACCCTTCGAAATCTCACTCGACAACCTGAATGATGCAAAAAGAGCCTTCGTGTATTCAGAAATTTTCACTAAGAAATACGACTGATTGAATCACGACACCATACAGAAAACAACTCTATACAAAAATATTTCTCACCTTCATAAACCATTTTTTCATCTTAAAAAACGAGACTTATTCAAAAAATAAAGTATCTTTGTAGTAAAATAACATGACAAAATGAGAGTTCCAACACTTCAGTTGGAATTCTTTTGTTTTTTCATACTTTAATTATCGATAGTATTATGGCAGTAACTTACATGACCGCTGATGGTTATAAAAAATTAGTAGATGAGCTGAGTGAAATGGAAACTGTTCAGCGTCCTGCAATCTCAAAGCAAATTGCTGATGCTCGTGATAAAGGAGATTTGTCTGAAAATGCTGAATATGATGCTGCAAAAGAGGCTCAAGGTATCCTTGAAATGAAAATCGCCGAACTGAAAGAGGTAATTGCTTCTGCGAGGCTAATTGATGAGAGCCGCATTTCTACTGACGAAGTACAAATTCTTACACGTGTAAAAATAAAAAACACGAAGACGAATCAGGTAATGTCGTATCTATTGGTTTCTGAAAGTGAAGCGAATTTCAAAGAGGGAAAACTCTCTGTAGAAACGCCAATTGCTAAAGGCTTGCTTGGAAAAAAAGTAGGTGAAAAAGCAAAAGTTAAAGTTCCATCCGGAGAGTTGGAATTTGAAATATTAGAAATATCTTTGTAAAGGATTATTACTCACCCGGCAGAAAGGGTGCTAATGTGAAAAAATCCAATTCGAAACGCTACAAATTCTTTCGTTAGAAAAAAAATAATACCTTCCCAAGTAAGAACAAAATGACTAACTCGCTGCAGTTCACCTCACTGTGTGAGCTGGAAGGAGTTTTGTAGCCATGAGATACGAAAGCGATAGAAGTCGGAAACGAATTTTAGAGCGGATGAATCAATACACGTATTTTTTCGCATGCTTTCTCATTGCACTCTTTTTTACTGTCCCGGTTACCGCTTTGCCCAGTCAGCATTCCCTCCCACTCCAATCAGCTGAAACAGAGTATGTGTTCAAAGAAATAAAACTACCGGGCGATGTCTCTATCCGTGACATCAAAGCCATACTTCAAGAAAAACGCGGTTTTATCTGGATTGGCGGCAAGCACGGATTGCTACGCTACGATGGACACGATTTCAAATCATTTCGCTACATTCCGGGAAGCAACAACTCAATTGTTGATACAGAAATACTATCGCTTTATCTCCATGCCGACACGCTCCTATGTATCGGCGGTATGCACGGCATTTCGCTCATGGACGTGCGAAGCGAGAAAATCATCAACCTCACACATGATCAAGACGGAATTCCCGTGGAATACGTCAGTGAATTTTTCCTCGACCCCGACGGAAAACTTTGGATTGCCGCGCTGAAAGGACTTTACAGCCTTTCGACCGATTTTTCAGAAATTACCAATCATTACCTCAAAACACCTCCTTACAGAAAAGGAAATCCCGCTTTCGCGCAGAGAGCTTACTGCATCGAACAACATCCCGCTGATAAAAACATTTTAATGGTAGGCACCGAATTCGGATTGGTGAGTTTTGATAAAAAACAGAATAAACTACATAAAACCTACCCGAACGAGCAAGCTACATTTTGGCGTACGGGTTCTTCGGTGTATAAATTTCAAAAAGACGGGAATTACCTCTGGGCAATGTCTTGGATTTCAGGGATGCCACGATTTGATATGGTAAGCGAGAAATGGGAGAATTTTGATTATCCCCGGAGAGACAATCGCTTAAAAAAAGACTACAATGTGTGGGCGATGCGCGATTTCTTGCTAAAAGACGAAAATGAACTTTGGGTGTGCGATTGGGACAGAGGATTATTTGTTTTCGATAAAAAGAAAAAGCAGCTTATACCGCTGAAAGGAAAACAAAATTGTCCTGTACTCAATAAGATGTATATGCATATCTTTGTGTTGGGAGATGGCTCTGTGTGGCTATCGAACTACGAAGGACTTTGGAAGCAAAACAGCAAAGCCAAAAGATTTCGCTCGTTAGACATACCATTTGACCACACATGGGTTTCGTCCTATCTCCACGAAGAAGAGGAAGCGAATTACTACTTCGGACTGCACTGGGAGAGCTATGGTTTGGCATGCTGGAACAGCGCCCGGAGAACCTGGACTTACTTTCAAACCGAAACCGACAAGGACGAAATGTTTTCCGCCTACGCTCTTTTTAAGGACAGCCAAGGCGAAATTTGGGTGGGAAGCGCCGGACGCGGACTTTGGTATTTGGATAAGAAACACAAGAAACTGAGGGCTTTTTCGCGTCCCGACAAGCTGCACGATAACGTGTGGGATGGTACAATCTACACCATCCTTGAAGACAGCCGAAAAAATCTGTGGGTCGGAACCGGGAAATATGGTGTGGTGCGTCTAAATCCGAACCGGACAAAAGCTGATTATTTTCAAAACAAACCGGAGGACAACAATTCAATTATCGGCGGCACGCATTACCGAGCTATCGAAGAAGATAAATTCGGGCGTATTTGGATCGGGAATTATACCGGATTCTGTGTTTTTGACCCGAAAACGGAAACATTCTCAAGAGAAATAGCGGATAAACTAAACCAAATCGGGACAAGAAACAGCGATACCTATTCCATTGTACGAGATAATGACGATGCCATGTGGCTCACGATCACCGGTGAAGGATTAGTGCGAGTAACAGAAAATCCGAAAAACATTTTTCATTTCAAAACGTACCAAACCGACGACGGACTTAAAGACCTTTCGGTGAAATACATGACCAAAGATAAGCAAGGCGGACTTTGGATTGTAAACAACGGGCTGATTTACATCAATCCTTACACCGAATACATCGAATTGATAGATGAA
The DNA here is from genome assembly GCA_012523295.1 of Porphyromonadaceae bacterium. GTDB lineage: Bacteria > Bacteroidota > Bacteroidia > Bacteroidales > Paludibacteraceae > UPXZ01. Next base: position 11,386 of record JAAYIT010000258.1, on the reverse strand, counting down.
CAAAACGGATTACTCGAAAACATAGACGGTGACGGCAGGCTGATGGTGGATAAGTACGGGAATGTATTTTGCGGCGAAGAAGTGGGTGAGAACTGGTTAGAAAAAATCAAACTGCAAACAAATCCGGAAGTATCAAACCTTATCATCGAAAAAGTAACCATCAATGGAAATACGACCGAATGGAACAGCGAAATGGATAATGTGATACAATTTACCGCTTCAAAAAAGAACAGCAATATTACATTTCGATACACGGCTATTTGTTTCGGAGAATACGACCAAGTGCGGTATCGGTACAAATTAGAAGAGTTGGAAAAAAGTTGGAGCTCGCCGACTCGAATGTTAGAAGCTCGCTACACAAACTTGAAACCCGGTAAATATCGTTTTGTGGTGGATGCGGCATATAAGGGCAACTGGCTTGGGTACAATCAGTTAGTTGAGGTGAATATTCGGAAAGTTTTCTGGAAAACATGGTGGTTTATCTCGTTGTTGGGGATTTTATTGGCAGCAATAGTTTACACCATAATATTAAACAGCAAACAACACAAGGAACGGCAAAAACGAATCCGGCTGAAAATCGCTTCGAATCTGCACGATGATATTGGCTCCACGTTAAGCAGTATTTCCATCATGAGTGATATAGCGCAGTCCAATTGGGGCAATCCCGACTCGGAGAAAATGATACGGAAAATTGGAGACAATGCACAAGAAATGTTGGAGTCAATTGACGATATCATTTGGTCTGTCAACCCGCAAAATGACACATTCGAGAGTCTAATTTTGCGTATTCGTAAATTTGCCGCACCACTCTTTGAGTCAAAAAACATTCGCTTCAAGATTTCGGAACCGGATGAAATCATGTCACTCACAATCTCGATGGAGATTAGACACAACTTGTTTTTAATCGCCAAAGAAGCCATTAATAATTTAGTAAAATACTCGGAGTGCAGCGAGGCAACCATCGATTTCATGTATTCTCATTCTACCCTAAAAATGACGATAACCGACAATGGAAAAGGGTTTGACACAACGAAAGACTACGGGCGAAACGGACTGACCAACATGAAATTCAGAGGAGAGAAAATGGGTGGAAAAGTGTACATCCGATCCGTAATAGGCGAAGGCACTAAAATCAGTTTAATAGTAAAGATAGGGTAAAAAACGGTTAACTGAAAAGGATTAAAACACTATAAACTCCAAGTAAACGGCAGACTCAAACTCTATTTTTTCTCCGTTAACATGCTAAACCCGAACAACCCAAAATCATATATTCCTATGATAGGAATTAGTCAAAAAAAACTGTATTATTGTACATTGAAAAAAACGATAACCCATAAAGCGCTGTATAGCATCTACCTATTTTGAAAATAAAAGTAACCATTTACGAAGACAACGATTTATTGCGTGAAAGCCTCACTTATCTGATTAAAGGCGCAGATTCATTAGAGTTTTCAGGCGCTTATCCGGATTGCAGGAATATCCTTGAAGAGTGCGAAACCAACCAGCCCAACGTGATTTTAATGGATATTGATATGCCCTATATTTCGGGAATTGACGCTACACGTTTAGTGAAAGACAAATTTCCAGCGATCGAAATCATGATGCTTACCGTCTTCGAAGACCGCGATAAGATTTTTGACGCCTTGCGTGCAGGAGCCTCGGGCTATTTGCTAAAGAAAACATCTTCCGTCAAAATTATCGAATCCATCATTGAATTGTCCAACGGCGGTTCTCCCATCTCAAGCGAGATAGCACGTAAAGTGCTTGAATTCTTTTCCACGAAAAATCGCAATTTTGACAACGAATACACTCTTTCGGAACGAGAATTAGATGTACTGAAATGCCTCGTGGCAGGCGACAGCTACAAAATGACTGCCGAACACTGCAACATCTCCATCGGCACGGTTTGCTGTCATATCCACAGCATTTACCGCAAATTAGCTGTCAACTCCAAGTCTGAAGCTGTCATTAAAGCCATAAAAGAACGATTGGTCTAAATCATTTTTTAAGTTTTTCTCTAAATTATACCTTCCTACTACCTCCCTGAAATAATTCTGTTACGTACACAGACGGCTTTCCCCACACCTGAAAAATCATATATTCCTATGATTGACGCATACAGCTTATCCTTTTATTTTTGTAATGCTAAATAGGCTCTGCTGAAAAAACTTTAGGTGTTTCAGTTGTGAGTTTCTCAGCAGAGATTTAGGTAGTGTTACTGTCATATTTTAACTTTTTCAGCGTGAATATTCGTAAAAAATATACGGCATTACGCCTTAAAAGACTGAATGACAGCAAAGCTAAATCATCCGGTAGCGCCGACAATCTCAATGAAATCTTGGATGAATTTTTCATGCCGATAAGTCAGTTTTCAGAAGAAAAAAGATACAACCCTTTACGCATGCTCTACAAGCGGCTTAAAGGGTTTTTTATTTGCAATTAATTCGCTGGAAATAAGCGAATATATAATGCTCTCAATATTCATCAATTACTAACTAAATCTTACTTACATGAAAAAGTTCATATTCAACACAACCCTTTTTTTCGTGCTTTTGTCTGCTGCAATCATTGTCGCGGGATGTAAGAAAACCGAGCGTCATCTCCCCGTGCAGACATCCGATGTTACACATTCCGGCTGTAAAAATAGCGAACAACGTACCGGCGAAGTTTTATTGCCGAGTTCAAAAACAAGTGGTAGCACCGAAATCACTTATGACGAAGCCATTACAGAAACATTGCACTTGAAAGCAATCGGGCGAGATATGCTGCAAGTCGTACATAGCAATGTTATTTTAAACTGCTGCCCGGGTACATTAAGCGCCGACTGCCACGTGGAAGGGCAAACAATATTTGTTACCGAACAAGAGAGCGAAAAAGGGTGTAAATGCCTCTGCCCTTACGACTTAAGCTATGCGATTAGTCCGCTACAAGCAATTGAATACACATTGCAGATTAAAGGATACCATCCGGTTAGTTTCCGGTTTTCCAGCGACATGGACATCACTTTCGTTTTGGAAAAAATTGAAACCTGAAATTCTACCTGCGACAGGCAGGTTGAAACATTACTCTACATTTCTAAAAAAAACATGAAATAAAACACTTATAAATCAATAAAAAAGATGAAAAAGACAACATTTACAATCAGCATGTTACTTTGCCTGGTGGCAATGTGTTTTACCTCGTGTAAAACCAATGAGCCGGATGCCTTTGACCAACGATGGATTACCAGCTACCAAAATGTAACAATCGGTAGCCATAATTTCGCGGGCGGGAATTTCCTGTACCTGAAAACCGGAAAAACAGTCAAACTGAATGCTGTAACCGCGGAAAATCAAAAGAACTTAGCCCTATTCTACCCTGCCACCAATATCAACGGCTATATTTGTTTCCCTGCTAACGCGGATGATCCTTTCGACGGCGCGGGAGGCACACCCAATACTTCGCTGTTTACCCAAAATCCACAAGGTGTAAATCACTGGAATGCTTCAGGTAAAACGGGTGGTAAGATACAAATAACCAAAACATTAACCATACAGGAGTTCGCCGATCTCGCCTCATTACGCGACCCGAAAAATTTCGACGCACTTTATCGAGCAAACAACAACAATACGGGTAAAGAATTTATTTCAGGACTAACATATACACTAAACCCGAAAAGTGGTCAAACTTATTTACTTGATTTCAATGGACTTATACGAGCCATTATGTGGGTAAAAAACGCTTCGATTGGAGCCGGTGGAAGCATCACGTTCGATTTGATAGTAGAAAGCAGGGAATCATACAACCGTTTTGACCAGACAAAACACCTGCAACCCGATGATCCGGAGAAGTAACGAATAAAATAGAGACGAAGGGTAAAGCGTGAAGTTTTTTTCCGAAATTACATTGCTCTTTGTGCTCTGATATCGCTTCGTACATCGTCATGCCAGCAATAAACTTTGCATTGCTGTGAAATGTGGGCTATTATTGAGACACAGAAAAACGATGAATCGGAGGGAAAATGGTAAAACGGCAGTTTTGACAAAGAATACGGTGACAGCTCGATGTAGAATACAAATGATTGTACCTGCATCAATTGCATAGAAATTAAAACCAACAACAATGAAAACATCAGTAAAAATTTTCGCCGTGTTTGTTGTAGCGACAATCGCGGTAAGCCTTACCGCCTGCAAACTAAACGAACCCGAACTCCAGCTTACCAAAAATAGTTTGGAAAACACGGTTTGGAAATCGGTTATGTATGAATTTTACCAGAAACAAGATGACATTTGGGTATTTAAGAGAAAACAAAAACTTTCCGATATAAATCCAATCATTCTTTATCAATTCAAAGACGGTTATCAATGGGGAGTAAACAAAAAGTGGTCTTATTCACTCGATCCTTTAAATCGCACAGTAACAAATGATAGCTGGGTTAGTACTATCATTCGTTTAAGCGCCAACGAATATGTGTTTGAGGATGATGGTTTTTTAGCAAAATATCGGAATTATCTTAATAGAATACCGCCCCTCTCACTCGCGCAACTAAAAGGGAAGTGGGAAATTACCGATTCTAAGAAATACAATCGCGATAATAACATGTGGGAAAACAGCGGAAAGGAAATAGGCTATTGGATAGAGTTTGAAGAAGGCGGTAAAGGTAAAAATAGTAGAGACCACAATTGCAACTACACCGTGAACGGCAATATATTAACAATAGAATGTATTTATGGCAATGCTTTCGTGCTGGAGTGTACCGCCAATAAGTTGGTTTTTGTGCATCAAAAAAAGGATCCCAATGGACAGTACATAAAAGAAACCTTTAAGCGGAAAAAGTAGAGATGTGAAGCGAAGCCTTTCCACTTGATCAGGAAATAGGAAGGATCGCAACCCGGAATCCAAACTCGAGTTAGCAAATACTATTAATAATAAAATACAATGAAAAAAACAATTACCACCATCGTTCTTGCACTCGCGGCAATAGTTGCCGGTGTGGCGCAACAAACATCCGGCGCAAGTGATACGGGAATATCGCTTCAAGGGTTAACGCCGGCTTCGCGATACGGATTCCAATTTTCTCTACGAGGCGGATACGACATCCTGCCCATGTTTTTCTCTAAGGAAGATATACCCGAAATGAAATACATCAAACTCAAAGGCGGACTATACGCCGGTGCCGGAGCTGACTACTACTGGGACTGGTTTGGCGTGGGAGGTGATTTCGATTATATCAAAAACTCGTTGAGTTTTGACACCAAACCGTTTGAAGATTTTGATTTTAAGTATTTCGAAACAACGATAACAGATATCACGCGGATGTTTTACGGGGTAGGTCCTAACTTCCGCTACTTAGATCCCACATCCGCCTTCTCCGCTGAGTTGAATACCCGTGTGGGCTTAGGTTCTGTAAAAGGGGGCAAAAGCAACTTGGTAGGATTTTATAGTGACCCGGCCGGCGGAGAACAGGACAATTCTAATAAAGTGATAGATTTCGGCGGATTCGATGCCTCTAACGTGCTCAGTTTTAAAGGACAATTACGATTTACCTATTTCTTCAATCCCGTGATAGGCGTAAGCTTAGGAGGCTACTACATATATCACACCAATGTTAAGTACAAAGGTGGCACGTTATATCGCGATCCGGGAATATCAGATTTTTTCGGTGCCAGAGCTCCCATTAACCCCAATCCGACTCCTGAAACAATAGGAAACTACTCCTCTATCGGCGCATTTGCGGGCGTAACATTCCGCATCCCGCCGCCACCGGTAGTACCCAAACTGCCTAAAGAGAAACCGGAAAAAAGCATAGAAGATCAATTAATCAAGGGCGTTGTGGTAGTTTGCGGCACCACGCAACCCATTGCAGGTGTGAGCATTGTAGTGAAAGAAAAAAAAGACAAACAGGAGCGAATCCTTACTTCAAACAATGCGGGAGAATTCTCATTCGTGGTATCTCCATCGTCAACCATAACCATCTACGGAAAAAAAGCCAATTACTTCTCACAAGTGGTAACTCTTGGGCCCAAAGATTTAAAACTTTACCAAAATGTTCTTCTTGAGATTTGTATGGAACGCGCCGATTGCGATGAGAGTGTACGCCTGAACAATATACATTATGATTTAGATAAATATAACATTCGTCCTGATGCTCGTCCTGAACTCGACCGTTTAGTACAGTTCCTGCGCGACAATCCCGAAGTGAAAGTTGAACTTTCATCGCATACCGATTCGCGCGCATCACACGAGTACAACGAACGATTGTCGCAAAACCGCGCCAACTCGGCTCGGCAGTATGTCATTTCGCGCGGCATAGACCCATCTCGTGTTATCTCTGTTGGATACGGCGAAACACGCTTACTCAATCATTGCGCCGACGGCGTTCCTTGCTCCGAAGAAGAGCATCAGCTGAACCGCCGTACCGAAATGAAGGTAATTTGTCCGAAATGACAAGATAATAAGAAAAACCCTACCACAAAGGGTTGATTAGATGTTGTTTTCTTTTGTTGTGGTTTCGCCGGGCGGAAATGGTAAGCCCGCCCGGCGTTTTTCCCAAGCAAAAAAGCAATAAAACTTTCAGTATAGTCAACTTGATGGAAGCGGAAGCGGAAACAAATGTTCAAGATAGAAGTTTTCAAAATCTGTAATTTACGAAATGCATATTATAAAAAAAACGATGAAAAAAATAATTTACCTGTTAGTAACCGTGCTTGCGATATCCTTGTTAGTTTCTTGCGGGCAAAACGAAGCCAAACAAGCGCTCCGCGAAATGGAGAAAATTGTAGAAAAAGCAGAAAAAGAAAAAAACAATCTCTCCAAAGAAGAGTGGAAAGAACTGGCGGTTGAATTTGCCGAGTATGCGAAGATTGCCAACAAAGGAGCGGAAGAAAATAAACTTGGCACGAAAGACAAAGTAAAAATCGCGACTCTTTCTGCCCGATTTGCCGCCGTGTCGGTAAATCCAATCACCGGAATGGGTGAAAGCCTACTGGAAAACCTATTCTCCAAAATAAACGAAGCCCTGCTGCCCGATGATTTATCGGAAGCGGACACCGATATGACACAGGATGACAAAAGATGGATTGTGCTTCACAAAAATATCATCCTCGGAAATCAACATGACAATACCAACGGGCATTTCCTGAAGCTCAAAACCGGCGAAACGGTGAAAGTGGGCGAAGCCAAAGGACAGGAAGAATATCTGGCCATGCTCATATATTCCGACTCCTATCTTCACGTTACGTTCCCGGCAAATGCCGAAGAAGAATCTTTAATGGGTGGGTTTGTAAAGACCCGTTTGTTTGAACAAGATCCGGGAGGTATTAAACATTGGGCACCCGAAAAAACAACCGGAGGCGTACTCGTAAATACCGAGAAAATAAATGCAGCCGATTTCAACGAAATAGCCAAATCAAACGACCCCGCCGTTTTCGACAAAGCATTCAGAAAATGCAATGGAAACAGCGAAAACATTGGGTACGGGAGCAAATGTGAAAGAATGATGAAGACGGGACAAATTTATTTGCTGCAATTCAACAACTTAGTGCGGGCTATTATGTTGGCGAAATCGGTAAAAGATGGAAAGGAGGCGACACTCTCTTTTGACATGATAGTAGAAGGGCGAGAAAAATTCAATGACGTAGATTTGGCAAGATACCTGCAACCCGACGAACCAATGGGCAACCCAACTGCCGACGCGCAAGAAATCAAGGGCAAGGTTACCGACTGCCAAACCGGGAAAGCCATTGGCGGTGTTACCATTCAGTTTGAAGACAAACACCGAGACAGAATAAAAACCGTGATCTCCAACAACGCGGGTGAATTTTCACTCGCTCCCGACGCTGATACCGAAGAGCTGAGCGCCCGCGGTAAAAAGCCCGACTATATGTCGCGCGTGGTAGAAATAGGCAAAAACGAACTGCAACGTTACAAAAGCGGAGGCGTACTGCTCGAAATATGTATGGAGAAAGTGGATAGCGAAAAAGCCTTGCGGTTAAATAACCTGCATTACGACACGGGCAAAGCCGACATACGCCCCGAAGCCTATCCCGAACTCAACCGATTGGTGCAGTTTCTGAACGACAATCCGCAGGTGCGCGTGGAACTATCCTCGCATACCGATTCTCGATCAGCGGCGGACTACAACCTGAAACTCTCGCAAAGGCGAGCTGATGCGGCGAAGAAATACATCGTATCCAAAGGCATTGCCGAAAACCGTATTGTGGCTGTGGGATATGGCGAAACGCGGCTGCTCAATCGGTGCGCCGATGGCGTTGCCTGCACTGAAGAAGAGCACCAACTCAACCGTCGAACGGAAATAAAAACGATAAAGTAGTAAATTAGCTAACAAGTTGCAATGTATAAACACGATTTCACCCGTTTCCCAACAAATGAAAGACAGCGAAGTCAAGTGTAAAGAAACAAGAATAAAGAAATAAAAGCCAAGTAAAAAGAACAATAACCTCGGTTATGCTTTTTCCCAACCCTTGGAGTGGTCGAAGACCCTGCAAGTGGTTGAAATACAAAAACCGGAACACGAAACTCGAAACACGAAATTCGTATAAATTCGTTTTAATTCGCATAATTCGTATATAAAACAATGAAAACACCAAAACTTCTCCTCCTACTCCTCTCCGCGCTATTTATCATGGCGGGGTGTAAAAAGACCGATCCCGATATACTTACGCCCGAAAGCTTAGCGGGTGAGTGGAAACGTATAGGCGATGCCGACGGAAACGAATTTTGGACGCTGATAAACGCTAACGGAACCGGGAAAATAGCTATTTTTATCGGCGTGAAATTGGCCCCGTCGTTTATTCAGTTTCACTGGAAGAGCAAAGGAAAAATCCTGACCCTAACCGACTACGCCACCGGTGAGAATATTGTTTGCGAGATAACAAAGCTCACAGGAGACGAACTGCAAATGAACGTAACCTACCCGCGGGATCCCGGTAACAAGAAACAAGAAACGTGGCTGAAAGATAACTTTAATGCCAAATTCGCCACGCCCCATATCACGCTCACCACCAAAAGAATCGACAATATAATCTACTCAAATATCAAAGCCTCTGATGCCGACCAACCGAACGTGTGGATAGACCTGAACAACAACGGGACAAAAGACCCGGGCGAATCAAGTATTGATTTTAAATGGAGTAGAAACTACACTTTCACCACCCAAACCATTACGCTCTACGGAATAGTAACCGAGTTTTGGAGCAACGCCAATGAACTCGTTGCCTTGGATGTAAGTAAAAATACCGCGCTGACCCTATTATATTGTTGGAAAAATTCACTCTTCGTGTTGGATGTAAGCAAAAACACCAAGCTGACCGAGCTGCAGTGTAGCGAAAATTCTCTTACCGAGTTGGACGTAAGCAAAAATACAGCCTTAGATGATTTGGGCTGTGAAGAAAATCCACTCACCAAGTTGGACGTAAGCAAAAACACCAAGCTGACCAAGCTGAGATGCGGCGAAAATCCGAATCTTAAGGTATTAGATGTAAGCAAAAACACCGCGCTTAAATCACTGACTTGCGATAAAAATGGGCTCACAAAATTGGACGTTAGCAATAACACCGCCCTGGACTGGCTGGTCTGTAGCGAAAATGGACTCACCAAGTTGGACGTAAGCAAAAACACCAAGCTGACCTGGCTGAGTTGTAAAATAAATCCGGATCTTAAGGTATTAGACATAAGCAAAAACACCGCGCTTAGAGTGCTGGACTGCAAAAAAAATGGACTCACTGAATTGGACATAAGCAAAAACAAAGCGCTTTCCGGACTGTATAGCTCCGACAATGAAATGCAGGTCGCCGCTCTGCACAAAATAATCGACGATTTGCCCATGCGTGAAGCCGAAGATAAGGCTTTAGTATTATTATTCAACAATCCCGGCTCGAATAGTATAACCGATGAATATAAGAAGAAAGCCAAAGACAAACATTGGAATTTAAACTGATTAAGCTCCGATATTTAATTATCGAGTTCAGCTTTATTCTGGCACGGTAACTAAGCGACAAGTGAAAAGAGCAAAAAGCTAAGCAACAAGAAGCAAAGACCTCCGGTTATGCTTTTTCCCAACCCTTGGAGTGGTCGAAGACCCTGCAAGTGGTTGAAATACAAAAACCGGAACACGAAACTCGAAACTCGAAACACGAAACACGCATAAATTCGTTTTAATTCGCATAATTCGCATATACAACAATGAAAACACCAAAACTTCTCCTCCTACTCCTCTCCGCGCTATTTATCATGGCGGGGTGTAAAAAAACCGATCCTGATATACTTACGCCCGAAAGCTTAGCGGGCGAGTGGAAACGTACAGGTGATGCCGCCGGCGCTGAATTTTGGACGCTGATACACGCTAACGGAACCGGAAAAACAGCTATATTTACCCATGGGAAATTGATCCCGTCGTTTATTCAGTTTCACTGGAACACTACAGGCAAAACCCTCAACTTAACCGACTACGCCACCGGTGAGAATATTGTTTGCGAAATTACAAAACTCACAAAAGACGAACTGCAAATGAACGTAACCTACCCGTGGGATCTCGGCAACAAGAGGCAAGAAACGTGGTTGAAAACAAGCTTTAGCGCCAAATTTCCCACGCCACAAATCACCCTTACCACCAAAAGAACGGACAATACAATCAAATTAAATCTCGGCGCAAAATATTCAGACGAAAATAAAGTGTACATAGACCTGAATAACAACGGGGAGATAGAGAAAGGCGAAGGCAGTTTAGATTTTAGCAAACCCATAGAATACACTTTCAATAACTCAACCATCACCATCTACGGAAAAATAACATACCTGAACTGCAAAAATAATGAGATCATCGCGCTGGACATAAGCAAAAATTCCACGCTGAATCATCTGGACTGCTCCGACAACCAATTAAAAGTCACCGAACTACATAAAATAATCGACGATTTGCCCATGCGGGAGCCTGATTATAACGCGGAAGCACACCTATACATGAACCCGGGTACGAGTAGCATTACCGATGCCTATAAGAAGAAAGCTAAAAATAAAAATTGGAAAATAAAATATGTAAACGAAAAATAGTTATCAACGAGTACTACTTGTAACTTTTTCGGTAAAACTAACCAAATAAAAAGAGACAAGAACTCCGGTTATGCTTTTTCCCAACCCTTGGAGTGGTCGAAGACCCTGCAAGTGGTTGAAATACAAAAACCGAAACTCGAAACTCGAAACTCGAAACACGAAACACGAAATTCGTATAAATTCGTTTTAATTCGCATAATTCGCATATACAACAATGAAAACAACAAAACTTATCCTCCTACTCCTCTCCGCGCTACTTATCGTGGTGGGCTGTAAAAAGACCGATCCCGATATACTTACGCCCGAAAGCTTAGCGGGCGAGTGGAAACGTACAGGC
>JAAYIT010000257.1 GCA_012523295.1 Porphyromonadaceae bacterium | reverse complement strand
GGATGGAATATTGAGGATAGAGGATTGAGAGTGAATTATTTCGACTTTCGATTATGTCTTATGGTGTTGATTATTTTTACAATTTCTTCTGCTTCAATATACAACGGTTTTAACCTTTCTCCATTCATTATTTCGGTTTCTATCAGTATCTCAATCCAGAAAAGCGTTTCATCTGCTTCTTCTAAAACTATAGAAATTTTACTAAAAAAATCTGCATCTGATCTTGCTCTACATGCAGCTCTATAATTTGCAGCAGTTGAAGTAGCAGAACGAAGTAATTGTTTCCCAATTACTCTTGCTTCATCCGTTTTAGGTAAATTCTGGAATAGTTTAATTATCCTAATTGCGAATTGTTTTGTTCTTAATTTAAAGGCTTCAATTTTTTCAATTTTATTCATGATTAAAATTTTAAAATGTTCTATTTCAATCTTCAATCCTCATTCCTCACCCCTGAACCTCCTACCACCACGCTTTAAAAGGTTTATACTCTTCGATTTTCATTATGTGCTTGATTAATTTATAAACTTCCAGCTTTACCAAATGTTTATAACTCACACTTCTATTCAACTTTCGGTGTTTAATGGTTTGAGACAGTCGTTCTTCCCAATCTTTCAACACTTTCTTTTTTCCAGACTCATTCAGTAAACAATAATTGAGTTTTTTCTCAAAATCCTTTTCAGACAACACCCTCTTATTCAATAAGCTAAATATAAGTCTATCAACCAATATCGGCTTAAAAATTTCGGCTACATCCAAAGCTAATGAATATCTTCGATAGCCGGGTTCGTGCAGATAGCTGATGGTGGGATTGAGCTGGGTGTGATAAATCTGATCCAAGCACAGTGTATAACACATCATATTACAAGATGAAATCAGTGCATTGATTTCATTAGAAGGTGGCTGTTTGGTTCGATTTCCCATTTCAAAACCGGGAATTATTTCATCGAATGCTTCATAATAAACCTGACGCACATTGCCTTCCCATCCCATCAGCTCATTAATACTTACAGCTTGTTCCCGATCTTCGTTATATTGCTCAATTTGTGCGATATAAGTCGAAAGTTCCCGCCCTCTGCTTTGATAATATTTCAAATTCCGAAGCATGTTGCCAATTGCTCCTTCCACAAACTTTTGCGCAATCTCCATCCTTCGATTTTTATTAGTATAAGCTTTCGTTTGTTCAATTAATACTTTTCCGCTCAACAAATAATCCTTTGGCTTAAAACTACCGGAGTAATGCTCATAATAATCGAAAAAGTGAATAGGAACTTTGTTCTTACCCAAAAAGTTATACATCGCACTATTGGCATCTAAGGAACCGAAACAGTACAGGTTTTTAATACCTGCAATGGGCAAAAATTTTGCTGCTCCTTCTTTTCCTTCGACATCTGTCGGGACAAACTTCAGAGTATTGTCTTTTCGGCTTAGGCGGCCAGGATTGAAGAGATAATAACTTTTTTTCATGGTAATTTTATTACTAATTTTCTCCTGAATAGCAAAAATCATAGTAGCTACATGATTTACAAATTCTTGCATTAATTACAGATGGACATGTTTTGTCATTAGCCACAGCCATGATTTCTCGAATCGTCTTTTTCAAGTAAGCGATATCCTCATCATCTAAGAAAACTTCTTCCCTTTCCCGCAATCTAGGATACTCTATTATAGCTTTCACTGCTTCAACGTCATTTAACTCCAACAGCCACAAATAAAATTTCACTTGCCAGATATGTGCTTGCTCCACTTTATTGCTTCTTTTGGTCTCGTGGATAATTTTATTTTTCGTATCAAAAAAATCAATTTTACCGCTCAATGATAAACCACTGTAATTTTGAGACAACTGTATCTGCGAATATCTTTCGCTGCGCTGAAGATAAGATTCTTCTTCAATAACTTTTCCATCGGCAACGATATCAGAGGTTTGTTCCATCTGAATTTCATTGGCAAAGAGCCAAAGTTTACGTTTGCAAACACGATAATAATTGATGTAAGTAGCTGTAATATTCATGTTTTAATCAATCTTTTTGACATCCTCATCCCAATGCTCCTTACAAGAGCAATACTCACCCCACTCACAATCACTTGAATCGCCGGAACAAAAATCAAGATGTATGGTGCCTAAATTAATTGGTACAATCTTATAATTCAACACAAATTCCAATAGAAAGTCATACTGAGCACGAACCGACATATCCGGCTGCCATTCGATTTGAGTATTCCAGGTATTCAGCATTTTGTCATATGCTGTTAAGACCACTTCCATATCTTCGTCTGTTAATCGCTCAGAAGGAGGAAAGTACTCTCTTTTTAGTCCCGTAAGTTCTGAAATCGGTAGTTCTCCTTCGCCACTTACATAACGCTCAACTTCTTCCATCTCCTCTTCAAAGGTAGTAGGAGCAGGGTAGCCGAAATGATCATTCTCCTTTCTTTCGGCATTCTCGATATCTTCTAAAAGATGTTTGATGTAGGGGTGCATAATTTAAATTTTAGAATGATACTTTAATTTGATAATAGGCTTTTACTTTAATTTCTATAACTGAGGAATAAACTCCATCACAAAGTTATTCAAGTTGGTGACCGTTATATTTTCTTCTATTTTATACGTTTCATCTCCGTTGCCAACAATGAAACCCTGCTTTGCTCCGGTATCTTCCATCGAAATATGAAAACCTTTGCCAACTCTCGGACTTGTTCCGAATTTTATTTCAATGGCTGCCAGGACTTCTCCGTTTTTCTCAATCAATAAATCACATTCAGCTCCCTGGTGGGTTCTGTAAAACCAAAATTGCCGTTCCTCTTCAAAACTATTGATAATTTGTTCGATTACAAAACCTTCCCATGAATTTCCGATTATAATATTATTTAGAATGGACTCATATGTATCCAATCCCAATAAGCTGTGCAGGATACCACTGTCCCGAATCACTACTAACCGACTAAAAATAAATAAATAAAGGGGGATTCCAATAAGTTTCCCCCTAATTTCATATTTTTGAATTGCCTAAAAACTAAAATATGAAAGGTAAAAATACAAAAAATAATTTTGTCGGTCAGCCAATTTTCAAACAAATCATTGATTTTATTCCTAAAAGCAAGTTTGACCTATTGGTTCGCAAACACAACAGTGACTATTATTATAAGGCTTTCGATTCATGGACACATTTAATTACTATGTTATTTGGTGTATTCAGCCGATGCGATTCGATGGGTGAAATTTGTGATGGAATGCGGGCTTTAGACGGTAAGCTTAATCATTTGGGGATGGATAAATCACCCGCTAAGAGTACCGCCGGAGACGGATTGCGTAATAGAGACGAAGCATTCTTCATGGATGTTTATTTTATGCTTATCGAACATTTTAAGTCAACTTTGTCGGTCAGCCGGATTGACAACATCTCTTTTTCCAAACTTTTCATCTTCGATTCGAGTACCATCCGGCTCTTTTCCGATGTGATGAAAGGCGTGGGACGCAACCCTAAGCATGATGGAAAGAAGAAAGGTGGATTAAAGGTTCACATGATGATTGATGCGCACAGTGATACGCCGGAGTTCGTAAAAATAAGCGAAGCCAAAAGACATGATAAAACTTTCTTGCAATATCTGAATTTGGCAGCTCACAGTATGATTGTTTTTGACAGAGCTTACAACCATTATCTTCAATTTGCCAAATGGACGGAGCAAAACATCAATTTTGTATGCCGTTTAAAGAAAAACGCTGTTTATACGGTTGAAAATGTAATGTGTGAAAACGAGTTGCAGGACGGAGAATCAGGAGTTCTGAAAGATGAACATATTCATCTTGATTACAAGGAAAAGAAGGAGAACAAAAAGCTTTGTCTGCGCAAGGTTACTTATAGAGATGAAAATAGGAGGGTTTACGAATTTATCACCAACAATTTTAAAATAACCGCCGAAGAGGTTGCACTTCTTTACAAGTTGAGATGGAATATTGAGTTGCTGTTCAAAAAACTCAAACAAAACTTTCAGCTGCATTACTTTTATTCAGAGACCGAGAATGGAATAAAAACTCAAATAT
>JAAYIT010000256.1 GCA_012523295.1 Porphyromonadaceae bacterium | reverse complement strand
TTTTGTAGACATTAATTTCGTTATCGTCAATCAGAGCTATTCCGGCACTGTCGTAACCTCTGTATTCGAGACGGTGTAATCCTTTTATCAGTATAGGGTAGGCTTCTCTGTGCCCTACATAAGCAACAATTCCACACATAGAACAATATTTAGCTGCAAAAATACAATCTTACAGGTTTTTTGAAGTATCCTAAAGAAAAAAAATAATCAATTCGGTTATTTTTTTTCAATTCGCGAGAATCGTTTATTTGAAATCAACTGTAGAAAGGTACACCTACAGGCGATTCTCAGAGTTTGAGCTAAAATCGAAATAGTTCAAGCAAGGGAGTAAACTGACCATTCAAAAACTCATAAAGCATTATTAACAATTCATGTTCGAGAAAGTAGTGAAGTGCATAAAAATCGCATACTATATAATTTCTTTTTGTTACACTGCCTTGTTTACACAAATACAAAGAATACATTTGTGTTTGTGTAAAAACAATTGTGAATCTCCGATTTGTTAAATATATAAATTTACATTTCTGCGGATTTTAGAAATTTACATTTCTTGTTCTGAGGAGTTTTGTCATTAAGACTGGAAAGTAGTTCAAGTAATCACTTCAATAAATAGAATTCAAAATACTGGATAGCAGAAACTAGTATGCTATATTAAGACTGAAGGAAGACTAGAAAGAATGCATTACTCAAGGATAAGCTTAAAATTAAAAGCATATGTTTAGAGTAATGCATTTAGTAATCTGACTATATGTATATTATACCTTAAGATGTAGAAATTATATCATATAGACTTAATATATTTATGTAAATATAAATATGTAAATTAAGATATACATATATACAGTAATCGAAATTTGATCAACTAATCTGTTTTTTGTATTTTTGATATCTGTAAAATATGTGGAACATAAAAGATTTTTCAAAACAATAATTCGTACATTTGTGCAAAAGAATAATGCATAAATCCATGTCTTATGAAAGACCGAATTAAGGAAATTTTAGATTCTCAAGCTTTAAATGCCACACAATTTGCCCAAAAAGTCAATATGAACGTTTCTGCTCTATCTCATATTCTGAGCGGAAGGAATAATCCGGGTTATGATGCTCTGCAAAAGATCATTGTAAATTTTCCACAAATTAATGTGGAGTGGTTGATGACCGGTCACGGCGAAATGTTTAAAGAAATGCTGCCAGAAGATCCCGGACAGGTAACATTATTTGACGAGAATCCGCTAAAAAGCATAAGGGTATCCGGCAAACAGGAATATCCTGCGCAAAAAGGCTTAAAAAACCCTCAAAAGTCTGTTAAGTACTCAGATAATCAATTACTTATTGCAAATGAAAAATCAGGTGCAAAAATTCGTAAGATAGCGGTTTTTTATTCCGACAATACTTACGAGGAATTTTTCCCTCAAGAATAATCTTCCTATTGAACTTTGAAAGTAAATTTTAAAATTCTGATAAGCCTGAAATGAATTTTCTCCCTTATATTTGCAGATTCAACTCCTAATTATGTCTTCGATCGCAAATAAACTAGTTTTAGATTTTATCTTATACGAAAAAGAGGAATGGCCCAATTCGGCCCTGATGAAATTTAAAACAACCGAGATTTTGCCGGAAATATTTCCCGGACAATTTGTACAAGTTAAAGTAGAAGATTCTCCCGAAACTTATTTGAGACGTCCTTTATCGGTTAATTTTATTGACAGGGGAAATTCCTGTTTGTGGTTGTTAGTACAAAAAGTAGGCCCGGGAACCAGAAAATTGGCAGCATTGGCTCTGGATTCAAAAGTAAATATGATACTCCCTCTGGGTAATTCATTTTCCCTGCCGGAGCCTAAAAAAGAATCAGGTATACAAAATATAGTATTGATAGGCGGAGGTATTGGTACCGCTCCCCTGCTTTTTTTAGGTAAAAGCTTGAGAGAACTGGGTTACTTACCAAATTTTTTGTTGGGAGGACGCTCAGCGGCTGATATTTTGCAACTGGAGGAGTTCCGCCTATACGGTAAAGTATTTATTACAACCCAGGATGGAACTTTGGGAGAACAGGGTCTTGTGACTGAACACAGCATATTAAATGAAATCCAGGTGGACAGAATTTATTGTTGCGGTCCCAAACCAATGATGCAAGCCGTAGCCTCCCTGGCTAAAAAAATAAATTGCTGGTGTGAAGTCTCTCTCGAAAATTTAATGGCCTGTGGTTTCGGAGCTTGTCTTTGTTGTGTCGAAAAAACAAATAAAGGTCATGTCTGTACTTGTACCGAAGGCCCGGTATTTAATATAAATGAACTCTTATGGTAGATCTGTCAGTACAATTAAAGGCTCTGCGCCTGAAAAATCCCGTGATGACAGCTTCGGGTACTTTTGGTTACGGAGAGGAGTACCTGGACTTTATGGATTTGTCGCGAATAGGAGGTATTATTGTAAAAGGAACCACCATTCGCCCCAGGGAGGGAAACGATTATCCACGCATGGCCGAAACGGCTTCTGGTATGTTAAACGCTGTGGGACTGCAGAATAAGGGTGTGAATTATTTTGTAAAAAACATTTATCCACGCATTTGTGATTTTGATACAAATGTATTAGTCAACGTATCCGGTTCTACGGTAGAAGACTATGTTCAGGCAGCCGAAATCATACAGGAACTTGATAAAATTCCGGGTATTGAACTCAATGTTTCCTGCCCCAATGTCAAAGAAGGGGGCATGGCCTTTGGCGTAAGTGCAAAAGCTTTGTGTCAGGTGGTCAAAGAGGTCAGGGCGGTTTACAGAAAACACCTGATGCTGAAATTATCACCCAATGTAACCGACATTACAGTGCTCGCCAAAACAGCCGAAGAACAGGGTGCCGATTCTCTGTCCCTGATAAATACTCTGCTGGGCATGGCCATCGATGCCGAAAAACAACGCCCTAAACTCTCTACAATAACAGGAGGCTTATCCGGTCCCTGTGTCAAGCCTGTTGCGCTGAGAATGGTTTGGCAAACTTACAAAGCAGTCAAAATTCCTGTTGTTGGTATGGGAGGTATCTCAAATACTGCCGATGCCATAGAATTTATGTTGGCCGGAGCCTCTGCCATACAGGTGGGTACAGCCAATTTTATCGATCCGGTAGTGTCGGTAACCATTGCTGAAGGCATAGAAGATTATTGTCAAAGGCATGGCTTAAAATCTGCCAGTGAACTAACCGGAGCCTTAAGGCTCGATTAGTGCAAACGAAATGTAGCCGGACAGAAATGGTTTTTTAATGGCTGAACAGCTGTATTACCGAAATTTTCAAGCTCATTCGTCTAATAAATCCGGTCTCAACAAGCGGGTTCTTTCCAAAGATTGCTCCAGTTCCCATTCCTGAATTTTGCGTTGATTTCCCGACAATAAAATTTCGGGGACTTTCCAAGCCTTGTATTCTGCAGGCCTGGTATAAATAGGTGGCGCCAGCAGTTTGTCCTGGAAAGAATCGGAGAGGGCTGATTGTTCGTCTCCCAATGCGCCCGGGATCAGTCTCACGACACAATCGGTCATGACAGCAGCAGCCAGTTCTCCACCTGTCAGCACATAATCTCCGATAGATATTTCTTTGCTTATCAAATGCTCACGTATGCGGTGATCAATGCCTTTGTAATGTCCGCAGAGTATGATCAGGTTTTGTTTCAAAGAGAGTTGGTTGGCCAGTCCCTGATTGAACTTTTCCCCGTCGGGAGAGGTATAGATGATTTCGTCGTAATTACGTTCGTTTCGCAGATAAGAGATAACCCTGTCTACCGGTTCAATTTGCAGTACCATACCCGCAGAAAAACCAAAAGCGTAGTCGTCTACCCGACGATGTCTGAGATCGGTAGAATAATCGCGCAAAGAATGAATATTGATGTCAACCAGCTTTTTGTCTCTGGCTCTTTG
>JAAYIT010000255.1 GCA_012523295.1 Porphyromonadaceae bacterium | reverse complement strand
AGCTTCATAAAGTTTTCCCAACTCACTTGTTAAAAAACTGTTTCGATAACTTTGAAAAATATCAAACTCTGTAAAACCTAATGTTGGTTGAATCTGGGAAATTTTTTGTACTTTTGCCATATCTTTAGTTCTTGGTTACCCCCGTTTTGAGTCTCAAACTACTAAAACGAGGTAATATACAAAGATACAAAAAAGCCAACTATCTCACAATGATTTAGTTGGCTTTGTTTTTGGGGTTTAGGGAATATCCCGTTTTATAAGTTTCCATTAATAACTAAATGAATTTAGCCGAATGGGATTGTATTTTCTTATTTTCCGGCAGTCGGTGTTAAACCGGTTTTATAGTACTGCATGGCTTTGGGAGCGACTTGTTTCAGGCGTGCTATACGTTTCTCATCTGAAGGGTGAGTGCTCATAAAGTCAGAAACACTTTTTGAATTGTCTTTAGTCATTCTTTCCCAGAAATAAACTGCTTCATTCGGATTATATCCTGCCATCGCCATAAAATAAAGTCCAAGTTCATCTGCTTCATACTCTTGATTACGAGAGTATTTTAATAACATTAGCTGTCCGCCAATACCGTACAGCAATCCTACGCCGTTTTGTACTACCGCGGAGCTACCGCCAATTACAGCGCCCAGAATAGCGCCACCATACTGTGCAGCCACTTGCTGACTGTATCTTTCGGCACTATGCCTTGCTACGACGTGAGCAATTTCATGCCCTACCACAACAGCCATTCCTGTTTCATTCATCGTTTTAGGGAGAATTCCATCATATACGGCAATTTTTCCGCCCGGCATGGCAAAGGCATTGACCTGATTAATTTTGAATAAATTATACTCCCATTGGAAATTTTCGATTTGATCTTCGAGACCATTTTCTCGCATGTATTTTTCAACTGCCGCCGCAATATTTGTCCCAACTCGCTTCACCATAGCCGTATTAGTCCTGTCGGTTGACATCGGAACAGAATCTTTCAATTGTTTATAAGCGGCAAAACTCAACTGGTTAAGTTCCGCATCAGAAACTAAATTGAGTTGTCTGCGTCCAGTCATCATAACCGAAGAACACGATAACATAAACATTGCCAGCAGAATAGGAATTAGCTTCTTCATGATGATAATTTTTATTTGTAATTAATTTATATAATAAGTTAATATAGTTTATCTTTGCAAAGATAAACTTATTTTTCTAAATGCAATTATTATGCCGAAAAGTTTTATCCGTTCATACTGGATGACCGTTTTGCTCTGCGTTGTTATCTTTATCTTATCAACAATTACCTTTAAGGAAATTCCGAATGTTGCAAAATTTAAGAACAGCGATAAAATGACGCATATTTTAATGTATATCGTATTAGGATTTTTTTTTTACTATGAATTTATCAAAGATAAAGTTTTAAAAAGTAAGTTTAAAAATTGGTTTTGGATTGTGTTTGTAATCCTTGTAGCATTTGGCGGAATTATTGAAATTTTACAAGGCACGATTTTTAAGCCGAGAACTGCTGAGTTTATGGATTGGATAGCCGACATTGTTGGTTTGTTGATTGGGTCTGGTGTCGGCAAAATTATCTTCAGCAATCTAAAACCTTTCATGAACAATAAAAACAAATCTGAACTCTAAAAACGTGTCTCAATCACATCTTATGAATACTATATATTATATAAGATGGAATGTTATAGCGCTGATTGTCAGTGACAAAATAAAACCAAGAAAATAAGGTGCGTAGCGCCGACATGATAAAACATCAAGAATTCACTATATGTGATAGCAATGATAAACTAAGTCATATAAACTCTACTTTATATCTAATCAACCACTCAACCTAACATGGAACATCTGAAGTACCAAATCGGAATCACGCTTATCAAAGGGATTGGCCCTAATCTGGCTAAAAACCTGATTGCCTATTTAGGAGGAGTTGAAGCGGTTTTCAAGGAAAAAAAGCAGGTTTTGTCAAAAATTCCGGGTATCGGGCAAGTACTATCTAATGAAATTGTATCACAAGATGTGATGCGTAGAGCCGAAAAAGAAATCGAATTTATCCTAAAAAACAAAATACAAACTGCCTTTTTCTCTGAAAAACATTACCCCTACAGACTGAAAGAATGCCCTGATGCCCCAATAATGCTATATTTTAAGGGAAACAGAAATCTAAATGATGGAAAATTTATTGGAGTAGTAGGGACAAGAAAAGCGACTGAAAGCGGTAAAGAAATTTGCAAAAACATCATATCTGATTTATCCTTTAAGATTCAAAACACGACCATTGTGAGCGGGCTGGCTTACGGAATTGATATCTGTGCGCATAGGGCGGCACTTGACTCAAACACCGACACAATCGGAGTTATCGGACACGGATTGGATCGGATTTACCCGGCTATGCACCGTTCTACTGCCGTAAAAATGCTTGAAAATGGAGGATTATTAACCGAATATGTAAGCGAAACTAATCCCGACAGGCAAAATTTTGTTCAGCGAAATCGGATTATCGCCGGTATGTGCGACGCGTTGATTGTGGTAGAGTCGGGAGCAAGGGGAGGCGCTTTGATTACCGCTGAATTAGCGAATGATTACAACCGGGATGTTTTTGCCTTACCGGGGAGGGTGAATGACGAATGGTCGGCCGGGTGTAACCTACTGATTAAGAAGCACAAGGCATCATTAATCGAGTCCGCGGATGATTTGATTCATTTTATGAACTGGGAAGTTTCGAATGTCCAAAACAATTCGGTTCAGACTACATTATTCGAGGATTTAACCAATGAAGAGCAAGAAATAATCACACTTTTAAGACAAGATTTGGAAGGAATAAACGTGAATGAAATGACTATAAGACTCAACAAGCCATATAGCCATCTCTCTTCCCAACTTCTTGAAATGGAATTCAAAGGAATAGTAAAATCACTTCCGGGAGGAGTTTATAGGGTTGTAAAATAGCACGTTAAAAAAAAGTTGGTGAAGATTATTGATGACTTTTTTTAGTTTACTGGCTGACTCCAAAGAAAACTGACTGAAAACAATCCCCAAACAGAACGCCAAGCGGCATACCAATCAAAATTTGCCAATGTAATTCTCTTCTCTTTCCTTTGTCTGTACTCCTATTGGGTATTTTACTGCCAAACTTACAATTCTATCGATTGTATCGCTTTATCCAAACCTTTCGGGTTTTTCCCTCCCGCAGTAGCGAAAAATGGCTGTCCACCGCCACCGCCTTGAATATGCTTGGCTGCTTCTCTTACCAAAGCAGTAGCATTATATCCTTTTTCAACCAAATCATCCGAAAGCAGCACTGTCAGGGTCGGTTTTCCATCAAATAAACTTCCGATAACCACTAAAAGGTTTTCATTCATCATGTTTTTGATTTGGAATGCAAGTGTCTTGACAGCTTCGGCGGGAAGAATCGTATTAACACGTATTTCTTTTATTCCGTTGACCTCTTTTGCTTCCTTGATCAGCCGATTACGTAATTCCATTATTTTTTCATGCCTGAAATCATCAACTTGCTTTCTAAGGTCTTGATTTTCACTTATCGAGCGTTGAATCGCCTTGACCAAATCAGGTGTGTTTTTGAAAAATTCTTTTGCTGTGGCAATCACATCTTGCTGTTTATCTATCATGTCTTCAACCGCTTCGCCCGTTATAGCTTCTATCCGACGAATTCCCGCTGCAATGGAGCTTTCAGAAATAATCCGTACCATCCCGATATCACCGGTCGCTTTCACGTGCGTACCACCGCAAAGCTCAATTGAATCACCAAACTGAATCACACGTACCGTTTCACCGTATTTTTCGCCGAAAAGCGCTATCGCACCCATGGATTGCGCTTCAGCAATCGGAATTTCACGCATCTCATTCCGAATCAGGTTTTCTCTGATTCTGCGATTGGCAATCCGCTCCACTTCACGAATTTCTTCTGTGGTCATTCTTTGGTAATGAGCAAAGTCAAAACGAAGATTTTCAGGACTTACAAACGAACCTTTCTGCTCAACATGTGTGCCTAAAACCTCACGGAGCGCCTCGTGAACCAAGTGTGTAGCCGAGTGATTTCGGGCAGTCGCCATACGTTTGTCCAAATTAATTTTAGCAACAAAACTACCTGTCAAATCATTCGGAAGTTTATTGACAATATGTACGGAGAGGTTGTTTTCATTCTTTGTGTCCGTGATTTCGATTGTTTCCTCAGCATTACTCAGTGTCCCCGAATCACCAACCTGACCTCCCATTTCAGCATAAAATGGCGTATCGCTCAAAACGATTTGGAAATAGGTCTTGTTTTTTTGAGTAACTTTCCTGTAACGAAGAATGTTTGTTTCCACTTCATTCAGGTCATACCCCACAAACCTTGTTTCTCCCTCACGGATTACCACCCAATCGGAAGACTCTACAGCGGCGGCATTCCGCGCACGCTCTTTTTGTTGCTGCATTTCCTTGTTAAACTCTTCAATATCTACAGACAAGCCGTTTTCACGGAGTATCAGCTCAGTGAGATCCAATGGAAACCCAAACGTATCATAAAGCGTAAAAGCCACGTGACCGCTGAGCACTTTTTCTCCTTTTGCTTTTATCTCATTCAGATTTTTCTCAAGCAGTTTTATTCCTGTCTCCAACGTATGTAAAAAGGTATTTTCCTCTTCCATAATCACCTTTTCAATCAGCGTCTTCTGAGCAATCAACTCAGGATACGCGCCTCCAAGCACCTCACAAAGCACATCTGTCAATTTGTACATAAACGCTTCATGCTGATTCAGGAATGTGTAACCGTAACGTACTGCACGACGCAAAATCCGCCGTATTACATAGCCTGCTTTGGCGTTGGAAGGGAGTTGTCCGTCGGCGATAGAGAAAGCTATGGTCCGAACATGGTCCGCTATCACACGCATGGCGATATCCACTTTTTCATTGTCACCGTATCGGAGCCCGGCTATTTTCCCGATTTCCTGAATAATCGGCTGGAAAACATCGGTATCATAATTGGAAGTTTTCCCTTGTAAAGTCATGCAAAGCCGCTCAAATCCCATTCCGGTATCAATCACTTTTTTGGGTAGAGGAGTTAATGTCCCATCCGACTTCCGGTTGTATTGCATGAAGACATTGTTCCAGATTTCGATTACTTGCGGGTGGTCTTGATTGACAAGCGAAACTCCGCTAATCTCCTCACGTTCGCTATCAGGACGAATATCTACGTGAATCTCAGAGCAAGGGCCACACGGTCCTGTATCGCCCATTTCCCAGAAATTATCTTTTTTGTCACCGTTTATAATACGGTCTTCGGGGATGAACTGTTTCCAAATTTCATATGCTTCGGTATCGCGTTCCAAACCTTCATCCGGCGCTCCTTCGAAAATAGTTACATAAAGACGATCTTTGTCAATTTTCACAACCTCTGTGAGGTATTCCCACGCCCACGCTATGGCTTCTTTCTTAAAATAATCGCCAAACGACCAATTGCCGAGCATTTCGAACATGGTGTGATGATACGTATCGTGTCCCACTTCTTCCAAGTCATTGTGCTTTCCGCTTACACGGAGGCATTTTTGCGAATTAGCTACTCGCGGATATTTAATGTGGTCGTTGCCAAGAATTATGTTTTTAAATTGATTCATTCCGGCATTGGTAAACATCAACGTAGGGTCGTCTTTGATTACCATCGGAGCTGAGGGTACGATTTTATGATTTTTGGATGTAAAAAAATCGAGAAAAGATTGTCGGATTTCTTGTGAAGTCATTGTGTAGTAAAAATAGTAAAATTGTAAATTAAGAAAATCGGCTCAAATAATAAAACTTCCCTTTTCTTAATATTTTTCAAAATAAACTACAAAAATACTCCAAATTTATTACTTTTGCACAAAATGCATGTAAAAAACTTTATTTCAGCTAACTGCGAATTGATTTTTTCGTTTTTTTCTATGTAAAATGAGCAAAAAGATAAAAAAGAAATTTTATTTTAATCCGGATACTACCAACTATGAGGAGATTCAAATCACTTTCTCCTATAAACTGAGAAGGGTGCTGTATCACTTGCTTTCGGGAATTACGCTCGGAGTGGGTTTCTTTTTTCTTTTTGTGTCCATTGTGAAATCTCCGAAAGAAAAGGAAATTGCTATGGAAAAAAGCCGTATCGAAGGACAATACAAAGCGCTTCAAGGGCAAATGAATGAGATACAGGGAGTTCTTATTGATCTTCAGGAGCGTGACAACAACTTGTATCGGGTTGTTTTTCAGGCAGAACCAATTCCAAAAGACGCACGGCAATCAGCCACAAGCAATGTAGAGTATTATGACAGATTGCTCAAAATGACCAACTCGCAGATTGTGGTAGAAACAACAAGGAAACTGAATCAACTTAAAAAACAACTGTATGTTCAGTCAAAATCATACGATGAAATAGCGCAATTAGCCCTAAGCAAGGAGGAAATGATGCGTTGCATCCCTGCTATCCAACCGGTTTTGAACAAGGATTTGACACGTGTAGCATCCGGTTGGGGATACCGTGTAGATCCGATTTATCACACGAGCCGGTTTCATGAGGGAATGGACTTTACGGCACCGGTGGGAACAGAAGTTTTTGCTACGGGGAATGGTGTGGTCACAAGTGCTGGTTGGGAGCAAGGCTACGGAAACAGCATTAAAATTGACCATGGTTTTGGTTATGAAACATTTTACGCCCATCTTTCGGCCATTCATGTAAATGTGGGCAAACCGGTGACTCGTGGAGAAGTCATTGGTTTAGTGGGAAATACAGGAAAATCTACCGGACCTCACCTCCATTATGAAGTTCACCAAAAAGGGAAACCCGTGAATCCGCAAAACTTCTACTTCTTAGACCTTACTCCGGAAGAGTATGATCGGATGATTCAGTTGAGTGAAAATTCAGGTCAGACAATGGATTAAGAGCTTCCCCGTTCTTAGAAGAAAAGGATAAAGTTTATTTTAGTTTGCTTCCGGCAGATACTTTCCAAAGAAGATTTCATGAACTTACAGCTGCTTCTCTAAATCCCTTTGCCTTGCGAAACTCATGACATTTGCCGGAGGGCGTTTGTTGTGAAGTTCATGAGCCATAAACTCCATATATGGACGGGCATGACGGAAAAACATTTTCAAACCGGCACAAAGGTAGTTCAACCCCGTTTCGCCGGTTGATGTGCGGGCGAAACGGTTTTTCGGACATTCTCCGTGACAATATTTCAACACATTGCAGTTCAAACATTGCGCGGGAAGTTTGTCGTATTTATCTGCTCCAAACTCCAACTGTTGCTCCGAAAACATCATTTCATAAATCGATTTGGTCTTGATATTTCCAAGCTTGAATTCAGGAAAAACGTAATGATCGCAGGAGTAAACATCACCGTTATGTTCGATAACTCCCGCATGTCCGCAATTTTTTGAAAAAATACAAACTCCGGGTTGTTCACCCATTTCGTTGGCTAATGTGCTGTCAAAAATCTGAACGAAAAATTTCCCGACATCATTTCTCACCCATTCATCAAAAATTTCAATGTAAAATTTCCCAAAAGCTACCGGGCTTACCGACCAATGTGCTAATCTCGCATCCAACGTGTCATCAGGCGGAAGCAACTTCAAGCCATCGGGGCGGGAGTCTGAAACTCGCTCTACAACGGGTGAAAACTGCATGTATTTACTGCCTATTTCTTTGAAAAAACGGTAAACATCCGACGGGAATTGGGAATTATAATCATTGATTACTGAAAGTGTATTGAAATCTACTTGGTGTTTCTGAAGAAGCTCTATCCCTTTCATAACTTGTTTGAAAGTGGGACCACCCGTTTTGTCTTTTCGGTACACATCGTGGCAATGTTCGGGACCGTCAATGGAAATTCCGACAAGAAAATTATTGTTTTTGAAGAACTGACACCAATCATCCGTAAGCCTCGTGCCGTTGGTTTGAATGACATTGTCAATGAATTTTCCTCTGCCGTACTTTTTTTGAAGCTTAAGTACTCGCTCGTAAAATGAAATGTCTCGCAAGGTAGTTTCACCTCCGTGCCAAGTAAAAAGGACTTCATTCACGGGCTGAGCGTTGATATAGCTTTCAATGAATTTTTCCAAGACTTCATCGCTCATATCGTTACGCCTCTGCCCACCATACAGTTTCTCCTTTTCTAAATAATAACAATATGCACAATTTAAGTTGCAGGTTGAACCCAATACTTTAGTTACTACATAGGTTGGCAATGCGAGTGGAGTATAGGAGTATGTTTTCGGCATGACAATGTGGTTTGTCCGTTATTTCTTGAACCCAAAGATCGTAAGACAAATTTCTCGCAACTACTTGATTTTCGTAAAGTCGCTACAGCTATCAACAAAGTAGTTTTTCAAAAAAAAACACAACATGCTGATTATCAGAGAAATTATGTAAGTTAAGAGATTAGATTCTCTCTCCATTCCTCCTCTTTAAAACCTATCAACACAATGTCGTCTTTGAGAAGAATCGGTCTTTTCACCATCAACCCGTCAGACGCCAAAATATTCAGCAACTCATTTTCGGAAAGGGTCTTTACTTTTTCCTTCATGTTGTTCGATCTGTACAGCAATCCGCTCGTATTGAAGAACTTATTGATTGTCAGGCCGCTTTTTTCATACCATATTTTTAGCTCATCATAAGAAGGGTTTGCTTCTTTTATCGGACGATACGTGTAGTCGATTCCATTATCTTTCAGCCATTTTTCGGCTTTGCGGCATGTCCCGCATTTTGGATAACATAGAATTGTAATATCACCATTGGCTAAAGCGGATTTTTTTGATTTATTCATTTTTAAGAATTGAGTAGTTGGTAAAAAATTCAATATGACTATCCGCAATCATTCCTATTTGTTGCATATTTATGTCGCTATACAACGGGACGAACCGACTTGAAGCGGTTAGTCCCAGTCTAAAAAACAACATTTTATTAAAATTAGGAACAAAAACGGATAATCATTAAATTCAATCGTTTTTGAAATGAATTTAAGATTAAGAGCTTACTTGAAAAACGCTCTGAAAATATCATTCCCATTGGCAAAAAGCACTAATGCCAGCAGCAAAATCATCCCGATAGATTGGGCATATTCCATAAACCTGTCACTTGGTTTTCTACCTGTAATCATCTCATAGAGCAGGAAAAGCACGTAACCTCCATCCAATCCGGGGATAGGCAGGAAGTTCATAAAAGCGAGAATAACGGAAAGAAACGCGGTCATTAACCAAAACGACTGCCAATTCCACTGTGGCGGGAAAAGATTGCCAATTGCACCGAATCCGCCAAGCGATTTTACGCCTTCTTTGGTAAATACAAGTTTGAACTGTTTTACGTAGCTGCCTAAAGTCTCAACTCCCATTTTTATCCCCGCCGGAATAGACTGAGCAAGCGTGAAAGTTTCTTTGTTGGTTTGCAGGTAGTTAAGCGGAGAGCGAAGATAAACTCCCAACTTACCGTCTTCGCTGACTTGTAATTGCTCTTCGAGGGTTTCTCCATTTCGTACAAATGCAATCGTAGTTGTAGCGCCTTTCAACAACACCAATTCTTCAGAAATATCTTGAAAAATCGACATCGATTTGCCGTTTATTCCTACGATACTGTCACCTGACTGCAGGTTTGCATCTGCCGCCGGAGAGCCATTTTGAACTTTATCTACCACAAACGGATAACGAATATCCATCACACCTCTGCCGGAAGCCAACGCTTTTTGTGTCAGATCATTGGGAATTTCAATTTCAACAATCTGACCTTCACGTTCTACGGTTGCAACTTTAGCTTTATCCACCAAGATTCTCTCAACCGCATCACCCACTTGAGCCATTTTCAGTCCATCCACGCTCACGATTTTATCACCATCCTGAAAGCCCGCATCAATCATGGGTTGGGAGAAACTGAGACCATATTTTGCATTCTCGAGCGGAATAAATTCTTTTCCCCAAGTGAAAAGTACGGCGGCATAGATAATTAATGCGAGTAGGAAATTCACCAACACTCCGCCGATAATAATCGGTAAACGTTGCCAAACAGAGCGGGAACGATATTCCCACGGCTTTGGAGCTTGCGCAAGCTGCGTACGGTCCATGCTTTCGTCCACCATCCCGGCGATTTTACAATATCCGCCGAGTGGCAACCAGCCTATCCCCCATTCGGTGTGTTCCGGATAGCGTCGCCAATCGTCTTCAGGCATATCCGCACGCGGGACAGGTTCCATTACGGGTGTTTTTCCGTCGGATTTCATCACCACATTGCCCATATTGTCAAGTTTCATCCGCTCATTCGGCTCCACATTCTTGGCAAAAAATTTCACTCTCCATTTTCCGTTGATTTTTTTTGCCCGGAGGAGAGAGAATTTTGGATTGAAGAAAATGTAAAACTTATCTACCCGGACACGGAAAAGCCTGGCAAAACCAAAGTGTCCGAACTCGTGCAGCAATACAAGAATTGCCAAACTCAAGATTAACTGTGCTGCGCGTATTAAAAATGCTTCCATATTAATAATTGCCCTCTAACCCCCTGAAGGAGGAATTGTGAGCGTTGTTCAAAATTATTTTAAAAATAAAAGAATAAAACCAATTTAAATCAGAAAATGCATGCAACCCTCGCCTTTAATGGTTGGGCGTGTAACTATGAACAAATTCCCTTGTTTCCCTGTCTGTCTCCACGTAATCTTCATACGTTGGTTTTTTGATAAATGGCACTTTTTGCATTGCTTTTTCTATAATATCGCTCATTTGGAGAAAACCAATTTTATTTTTCAAAAATGCCGAAACCACTACTTCATTCGCGGCGTTGAGTATGCAGGGCATATTTCCACCTTTTTCCATAGCGTAATAGGCCAATGCCAAATTTCTAAAGCGATTCGTGTCGGGTTTTTCAAATGTCAATTCCGGATATTTCAGGAAATCAACTCTCGGAAACTCTGTTTTGAGCCTTTCAGGGTAAGTAAACGCGTATTGAATGGGTAGTTTCATGTCAGGCATTCCGAGCTGAGCTTTTATGGAACTGTCTGCAAATTCCACCATCGAGTGAATAATAGACTGCGGGTGCACCAAGACTTCAATCTGCTCCGGCTTAAGTCCGAAAAGCCATTTTGCTTCAATCACCTCAAACCCCTTGTTCATCATACTTGCCGAATCAATAGTGATTTTCGCGCCCATGTCCCAATTCGGGTGTTTCAAGGCTTGCGCCGATGTTACGTGTTCCAACTCCTGCAATGTCATGGTGCGAAAAGGTCCGCCCGAAGCTGTCAGGATGACCCGTTCAATCGGATTGTCTCCTTCGCCTGCAAGACATTGAAAAATAGCGGAATGCTCCGAATCAACCGGCAAAATAGCCGAGTTGTGTTTTTGAGCCAATTCGTTGATTAAATCACCCGCCACAACCAACGTTTCTTTATTTGCCAAGGCGACAGTTTTACCTGATTTCACGGCATTGATCGTTGGTTTCAAGCCTGCATAACCAACCATGGCTGCCAAAACCATGTCTATAGAATCCATTTCGGCAATTTGAGCAATCGCCTCACTTCCTGCAAAAACTTTTATCTGTAAATCTGCCAAAGCTGATTTCAATTGCAAATAGTGCTTCTCATTGCCAATTACCACGATATCGGGTTCGAATTCATTAGCCTGCTCAATCAATAAATCCAAACTATTGTTGGCAGTGAGCGCAACTACCTCAAATCGGTCGGGATTTGCCTTCACCACCTCTAACGCTTGCCTGCCAATAGAGCCTGTAGAGCCAAATATCGCAATACTTTTCTTCACTTCATGCTTTGTGCTTCGTACTTCCATCATCTGTTAAAACCTAAACGTAATCAGCTCCTGCGGATTTACAGGATTTCCATTCCGCCAAATCTCAAAATAAAAATACTTTCTCGAATTACTGTCCTTATCCGAACCCGTAATCCCGATACTTTCTCCGGCTTTCACATAATCACCCGTAAACTTTAATAATCGTATAATATTTTTATAAATTGAAATGTAGCCGTTATCATGAAGGACTTGAATAACCCACTCATTATCAAAAGTGTAGTCATTGTATATAACTCTTCCCTCCAAAACACTTTTCACAGTTTCCTGCGGAGAAGTGATAATTTTTATCCCAAATTCACCCTCTTTCGGTCTGAAAGTGGAAGCAACTACACCGCTGACCGGACGGAAAAAAACATACATATTTTCATCTGTAGAAGGAGTAATCGAACCGAGATTATATTTTTCAGTCTCTTCGTAATTTTTCACAAAATTCTTTTCTCTTTCCGTTTTTTCCAAAATTTCAGTTGCCCGCTCTTTCAGTGAAATTGAATCCAACGACTTGGCTGTGTCAACTTTCGTCATATTCATCATATTATCCTTTAATACAAGCAGATACGCGTCATTCAATCGCATTTCTTTCTCTAAAGAATCCAATCGCATCGACTGTTGAATCATAGCGATTCTATTTCCGGAATCTTGATACCCGGGCAGGTAGAACTTCAGCGGGGTCAAGAAAATTATCAGGGTCAGCAGGATAAATGTTGTCAGAAAAAAAGAGGTCACAAAAATCAATACACTGAACCTTGATAACCTTGTGTACCAGGTTTCTTCAAGCGTATTTTCATTTACAATTGAAACACGGTATTTGAACCGCATTTTTCGTAAAAATTTAGCTGAAATATGTTTAAACCTTCTCCTTTTCATGAATTTCGGCAAGAAAATGCTTGCAAAGGTAGTTATTTTTACTGAAAATGAGTGATTTCAGTAGGATGGTTTTATTATATGAAAGTAAGATTAATAATTTTTAGGATAAGAACAGATTAGATTTTAGATTTTAAGAAACAAGACTAAGAAACCTTTTATTCTCGAAATCATAAGTTGTTTCACTCATTATAGTCGTAGTCACCTTGTGATATTATCGAACGGGATTTATGAGGATTTAAACATCACCCGAAACGCCTCTTCCACTTTCCGCACCTGCACTAACTCAATATTTATTTTTTTCAAATCAAGACTTTTCAGATTCACTTTTGGGATAATCATTTTTTTGAAACCTAACTTTTCTGCTTCATGGATTCGCTGCTCTAACCGATTTATCGGACGGATTTCGCCGGAAAGTCCCACTTCTCCTGCCACACAAACTTCCGATTCAATGGCAATGTCCAAACTGGATGATAAAACAGCTGAAATTACAGCTAAATCGATTGCCGGATCATTCACACGAATGCCGCCTGCGATATTCATAAATACGTCTTTTTGAATCAATTTAAAACCGGCACGTTTTTCTAAAACGGCAAGAAGCATATTCAGCCGACGCAAATCAAAACCCGTGCTTGAACGTTGTGGCGTACCGTAAGCCGCCGTGCTGACCAATGCTTGAACTTCAATTAAGAATGGTCTGATTCCTTCAATAGCTGAAGCGATTGCAACTCCGCTCATTCCTTCATGATTTTGTGAAAGCAGGAGTTCAGAAGGATTGCTCACTTCGCGAAGACCGGTTTGCTGCATTTCGAAAATTCCGAGTTCAGAAGTGCTCCCAAAACGGTTTTTTATCGGTCTCAATATGCGGTACATGTAGTGCTGATCTCCTTCAAACTGCAAAACCGTATCCACAATATGTTCCAAAACTTTTGGCCCGGCAATGCTGCCTTCTTTGTTGATATGGCCGATTAGTAAAACGGGGATATTGGTTGATTTACAAAATTTCAGCAACGCCGCGGCACATTCCCGCACTTGCGATACGCTCCCCGGAGAAGATTCAATGGCTTCTGTAGTAATTGTTTGAATAGAATCGACAATCAGTAAATCGGGTTGTACATTTTGAGCATGTACAAACACTTGTTCCAATGAAGTTTCGCTGACAATATAGCAATCGGGTTCTTTGTATGAAAGTCTCTCAGCTCGTAGCTTCAGCTGGCTTACGCTTTCTTCTCCTGAAATGTAAAGCGTCCGTTTGCTTTTCATTCCCAGTACAACTTGCAAAACCAACGTAGATTTCCCAATTCCCGGTTCTCCACCAATCAAAACTAACGAACCCTTCACCAATCCGCCTCCTAATACTCGATTCAATTCGTTGCTGCTCGTATCGATTCGTTCTTCGGTAGTTGTTTGTACATCGGTTATCAGTATCGGTTTTTGCTTTGTCGGTTCCAATCCGGCAATGACCACTTTGGACGAAGCGGGAGCTTTATGTATAATTTCTTCTACATACGTGTTCCATTCCCCGCAAGAAGGGCATTTTCCAATCCACTTGGGCGAGTCTGCACCACAATTTTGGCAAACATAAACGGTTTTTGACTTGGCCATTTTTTTTATTACAAAAATAGGATTTTTTTAGATAAGTAGGAAATGATTTTTGAAAATCGAAATCATAAGTCTGTGAGAGAAAACGTCATGTTTAGTCCAAACAAATTGTTAATAATAACGAATATAAAAAAACAAACACTCAATAATAAATTTTATCAAACATAAATTTCAAACGTTTGCATTCATTTCAATCTACTCAAAGACCTAATATTTATCTTAATAAAAAAGTAATTATCTAATTTTGTTTTCAACAATTAACTTTTTTTGTTACAAATCAATCTTTTCGCAAAATCACTATAACATTAATTATTTAATCTTATTTTATGAAACATTTAGCTAAACTTACATTTGGTGTGATGTTCATGATGTTAAGTCTTTTACCTTTATCGGTACTTGGACAAAACTTCAGAGCTTATTCAACAGCAGTATGGGTAGAAAAAAATGGTGCGGGTACTTTTTATAATACCTATTCCTCTTCTACTACTACTGCCAACAGAAATTATTCGGCTCAGGAACATGCAATAAATCAGGGTGGAGGAAACTGGCAAGATCCCTCTATTACATTCCAAAATCAAGATTTCGGAGCTCACATTGCTAATTCAGGAACTTTACTGTATAGAGGAAATGAAGTAAAAACTTTAAAAACTGACGAAGGGAATGTGTGTAAAGTTGAAGCATTTTACGTGATTTATCCTCAGGGAAACAGACCGACAACTCCCAACTTTATCCCGGCTGACATATCCTGGTTCAACAATTGTGACCTGTCGCAATACCTTTTTCCGGACATTCCGGGTCAAGGTCCTTGTAACCAGTCGCCAAATTATCAAAAGTGGCAATCAGCAGCCGAAGAAGGCGTTGGGTATCTCACTACAAATGTAGTAGAAAATCTCACGGCACGGTACGAGGGAAAGTACACATTGGAATTGTATCATAGAGTAACAGGTGGCAATACAACCACAACTTGCGATGTGTTTGGTTTTGACAACAACAATGGAAGTCCGACAAATTATACTTCCAATTTTACAATTTGTCCGACAATTTCGCTGACATCCAAATCCGATCCTGCAGTTTGTGGAGGAAACGGAGAAATAATTATCGCTGCAAACGGAATAGAGGATGGAACTTACAGCCACAGATTTTACTATACGGATTCGAACAATACAAAAGTATTCTTTTCTAATGTCGTAGTTGCTAATAATGTCGCGACTATCACTGTCCCCGCAGGAGTTTACAACAATATTTTTTACTTTGTAACGACCGGATGTGAGGAAACAGGCGGATTTAGCGTTACTCTGACCGACCCGGCTGCTCCAACAGCTCCCGGTATCGGAAATATTACCAACCCGAATTGTACAACTCCAACAGGAAGTGTGGTATTAACAGGACTACCTGCTACCGGAACCTGGACTATCACATCAGCGCCTGATAATAAGACATATACCGGAACCGGAACTTCAACAACTATCAGCGGACTTGCAATTGGTGTCTCTTATACTTTTAACGTTACAAATGCTGCCGGATGTAGTTCCGTATTTTCAAAACCCGTTACACTTCAGCCTGTCGCGTGTTTATCTGTCGAAAAAACGGTAGATAATCCGACACCAAGAGTTGGTTCAAATGTAGTTTTTACGATAAAAGTTTCGAATAACGGACCCAGCGCAGCTACAAATGTGGTCGTAAATGACATCCTTGAAACCGGATATACTTTTGTTTCTTCTGATGCCACAGTCGGCAGTTACAACGATGGAACGGGAGTCTGGGGCATCGGAACATTAACGAACGGGTCAACAGCTACTTTAAAAATTACTGCAAAAGTAAATGTTGAGGGTAATTACACAAACACAGCAACAGTAAGAGGCGCGGAAACCGATCCGAATCAGGATGACAATACCTCAACAACAGAGACAAAACCAATTCCGGTCGCCAATTTGAATGTAGTAAAAACTGTAAATACCAACACACCATTGGTTGGTTCAAATGTTACATTCACAATTAAGGTAACAAATAACGGTCCGAGCACTGCAACAAATGTGATTGTAAATGACTTATTGAAAAGTGGCTATACATACGTTTCACATGCCACTTTAAACGGGACTTATGTACCAAACACAGGAATTTGGACAATCGGTACGCTGAACAATGGAGCAAGCGTTACGCTGACTATTACCGCTAAGGTAAATCCTGCCGGAGATTATTCGAACACAGCAGAAGTAAAAGGAACAGAAGAAGACCCGGACTTATCAGATCACACTTCTACCGTAACTCCGGGAGCAAACCCAATTGCTGATTTAGCCGTAATCAAAACGGTTGACAACGAAAATCCGAAAGTTGGTGACAACGTGGTATTTACGATCAAAGTTACAAATAGCGGACCCAGCACAGCTACAAATGTGGTCGTAAATGACATCCTTGAAACCGGATATACCTTTATTTCTTCTGATGCCACAGTCGGCAATTACAACAATGGAACGGGAGTCTGGGGCATCGGAACATTAACGAGCGGGTCAACAGCTACATTGACCATTACTGCAAAAGTAAATGTTGAGGGTAATTACACAAACACAGCAACAGTAAGAGGCGCGGAAACCGATCCGAATCAGGATGACAATACCTCGACAACAGAGACAAAACCAACTCCGGTCGCCAATTTGAATGTAGTAAAAACTGTAAACACCAACACACCAATAGTTGGTTCAAATGTTACATTCACAATTAAGGTAACAAATAACGGCCCAAGCACAGCAACAAATGTGATTGTAAATGACTTGCTGAAAAGCGGCTATACATACGTTTCACATGCCACTTTAACCGGGACTTATGTACCAAACACAGGAATTTGGACAATCGGTACGCTGAACAATGGGGCAAGCGTTACGCTGACTATTACAGCTAAGGTAAATCCTGCCGGAGATTATTCGAACACAGCAGAAGTAAAAGGAACGGAAGAAGATCCGGACTTAAGCGATAACACTTCTACCGTAACTCCGGGAGCTGATCCGATTGCAGACTTAACAGTACTGAAAACTGTGGACAACCCGACTCCCGAAGTCGGCATGAACGTAGTCTTTACAATAAAAGTAAGAAACAACGGGCCAAGCACGGCTACAAATGTAACAGCGGAAGATGTTTTGAAAAGCGGTTATTCCTACATTTCAAATAGTACTTCAACAGGTACTTATGACTCCATGACCGGAATCTGGGAGATAGGAACTTTGAATAGCAATGCCGAAGCCACTCTGACAATCACGGCAAAAGTTAACCCAACAGGTGATTACTCCAACACAGCGATTACGAAAGCTACAGAGAAGGATCCAAACGAGAACGACAACACTTCAACTACGAAGACCGATCCCGTTCCGTTGGCAAACTTAGCAATCGCTAAAACTGTAGATAACAGTACACCGGCAGTAGGAAGCAATGTTGTGTTCACAATAAAAGTGACAAACAACGGACCCAGCGCCGCAACAAATGTAACAGTTGATGATTTGCTGAAAAGCGGTTACGATTACGTGTCGAACACGTTTTCCGCAGGGGCTTACAACATCACAAGCGGTGTTTGGACGGTAGGGACGCTAAATAACGGCGCGACTGCCACATTAACAATCACCGCAAAAGTCAAAGCTGAAGGTGATTATTCAAATACGGCAACCACAACTGCAACTGAAAAAGATCCGGATACGACCGACAACACAGTCACCATCAAAACCGATCCTAACTCTAATGCCGATCTGGGAATTGAAAAAGTCGCCGATAATATGGCGCCATTGGTAGGAAGTGAAGTTATTTTCAACATTAAAGTTACTAATTTCGGTCCCAGCAAAGCAACCGGCGTGAAAGTAAACGAACGAATCGCGAGCGGTTACACCTATACTTCTCACTCAGCTTCTGCAGGAGATTACAGCGTGTCATCAGGGATTTGGGATGTGGGTGAAATTGAAGCTGATGGTACTGCGACTTTATCAATTAAAGTAAAAGTAAATGAAAGTGGAGATTACACCAATACGGTTACGGTAAGAGGAAATGAGCCTGATCCGAACCCAACCAACAATACGGTTACAATAGAAACTGAACCCGATATTCTTGTAATTCCGGATGGATTTTCACCGAATGGTGATTCGTACAACGAGTATTTTGAAATAGTTCATTCTCCAAATTATAAAATCGAACTCTCTATCTATAACCGTTGGGGTAACCTGCTCTATGAAAGCAAAGACTACCAAAACGACTGGAGAGGTGAAGGTATAGGCGGACGCGATGTTCCTGATGGAACGTATTACAGAATTATCAAAGTAACCAACAGCAGAGATGGTAAAACTACTGATTATGCCGGTTATCTCACAATTAAACGCTAATGCAGAAATCAACTCAATTTAGAAAATTATGAAAAGCAATAAGATAAGAAAATTCAAGATGAGAAGTACATTTTTTATTGTATTCCTGTTCTGCATTATCGCTGTAGTTAGTGCGCAACAAGAAGCAATGTACTCACAGTATATGTTTAACATGCTGAATGTGAATCCGGCTTATGCCGGAAACAGGGCTGTAAATAACGTAACAGCTCTCCATAGAAGTCAATGGGTAGGTTTTGAAGGAAGCCCGATGACAACCACCATTTCATGGGATGTACGTAGAGATCAAACTAACGTTGGTTATGGGCTTCAACTTTACAACGACCAGCTTGGAATTGAAAAGACAACCGGATTTCAAGGGTTTTACTCCTACCGATTGCCGTTTGAAAACTCAAGCCTTGCATTTGGTCTTAGTTTGGGAGTACTTAATTTCAGCGCAGATTACTCAAAAGTTTCCACTATCAATCCGGGGGATCCTGCTTTTGCCGAAAATGAAAATTCATGGCTCCCGAGTGCCGGTTTTGGGATGCTTTACTCTGCCGAAAACTGGTATGTTGGTCTGTCGGTTCCGGCATTATTGAAAACAAAAAAATACTACAGTGCCGAATATGCCAAAAATCAGACTGTAGGTGCCAATAATCACTATTTTCTCAACGGAGGATATATTTTCGATGTGAACCGGACCTTAAAGCTGAAGCCATCCGTACTGTTCAAATATGTTCTTGGAGCGCCGCTTCAAGTTGATTTGAATATGAATGCTTGGGTAAATAATATGATTGGATTTGGTGTAAGCTACCGTACAAACGATGCGATTGTAGGGATGGCTGAACTTCAAATCACTCCTCATCTGCGTGTAGGTTATGCTTATGATCACACCCTCACGCAACTAAACAACTACAACTACGGATCGCATGAAATTATGCTTAGATACGAGTTTGATTTATCCAAAGAGAAAGTGTTGAAAACATTATCTCCTCGTTATTATTAACCTGTTTAACGCAAATTCATTATGAAAAGAAATATTAAAAGAACAAACAATCGGGATAGCGTAAGGAGGATTTTATCTGTTTATTTCATTTTCTCCTTCATTGCTATGGGAGGGGTTTTTTCTCAAAACTCCGTGCTGGTTAAAGCTCAAAAAGCCTATTCCTTGATGCAGTATGATGTTGCTTCGAAATTGTATGAAAATTATTTTCAGAATACCGGAGAAAGAACTAATCCTGAAATTTTAGCAGAACTGGCGGATTCGTATTGGAAAATGCGAAATTATTCGAATGCAAAGAAAGTGTACGAAGAAATCAATCTGCTTGACCCGGCTAAAATCAGCGAACAGGATCGCTTGAAGTTATCAAACCTTGAAGCACGTGATGGAAATTATCAAAATGCCGCAAAATGGTTGGACGGAGCTGAAGGATTCGGTGCAAGACAAAAGAATTTTACAGACAACGAGGTTATAAATGCCGCATCAGCAGAATCAGAAGATTGGAGCGTTCATTTGCTTAATATCAACACAAAATACCGTGAATTTTCACCTGTAATCGTCAATGATTATCTGTACTTCACCAGCAACAGCGCTCAGGACAAAGTGGTAAAAGCAAATGGCTGGGATGGCGACAACTTCACTAAACTCTGGAAGGCGAAAATCAGCGACATTAAATCAGTAGAAAATAATGACAAGGTCGTTTCGCATGGAGATTCTACTGTTGGAGCTCACTTAAAAAGCAAAAAATTAGCCGGGGTTTTCGAAGATTCCGACACTAAACCAATCGAGCGAAAAGCCAGTGGAATTGCGAATTTCATCAACAATCTTCCGGCAATTTCTCCCGAATTAGCTATGATGGTGAAAGGATTAGAAGGAGTAAACTACAATGTTGCTTCAGCATCTGTTGATGAGAATAATAATTTTTATTTTTCAGGTAATAAAAAAATCGAAAAAGGTGAGGACACATCAAAACTTATGATTTATCAGGGAAAACTGAATGACGACAAAGTATCGGATGTTTTCCCGCTGGATATCCGGGGAGCTCAATTAGACAACCTGATACATCCTGCCATTTCAAAAGATGGAACAAAGTTGGTTTTCGCGGGGAATGCAGAAGGTGGAACTTATGACCTTTATCTGCTTGAAAGAGGTAGTGCGAGCTCAGCCTGGAGTGACCCGATTAAACTTTCAGGAAGTATAAATACTCCCGGAAATGAAGTTTTCCCAACAATTGATGAAAACGGAATTTTATATTTCAGCAGCGACGGACATCCGGGATATGGCGGA
The DNA here is from genome assembly GCA_012523295.1 of Porphyromonadaceae bacterium. Lineage (GTDB taxonomy): Bacteria > Bacteroidota > Bacteroidia > Bacteroidales > Paludibacteraceae > UPXZ01. Next base: position 8,765 of record JAAYIT010000255.1, on the reverse strand, counting down.
TTGGATATTTATAAAGTGGATTTGAATTCGGTTTCAGGTCCTAATGCCGTTATTCAGCTTTTACCCTATCCTGTCAACAGCACAGCTGATGAATTTGGATTCGCGATTGATCAAGTTGGCGAAAACGGATATTTCACTTCTGACAGAGATGGTGAAAATGACAATATTTACTCATTTGTTTACGATCCATATCCGAAAAAAGTGTTTGTTTCCGGTTTGGTGAAAGAGAAAAAGACTAAAGCCCTAATGCCGGGCGCTACAGTATTTATCTACAATAAAACTACGAATGAAGTGCATGTAGATAAAGCGGATGAAAATGGCGCTTACCAATTTGAACTTCCTAACACGGGTGAATATCTATTAAAAGCAGTGGAGGAAAACTACAAAGATGACTGTAATAAGATTCAAATTCCTGCTCAGAGAAGCAAAGAACCGGTCATTTATGTGCCTGACTTGCTGCCTGAACTGACCTTTAAGAACGTGTGGATTCTTGACAACTTACTGTATGACTTTGACAAGTGGAATATCAGAAAAGACGCTGAACCGCCGCTTGACAGCTTAGTTACAATTTTGAATACATATCCGATTAAAGTGGAATTAGGATCGCATACGGACAGCAGAGGTTCGTTCAAATACAATGAAACACTTTCACAAAAACGCGCGGAATCTGCTGTGAATTATATTGTTTCGAAAGGAATATCAAGGGACAGAATTACAGCGAAAGGATATGGAGAATATCGCCTGTTAAATGAGTGTGCCGATGGAGTTGATTGCTCTGAAGAGGAGCATCAGTTGAATCGTCGTACGGAGATCACCGTTACGTACAATCCGGCTCCGGCAAACAGTGTAGACCCAAATAAGTACAGGAAAGGGCAAATACTATCGCCAAGAGATTTACCCGCTAATTTCTTTGATGATTGCAAGTAAAAAGGACTTGATATAAAATGAAAAAGCACAGTTTTATAAGCTGTGCTTTTTCATTTCCCGACTTTTGTCTATTGCTGATTTTCTGAAAAAATTGATAAGAACAAAAAAACAATTCTTTTAAATTTTCTCCAACACAATTCTCATAATTTCATTCTCAAGCTTTTCGGCTTCTTGCTCAAAATTATCAACTACCGAAATCATTTTTGTTTTATAACTCGTATCATTTATGACTTTAATATTCGTTCTTATATTCAGCCCGGCACCTTTTACCGCCGTTCGTAAAATTAATCCTCCTACGGCTGAATCAGATGCGCAGTTCGGATTACCGATTTCGGTGATTTCTTTCACTAAGTTCATCGCATCAAATGCGGTTTGCATCACATCACGCTGGGTTTCGATGGCTGATTTCATCGTATTTTGAATCTCTTCAATCCTATTTCGCTTCTCGTCGTCAGTGTTTTTAGGGAGTCTATATGACTCGATTACAGCGCTATAAGCGCCGGAATCTTCATCTATCAGTTGGATTAATTTCTCTTGCAGGATTTTTCCTTTTTTCGCTATTTCTTCAAATTTCTTTCTCTTGCTTTCCCAGCCTTTTTTATGTGCAGAAATAGTAGCATTCATCATCCCGAGCGAAACTCCCAATGCTCCTACGCACGCCAAAATAGAGCCACCACCGGGAGTCACACTTTCCGAAGCAGTGAGTTGAGTAAACTCGGTAATATTTAAATCGATTAGTTTTTTCAAAATAATGCTTTTATACTTTTAAATGGGCTTGATATTCTATTATTCTCTTTTCAGCATCAAACGGCTCCAACTCATCCAGCCCCAATGATTTTACTGCAAAACTGACAATCTCTTTTTCGGAAATATCGGAATTGAGTTCTTGTTTTTTTAGAAAATAAGTCCCCGCATCCAGCAAGACCCGGAGCGGAATCATTCCTACCAATTCTGACCCTGTCACTTTCGTCCCATAGGCCTCAGCACGTTCACAGGTCAGTTCAAACACCTTGTGCAAGGGAGTTTCAGAGATATTTGTGATATTATACGAAACCTGTGCCTTCCCAAAATCTTCGATATACCAGCCCAGACCTTTCACGCCTTTCAGAAGACCGGGTATATAAACCGGATTTCCATCGAAATCCCGAACAATTTCTCCGGCTATCGGGTCTCCAAGCCGCTTGATACGTCCCTTTTCACGGATATCAAATGCAATGGAGTTTGCAGTCCGAGTAGATTTGGTGTTGAGATTTACATTGTATGCTATCAAGATATTTCGTGCACCAAGAGCTATAGCACCTGATTTTCTTGCAGTTTCCGTAAACTGAGCCGGGCCGAAGTCAGGTTTCCATGCCGGATTTGTCAGTTTCTGAGGTAATCCTTCATATTCTCCTGCACGACATGAAGCTAAATTGCTCCGTTTTTCTTCCATACTTGAATATTCGTAGAAATATCCGGGAATTCCTAATTCATCCCCGATTCTCTTTCCAAGTTTTCGTGATAATTCTACTACTCGCTCCATTGAAATGTTTCTTATCGGCACCAAAGGCAACACATCTACAGCTCCAAAACGCGGGTGCTCACCGCTATGCTTACTCATATCAATCAACTCCGAGGCTTTTTTCACCATTCGGAAAGCCGCTTCACAAACTGCTTCCGGCTCACCTATGAAAGTTAAGACTGTTCGGTTTGCCGCTTTTCCTGAATCGATATTCAGCACTTTTATACCCTCTACCGACTCGATAGAATCGACAATCCGACCGATAATGGGCAAGTCATTTCCTTCGCTGATATTGGGTACACATTCGATGAGCGGAGAGTTCGGATTTTTGGAAATAAAAGTTTGATTGTTTGTTGTCATGGAAGTACAGGCATTTTTCTCACGCAAAATTAGTGAAAATAGCGATGAAAAAAGATTATTTAGAGAAATGATATCCGGAAATTAAGCTGAAATGGAGGTAATAATTGATAAATATCTATGAAAAAATCAGAATATTTTGATTATTTCATAGACTTTAATCGGATTATATTGTCAAAATTCGTGAAAATCTATTTATCAAACAACCTTTTTTCGCCAATTTCCATTTTTCAAATACCAATACGAAAGTCCGCCAATAATTATCCAATAAACAAACTCGGAAAGCCAGACTATTTCAACTGCTGAGTGTAAAAAAACTGCTGTGTAATAGACAAAAACGATGTAGAAAAACAGGGTAACAAACTCGATTAGAAATGTTGCTCGTGTATTTCCTGTGCCTGAAATGGCATTAAACAAAATACTGCTCATTCCACAGAAAATCATTGCCACCGAAATCACACGTAAAGTAGGGAGAGATGCAGCCACAAGCTCTAAATTGTTGGTGTAAATTCGCGCGAAAAATTGTGGGAAAGCAAATGTGAATATCATTAATGGAACCAACATCATGAGCACCATTTTCAATGTTTTATGAATAAAGGGAATCACCTGTTCTTTATGTCCTTCACCTATCATATTGCTCACCAACGTATTCACGGTAGTGGAAAGTGCCGAACCCGGAATCATCAGTAAAATGTGTAAACTACGTCCAATATTAGTGATAGCAAGCGGTCTTTCTCCCAATCTTTCGATGAAAATAAAGAACATAAACCAGGTGGAAATTGATATGAAGAATTGAAACATTATGAAAATTGAAAGCGATAAAATCTTTCCAATTGTCTGAAAATCAATCCCCGCAAATCTGAAAAGATTAAAAATTTCTCTATCCTTTAGTTTTAATGTCACAAAAACCAAATAAATAAGAGAAATCAACTCTGCTGCAGTGGAAGCGATGCCTGCTCCTGCAATTCCCAATTCTGGAAAACCGAATTTTCCGAAAATAAGGATATAATCCAAAAGAATATTGGTAACAGCTGTAATTATAGCAGCTACAGTTAATACTTTTGTCCGGGTAATTCCAACGAAAAATGCTCTGAATATGACAGTAAGGAAAGCAAATAAAAAACCGATTATTCGCCAATTAAGAAATTCGATCGTAGTATGATAAATATTATCCGAATGAACTAAATAACGTATCAGAAAGGGAATTGAGAGGAATGATAAAAAGGTAATGACAACAGCTAAAACAAGATTAAACAGCAAAGCGTTATCAAAAATCGGTCCGATATTGGCAAAGTTTCGTTCTCCATTTCGTCGGGCAATCATTATTTGCGCACCTTGACTGAAGCCGTATCCTACAAAATAAATGGCGATATAAAATACACCGCCAATTGCCGAAGCACCTAACGCTACTTCACTCACTCGCCCAAGAAATGCAGTATCAGTCACGTTGATAATATTTTGTGCTATCAACGTCAGGAAAATCGGATAGGTGATTTGAAAGATTTTTTTATTGGAGTACATTACGAATTTCGCGTATTATTCCTACGTCTCGGGTCGAATTGACACGCATTTGATATGGATAACAAATGATGGTTTTGGTAATTGTTCCACTTTAAGGGTTAGGAGTTTCTTCCAGCGAATTCCAACCTTGTGCTTTCAAAGAAATCTCTTCACCGTTTCTTCCCACCAAGTTCAATCCAAGTTCAGGTTTTGTGATATGACCTACAATTCCTACATCTTCCATAGCAACAACTTTATCGTAATCATCAATCGAACACGTAAAGAGCAATTCGTAATCTTCACCACCATTGAGAGCAGCAGTAACTATGTTGAAATTCATCTCTTCGGCCATTTCCACGGCTTGTATATTGATTGGAATTTTATCTTCGTAAATTCTGCAACCGGTATTGCTTTGCTTGCAAATATGCATCAATTCAGAAGAAAGTCCGTCGGAAATATCCATCATGGAAGTTGGCTTAATACCTTTTTCAGCTAACTTTTCGATAATGTCTTTTCGTGCTTCCGGTTTTAGTTGTCGTTCAAGAATATACTCTTTACCGGAAAAGTCGGGTTGTGCATTTTTAGTTTGTCCTTCAAACACAAGCTTCTCACGCTCAAGCAATTGAAGTCCCATATAAGCTGATCCTAAATTTCCTGACACACAAATCAAGTCGTTTTCTTTCGCTCCGTCCCGATAGACAATTTTATCTTTTTCGGCTTCGCCAATACAAGTAATGCTGATAGCCAACCCTGTAAGAGAAGCTGAAGTGTCACCTCCCACTACATCTACACCGTATTTTTCACAAGCAAGCAAAATTCCGCTGTAAATTTCCTCCAAATTCTCTACGGTAAATCGCTTTGAAATTCCGAGCGAAACAGTGATTTGCTTCGGGCGTCCGTTCATGGCGTAAATGTCGGAAAAGTTTACAATTGCAGCCTTGTATCCTAAATGTTTCAGCGGGACGTACATCAAGTCGAAATGAATTCCTTCCAACAATAAATCGGTAGTTACGAGCACTTGTTTGTCTTTAAAATCAAGCACAGCCGCGTCATCGCCAACCCCTTTTACGCTTGAAGGATTAACAAGTTTAATTTTTTCGGTCAAATGTCGAATTAGTCCAAATTCGCCAAGTTTTGAAATTTCAGTCATATTGCTTTGAAAACGAGATTGTTATTGAAAAAGAAGAAGAAAATATTTTGAATGTAAGGTTGAATATTATGGTTCTACTGGATTTCGTGTGACAAAAATAAAACATTAAGATTTCATTTAGAAGTTAAGTGACTATCAGAAATAAATACATTTGCATTAAGTCAATATTAAATCCTTAATGAAACCTCAATTTGACTTAACTTCTTAATGGTAAAAAGTATTTTAATATACACTGGAAATTAATATAAAATCATTTTTCACAGGAAAACCAGTAATACCATTATTATAAACTTATTTCATTTCAGAAAAAAGTCGGCAATCCCGACAAATCGAGAGCCGACAAATCTAAAATCTTTATAACGAGGACATCCTATTTCTCTGTTTTTATTTTTTATAAATTCAATTTCTGCTTATCCCGCGTTTTGTTTTTTCTTGTTCTTCCTCCATTCAAAAAGTTTGAAAAAAATCACAATAGCAATTAAAATAAAAATAATCGCGACAATAATCGGGATAAAAAGTGCTGACACTGATGATCCTACAGCCGCAACATTTTCTCCTGTCGAGACGACCGGATTTGCAGTGCCTGCAGTGAATTTACTGGACGTAAATCTTGAAAGCACGCTTCCGCTCTGAATGGTAGCTGCAGCTCCGCCTCCTACGATAAATCCCATGATCCACTTCATCAGTTCACCCTCCACGGGAAGAACGGAGATCATAAGCAAAGTACCTGCACCAACTGCCAAAGGAGTAGTAACCGTATCTAATAAATTATCAACAAACGGAATGTAGTAAGCTAAAATTTCCACTACCGTAGCAACTCCGAAACTGAGCATGGCAGGTACACTTCCAAGCCATGCAAAGCTTTCGTTAAGCGGAATAATATTGAAATGAGCTGCCACACTTGCTACAAGCATGGGAATAAAAACCCGAAATCCTGCACTTGCCGCTAATCCAATTCCTAAAGCTACTGCTGTAATTATTTCGGTATTCATACTGTCCGGTTATTTCTTGTTAAGGTAAAATTCAGCTCATGAAATTTTAATCGCAAATTTACATAAAAATTTGAGAATCAATAGAAAATGGTTGTTTTTTTTTTGAGGCAGAGAATGCCCTGCCTCTACTACAGTATGCCCTGTTTTACACTTTCTCTTTCAGCAAAGCAAAGTCAATCACCTCCATGAAATCTTTCACGTAGTGAAATCTAAGCCCTTTCAAATATACCGGTTTTATTTCGTCGATGTTTTTCTTGTTTTCTTCACTGATCACTATGTCGGTTATTCCCGCACGTTTGGCAGCGAGTATCTTCTCTTTGATTCCGCCTACAGGAAGCACTTTCCCTCGAAGTGTGATTTCACCGGTCATCGCTACGTTTTTCCTAACTTTTCTTCTTGTAAATGAAGAAACAAGTGCAGTTGCGATAGTAATTCCGGCCGAAGGTCCGTCTTTCGGTATCGCGCCTGCCGGAACGTGCATGTGTACGCTGTTTTCTTCGATCAACTTAGAGTCAATATTAAGTTCTTTCGCGTGCGCTTTAATATATTGAAGAGCGAGCATGGCAGATTCTTTCATTACTTCTCCCAAATTACCCGTGAGGGTTAAAGCGGGATTTTTGGCCGGACTTAAGCTGCTCTCCACAAATAAAATCTCACCTCCCATACTCGTCCATGCCAGCCCGGTGACAACGCCCACATAGTCGTTTCCTTCGTATTTCTCTTTGTTGTATTTCGGAATGCCGAGGTAAGTCTGTAAATCTTCTTTAGAAAGTTCTACATTGTAGTCATCCTTTGTGGCAACTCTTAGAGCTACTTTTCGCATCAATGCGGCGATTTGTCTGTTCAGCTCCCGCACTCCCGATTCGCGTGTATATTGGTCGATCAACTGATTAAGAACCGGCTTGTTAAGGACAAACTGCTCTTTAGTCATTCCGTGATTATCAAGCTCTTTCGGCACTAAATGGCGTCTTGCAATTTCTACTTTTTCTTCTTGCGTATAGCCGCTCACTTCTATCAGCTCCATTCTGTCCAAAAGTGGTCTTGGAATGGTGTTCAGATTATTTGCCGTAGCGACAAAAAGCACTTTCGACAAGTCAAAATCAACATCTAAGTAATTATCATGAAATGCACTATTTTGCTCCGGGTCAAGCACTTCCAACAACGCTGAAGAAGGGTCACCTTTGTAATCGGCATTGATTTTGTCCACCTCATCGAGCACAAATACCGGATTAGCGGAACCTGCTTTTTTGATATTCTGTAAAATACGTCCGGGCATTGCGCCAATGTACGTTCTACGGTGTCCGCGAATTTCAGCTTCATCATGTAGGCCTCCTAACGACATCCTGACATACTTTCTACCCAATGCCGACGCAATCGACTTTCCGAGCGAAGTTTTACCTACTCCCGGAGGTCCATACAAACAGACAATTGGAGATTTCATATCTCCTTTCAGCTTCAATACGGCAAGGTATTCAAGAATTCGCTCTTTAACGGTCTCCATACCAAAGTGGTCTTTTTCCAACACCCTTTTTGCCGTTCTTAAATTGAAGTTATCTTTCGTATATTCTCCCCACGGGATATCAAGCATGGTTTCCACATAGTTCAGTTGAACAGTGTATTCCGGTGAGTGGTGGCTGATTCGTTCAAGTTTATTCAGCTCTTTTTCAAAAATATCAGCGACTTGTTTTGTCCATTTTTTCGTTTTGGCACGCTCTCTAAATTCTTTGGCATCACTCTCCCCAACTCCTTCACCCAGCTCGCTCTGAATGGTTTTCATCTGTTGTTGCAAGAAATATTCGCGTTGCTGCTGATCGATTCCTTCTTTCACTTTGTTTTGGATAGAAGTCTTGATTTCAATCAGCTGAGATTCTTTATTCAGCAGATTCAGCAACTGATATCCTCGCTCCACAATTTCATCGATTTCGAGCAAACGTTGTTTTTCTTCTACATTCAGCCCAAAATTAGTACTAATGTAATTGATCAAGAATACCGGGTTTTCAATATTGCGGATAGCAAAAGCCATTTCAGGAGGTACAATCCCTGAACTTTCGATGATTTTAATCGCGATATCACTAATGGAAGAAGTCAGCGCAATAAAGGATTTGTCTTTTGCTTTTGGCAAAGTCTCTGTAGCGGGAGTAACTTTCGCTTTCATATACGGTTTTGAAGAGACAAGCTCACCTAAGTGGAATCTTTTTTTCCCTTCCAGAATAACCGTGGTGGAGTTATCCGTCATTTCCAAAACACGCACTATCTGCGCTGCCACACCCATCTTGTAAAGCTGATCGATAGTGGGTCATCTATTTTTTTATCCATTTGCGTACACGCGCCTATTAGT
>JAAYIT010000027.1 GCA_012523295.1 Porphyromonadaceae bacterium | reverse complement strand
TGCTCTCGGGACAAACTGCCTGAAAAACGGGTGTGAGTTCCTGTTTCTGTTCCCATGAAAAATCTTCTTTTTCAGAATCTTCTTTTTTAATGAGGTTTTCAACAACATCCGAGTCAACGCGCACAAACTGCTTGTTTGTATGTTTTTGCTCAAACCGGCTGATGAGATGTGGCGTCAGAATATCGTCGAGGATGAGTACGTCATAGCCTTTTTTGCGTGCTTCCTCCACAAATGTGTATTGTTCTTCCTTGTTAGTAGTATATAAATAGACCAGATTATTGCTTTTGTCTGTCTGGTTGCTTTCAATCAGTTTTTCATACTCTTCAAAAGTGAAATATTTTTCTTCGTTGTTTTTGAAAAGGAAAAACTTCATGGCACGGTCATAAAATTTGTCGTCGGAAAGCATTCCGTATTCAATAAAAATCTTGAGATCGTCCCATTTTTTCTCAAAATCGGTGCGGTTTTCCTTAAAAATATCGGTGAGCCGGTCTGCCACTTTTTTGGAAATGTGGCTGCTGATTTTCTTCACATTTGAATCGCTTTGCAGATACGAGCGCGAAACGTTCAGCGGAATGTCCGGCGAATCAATTACCCCGTGCAGCAGCGTCAAAAACTCGGGCACGATGCCTTCCACGGAATCGGTCACAAAAACCTGATTGCTGTAGAGCTGAATCTTGTTTTTCTGAATTTCAAAATTGTTTTTGATTTTAGGGAAATAGAGAATTCCGGTGAGATTGAACGGATAATCCACATTGAGATGGATATTGAACAGCGGTTCGTCGGCGATAGGGTAGAGTTGGTGGTAAAAATTGAGATAGTCCTCATCTTTCAGGTCAGCCGGCATTTTTGTCCATGCCGGCGCCGTGTCATTAATCTGATTGTCTTCGTCAGTTTCAACCTCCTTGCCCTCTTTCCACTCTTTTTTCTTTCCGAAAATCACCGGAACGGGAAGAAATTTACAGTATTTGTTGAGAATATCCGAAATGGTCTGTTCATTCAGAAATTCTTCAGAATCGCTATTGATGTGCATAACGATGTCGGTTCCAACTTCGTCTCGCTCAACTTCCGAGATGCTGTATTCGGGTGTGCCGTCGCAGCTCCATTTAACTGCTTTTGCCTCTTTCTGATAGGATTTGGTGATGATTTCAACCTTTTCCGAAACCATGAACGAGCTGTAGAAACCAAGTCCGAAATGACCGATTATTGCGTTGGCATCGTCTTTATATTTTTCAAGAAACTCATTGGCGCCGGAGAATGCAATCTGGTTAATGTATTTGTCAATCTCGCCGGCTGTCATGCCGATACCGTTGTCGGAAACAGTAATGGTTTTTGCTTCCTTGTCAAGTTTTACTTTAACTTTCAGGTTGGTGATATCGCCTGAATATTCGCCTTTTGATGCAAGTGTTTTGATTTTTTGAGTGGCGTCAACCGCATTCGATACGATTTCGCGCAGGAAAATATCGTGATCGGAATAAAGAAATTTTTTGATGATTGGAAATAAATTTTCACTGGTTACGCCAATTTTTCCTTTCTGCATATTCTAATCTTTTAAATGAAACTTTTTTATTTTTTATTGATATGCCGCATTTGGGCAAACCTTATGCCATTCAGCCTGTCTGACGAATTGTCACAATAGGGGAGCAGCCTTTTGGCTTTCATTTCCCCGTCCCCTCCCAAGGAGGGGGAGGAAGAGAAGAAAGAAATAGCGCTAAATCTCTCCGCCTCCTCCCCTCACTTCAGGGTAGGGGAAAGGGAGAGGCAGAACTAACAAATATTAGCGCGAACCCCGAGTTGGTTGGGATGGGTAGGTCTGGCGACGCCGTCAGATCTAATGACGCTGACCCCGAGTTGACCGGGACAGGCGGATTTTACTTGCCAAATTTATGAGTTTCCGCGCTCTGCGTGGAATGACAGTGTTTCGTATGATAGATGATGTTTTTCAGGAGGCTGTGCCGCCTGAAAACTATCATTACAATAATAATGCGGGTCATTTTTCGCGCAGCGAAAAATCTGCTGATAGTTAGCAGCAGGCTGATTGAAACTCCCCACTGCCTGTAGGCAGGCTTTAGTAAATTAGTAGCAGCAATTATTCACCTTAATTTCCACTTAATCTCCACTTAACCTCCCTTACCCCTCCCAATTCATTCTTAAAAATTTCCTGCTAATTTTTTTCGATTCAATTTAAAAAAGAGAAAAAATCAGTTACACCATCAAATATTGTTCGTATATTTGCGAACTCTAATGTGAGGATTTATATGTTGAAAAAAGAGTTTACTAAGGATCAGGAAGAGATTGCACGAATTGCCAAAGCTCTTGGGCATCCTGTGCGAATTTCAATTTTGCAAATGCTTGCTAACCAGCAGTGTTGTTATCATGGCGATATGTCTGAGGTAATTCCGGTAGCAAAAAGCACTTTGTCTCAACATTTAAAGGAACTCCGGGAAGCCGGGTTAATACAGGGTGAGATTACGCCCCCGACTGTGAAGTATTGTATCAATCAGGAAAACTGGCAGTTGGCTAAGGTATTATTTGGTTCTTTTTTCAAAGATGTCAAAGAACAAGCTGCGGGTTGATAAAAAATTTTACAAATTGTGTTCGTTGTTTTGCGAAATACGAACACCTGCTTTAAATTAATATATAACATCAAATGAAAATTTTAATTCTTTGTACAGGCAACAGCTGCCGAAGCCAAATGGCACATGGTTTTTTGCAATCGTTCGACAAAAACTTGATAGTGCGATCTGCCGGCACGCAAGCCAGCGGTAGTCTAAACCTAAAGGCAGCAGAAGTGATGAAAGATGTGGGTATTGACATTTATCATCACACTTCTGACCCCGTGGAGCGATATATAAACGAAGAATGGGATTATGTAATAACCGTTTGTGGCGGAGCCAATGAAAGTTGTCCTGCATTTATTGGTAAAGTGAAACATAGGTTGCATATTGGTTTTGACGACCCATCAGAAGCTGTGGGTACTCCCGAATTTATACACAGCGAATATATCCGTGTACGTGACGAAATAAAAAATGCTTTTTACAGACTATACACTGAAATAAAAGAGAAATAATGAGCAATAAAAAAATGGGATTCTTAAATAAGAATCTAACTCTTTGGATTTTTTTGGCAATGACCATCGGGGTAGGATTGGGATATTTCATACCATCATTCAGTGTGCACATAGATTCAATGTCGAAGGGTACTACCAATATACCTTTAGCAATTGGACTGATATTAATGATGTATCCGCCATTGGCAAAAGTTGACTACAAACTTCTCCCAAAAGTATTTTCAAACATGAAAGTTCTTACTACATCTTTGGTACTAAACTGGATAGTTGGACCAATACTTATGTTTATTCTTGCAATAGTTTTCCTTCATAACTATCCTGAATATATGGTGGGGGTAATCCTTATTGGATTAGCCAGATGTATTGCAATGGTAATTGTATGGAATGATTTGGCAGAGGGAAATACAGAGTATGGTGCGGGATTAGTAGCATTGAATAGTATCTTTCAGGTGTTTTTCTACAGTTTTTATGCATGGTTATTTATCACAAAACTACCCCCATTATTGGGACTTAAGGGTGCTATAGTTGATATTTCAATTGGTACTATTGCTGAAACTGTCGGTATTTATTTAGGACTTCCTTTTTTGATGGGCATCCTCAGCAGAGTCATTCTAGTGAAGTTGAAAGGTAAGGAGTGGTATGAACAAAAATTCATCCCTGCTATTTCACCAATTACACTGATAGCACTACTTCTTACTATTATGTTGATGTTTAGCCTGAAAGGAGAATTAATAGTACAAATTCCAATGGATGTTGTCAGAATTGCTATACCGTTGATTCTTTACTTTACATTGATGTTTTTTATAAGCTTCTTTGCCAGTAAAGCTACTGGAACAAAATATGATCAAAATGCCTCTATTTCATTTACCGCTACCGGCAACAATTTTGAGCTGGCTATCGCTGTGGCAATCGGTGTGTTTGGTCTGCATAGCGGAGAGGCATTTGCTGGCGTGGTGGGTCCGTTGATTGAGGTGCCTGTGTTGATAGCATTAGTAAACGTCTCTTTATGGCTGAGAAAGAAATACTACAAAAGTGAATTAACTATTTAATAAACTACTAAAGAAATGAAAACAAAAAATCTATTATCAATCGCACTTATCACTTTAATAGTGATATCGTGTAGCAACAAAGAGCAAACAGCAAATAACGAAACAAAATCAAACGCAATAGAAATAAATGTTGACGATGCTTCGGTAACCAATGTCTATTATTTTCATGGCAAGCATCGTTGCAAAACTTGTATTGCAGTAAGTGATTTAGCCAAAAAGACTATCGAAGAGCATTATGCAGATAATAATAAAGTGAAGTTTGTAGAAATCGATACCTCTGACAAGCAGTTTGCAGACTTGGTTGACAAATACGAAGTGTCATGGAATGCTCTTATTATTACAAAGGGTACTAAACATATTGATATTACCGAACAGGCCTTTGCAAATGCTGTGAACAGACCTGAAGAGTTAGTGAAGTTATTGAAAGACGAAGTAAATAAAAATTTATAATAGGATATGGAGTTTCTTCAACAGTTGGTTGACAATTCAGATATTCCAATTCTAACAGCTTTTATTCTGGGATTAATGACGGCTATTAGTCCATGCCCACTGGCTACCAACATAACAGCTACGGCATATTTGAGTAAAAATATTTCAGTAAAAAGCAGAGTGCTGATCAACGGATTGTTCTATACTTTTGGTCGTATGTTAAGCTATACTGTATTGGGCTTAATCTTTTATTTTGGAGCAAGCCAGTTTAAAGTAGCTAAACTTCTTCATGGTATTGGTGGAATATGGTTGGGTGCGGCATTGATTGTTGCAGGTATTCTTATGTTGGATGTTATAAAGTTCAACTTGCCAATTTTAGATAAGATTAAACCACAAATAGATGAAACAAGGCAAAGAAGTGGATATTGGAACTCTTTAGTAATGGGTGTAGCATTTGCCTTAGCTTTTTGTCCTTTTAGTGGAGTGCTCTATTTTGGGGTTCTTATCCCTATGACAATAACTGCACCATCAGGGTTACTTTTGCCTCCGATTTTTTCGATAGCTACAGGATTGCCGGTAATAATCATTGCTTATTTGCTGGCTTACAGCATGTCTGGTATAAGTCGGTTTTATAGTGGTATGCGAAGTTTTGAGAGCTGGTTTAAGCGCATTATTGCAGCTTTATTTATCATTACAGGAATATATTATATGACAATTTATATTTAGAATAAAAATAAACATTATGGAAATTAAAATTTTGGGTACAGGATGTGCCAAGTGTAAGAAGACACAATCGATAGTGGAAAAAGTGGTAGCGGAAACAGGTACAGAAGCTATAATAACAAAAGTAGAAGATATCATGGATATCATGCAATACAACGTAATGGCAACGCCTGCTGTAGTTGTGGATGGCACTGTAAAAATAAAAGGAAGGGTGCCATCTGAAAAAGAAGTCAGACAAGCTTTGGGCTTATAATATTTAAAAGTGTAGTTTTAGTTTGATGGAAACAAAAAAAGAACTGAATTATCTATTTTGGATAGTTGTGGTTTTCGCTGCGGTATTTTTTATGCCCATCGGAAATCAGACATTCATGACAGCTGTTGAAGCCACCTTAGATTTATCGAAATGGTATGCCCGGGAACACGTAGTGTTGTGTCTTTTACCTGCTTTTTTTATTGCGGGAGTAATTTCTGTATTCGTAAGTCAGGGTGCAGTACTAAAGTATTTTGGTGCAAATGCAAAGAAATGGCTGGCATATACCTTTGCTTCAGTGTCAGGAGCTATACTTGCAGTTTGTTCCTGCACAATTTTGCCTCTTTTTTCAAGCATCTATAAGCGTGGTGCCGGCTTAGGACCGGCAATTGCCTTTTTGTATTCGGGTCCTGCAATCAGCATTTTATCTATTATACTTACAGCAAGAATTTTGGGTGTCGAAATGGGAATTGCACGTACAGTTGGTGCTATTTTATTTTCGGTGGTTATCGGATTGATTATGGCTCTAATTTTTAGAAAAGAGGAGAAAGCCAAGAAAGAGGAACAAATGAATTTTCCCGACATGCCGGAAAAGAGACCTGTGAACCAAACCATATTTCATTTTATGACTTTGGTGGCTATTCTGGTATTTGCAAATTGGGGCAGCCCGGCAGCTGACGATACAGGTAGTGTGTGGTATTATATTTTTACATACAAATGGTTAATTACAGCAGCGTTTGCTTTAATGCTGTGTTATTCGTTAGTGAAAATATTAAAAATAAAATGGCAATGGGTTTTGTCTGCTGCATTAGCAACAACAGCATCTGCATTTATTGCAAAAGCGTTTATAACAAATGCCCTGTTTGTACCGATAGTACCTGTGATAGTGGGAATAGCGGGACTGAGCATCATAACCCTGTTTGACAAAACTGATGAAGACAACAGAGCATGGACTCTTTCGGCATGGGAGTTTGCCAAACAGATAATGCCTATGTTGGCAATTGGTGTTGTAACGGCAGGATTCCTTTTAGGTTCCACTCACGATTCAACCGCAATTGCCGGAGTAATACCCAACGAATGGATTGAATGGGCAGTTGGTGGTAACTCGCTCTTATCAAACTTTTTCGCAAGCTTTTCCGGTGCTTTTATGTACTTTGCCACACTCACGGAAGTTCCTATTATTCAGGGATTATTAGCTTCGGGTATGGGAAAGGGGCCGGCTTTGTCGTTATTACTTGCGGGTCCTGCATTGTCGCTTCCCAATATGTTGGTGATTCGCGGTGTAATGGGCACTAAGAAAACAATAATCTTCGTAGGACTTGTTATTGTGATGGCCACATTTTCAGGATATGTGTACGGTGCGTTCTTTTAGACCGGTGATTGGAAAACAGGCATTCTGTTGTGCTATTCTGTTCTTCCTGACTTATCCCTTCTAAAATTTAGTGCAGTCATTTTTCGCTGTGCGA
>JAAYIT010000026.1 GCA_012523295.1 Porphyromonadaceae bacterium | reverse complement strand
TTGCGAAAGTTTAGTAAAATAAGTGTAGAGATGGCGAAACCAAGTCGTTGGTGTTAAAAATATGAATTCGATTTTTGTGGCTTGAGAAATATTTGGCACAAAATTACAAAAAAATAATAACAATATTGAGAATTGGCAAGCCGGAAATAAACGGATATACTCACTGTCTGTTATTATTTCCCGAAATCACCATTTTGTAAAGATTTATTTGTATGTTTGTAATGGAAAGAACTATATCAACAACATTCAAATTATCAATCAATCACTTAACCACTCAACGATTCAACCCAATTAACCAATCAACCTTTTTAACCATTCAGCAAAAAATGGAATCAATCAAAAATATTTACAAAATAGGACACGGACCTTCGAGCAGCCACACGATGGGGCCGAGATTTGCAGCGGAACGGTTTATGGTAGCGAATCCTGACGCGGCTTCATTCAAAGTAACGCTTTACGGAAGCCTGGCAGCTACAGGCAAAGGGCACTTGACCGATGCGACCATTATCGAAACCTTTGAGCCGAAAAAGGTAGCGTTTGAATGGTTGCCGGATGTGTTTTTGCCGTTTCACCCCAACGGGATGAAGTTTGAAGCGCTTGACGCAACGGGGAAATCTCGCGAAGAATGGACGGTTTACAGCGTGGGTGGCGGTAAGATTGTGGATGAGCAAACCGATGACACCGAAAATCACATTTACGAACACAATTCCATGTCCGAAATCATGGAGCTTGTGGAGCGTAATGGTCAGGATTACTGGGAGTATGTGAAAGAGCGGGAAGAGAGCGATACGTGGGATTATCTTTTTGAAGTGTGGAAAGCGATGAAAAGCAGCATCATAGAAGGGTTGGAAGCGGATGGTGTGCTGCCCGGTGAGTTGAACTTGCGAAGAAAAGCGTCCGATTATTTTGTAAAAGCAAAAGCGTACCGACCGAGTTTGAGGAGCCGAAGCTTGACGATGGCTTACGCTATGGCTGTTTCGGAACAAAACGCTGCCGGCGGCGTAGTGGTTACCGCACCCACTTGTGGGTCAGCCGGTGTGCTGCCTGCCGTGCTTTATCATGCGCAAGTGAATCATGAGATGACCGATAAAAACATTATCCACGCGTTGGCTACAGCCGGCTTGTTTGGGAATATCATTAAAACCAACGCTTCTATCTCGGGTGCGGAAGTGGGCTGTCAAGGTGAAGTCGGTTCTGCCTGCGCCATGGCTTCCGCTGCTGCCAATCAGCTGTACGGAGGCAGTCCGCAACAAATAGAATACGCAGCCGAAATGGGCTTGGAGCATCACCTTGGCATGACGTGCGACCCGATGTGCGGGTTGGTTCAGATTCCGTGTATCGAGCGAAACGCGTTTGCCGCATTACGGGCGTTTGATGCCAATTTGAAAGCCATGCTCTCCGACGGAAAACATTTAGTAAGTTTTGATAGGGTAGTGGAGGTGATGAAAGAAACAGGACATGATTTGCCGTCTATTTATAAGGAGACAAGCGAAGGGGGATTGGCGAAAACGAGGAATCTTTGATGTGTGATATAAAAAAATATTTGCTCGGCATACAATGTGCCAATTAAAATGCACAAGCTGTAGCTGTTCAAATTCCATTGAATCTACATGCAATAAAAAAGTGGAAATTTCACGAAGAAATTTCCACTTTTTCAATAAATGAAACTTGTATTGTTTTTCAAATTATGGTTTGTCGGGATGCCAATTAGCTTCTACAACAGACCATGTATATCCTGCAGGAACATCATTTGTACTCTTCAATTCTACGTCGAATCCTATGTTCGTGATGTTACTGTAATATCGAATTGTTTTATTCCAACCTTTTTTCAGATTTAAATCAAAATTTGAGACAATATTAATTATCAAACCTTCCTCTTCATCCTCTTCAGTTTCAGTTGAGGTACCTGTAATTTTAACGTCCCTGTCTGCATAGACATACATAATAACCCCTCCGGCAAAATCATTCGTTGATACCTCGCCTGATTTATGATTGACAATCGCAAGATTGGGATTATTGTTTTTTGAGCCGGCAAGAAAAGCTAACGCCACTTTTGCGCTCGGATCGCTTAGTGTGAGTCCTTCCCCCCGCATCTCTTCATCGCTGAGATATTTAGCCGGGACAGTAGCCGAGGGATTTATTTGGAAGTTTCCACCGTTGTACTTGGCTCTACCAACGATGTGAAAACCTTTGACAACATCGCCCACATAAAGATATGCAGAGTCAATTTCAGAGTTAAAACTCGCGCCGTTTTCCACGGACGCATCAATAAACCAATCGGAAGCAGGTTTGTTCGGCTCATCTTTTTTACAGCCTATAAATACGGCTGATAATACCATTGCAAAGGCAATGAATGGAATTGTTTTTTTCATAATAATTGATAGTTTAGTTAATAAATATTCAAGTTATATCAATTACATAAACGGTATATGTTATGAATATGTTCATTTCGATTTGTTTATGTTCTGTAATTATTTTTAATGTATATTTTTTTTTATGTTTAAAACAAAAATGAGAAAGACCTGTTTGCTCTCTCTCATTTTTTAACGATTTAAGTTGTCGTGTTTTTTATTTTAAAGCCGCTTTTTCGTAAATCCCTTCTCTTTAGAACCTGAATCCAACGGAAATTGAGCCTCTCAGAAAAGCCCAAGGCCCTTTTTCCGTTATTTTTACCGAGTTAGCTTCTACGTCCGTAGTAAATTTCATAAGTGGAATACCGCTTAAGAAATCTTCCAAATTATCTTTAATAATGGTTTGTTCCTCATTGTCAAAGTTTTTGCTTGTTTTGCCGTTTAATTCTCCGGCACTTTTTCCGCCATGAATTCCGAAAATTCCCCAATCAATGATAATATTTTTCTTTGCTCCGAGCATCCATTGGTAGCCGAACAAAATACCGCCGCTATGAGTTTTGATGCTTCCATCGAGAACGGCATTTTCCATTTTGCCATCAAATTCTTCTTCTACGGTCAATTCAGATAGATTGAAAGCAAAATAATTATAATACGGAGCGATATAAAATCCTCTTCCGTATCCATGCTTACCGGGATAAATTCGAAGTTCGGGCGTAAAAGCAAACGAGTTGATTCTGATATTGCTTAAATAACTCTCAACGTCAATTTCGTCTTCTCCCGTATTCTGTCTTTGAATGTATTTATTAACTGTGGAGAGCATGGGAATTCCACCGTCAGGCATAAACCGAATGCCTACGTTTGCACTAAGATTTTTGTTGACGATTCGTTCGGCAGAAAACCCGAAATTACGCACTCCTAAGCCACTAATGCTGGCTTTTACAATTGTCTTTCCGTCTAAAAGAGCTCCATCCGCGATATAGCCTGGATCTTGTGAATAGCCTGCTAATGAGATAAATACAATAGCAAGCATACTGATAACTGATTTTTTCATTTTATTGTTTTTTTAGTTCATTAGTTCTTGGTACAAAGATAGTTTTAATACAGCTAAATTGAAGCTTATTTTAATAAAACCAATATGATTTTTTTTAGTTAAAATTGACGTTGCGTTTTGTGTGCAGAAATATACATGCATAGATAAAATCCGAAACCGACATAAATGAAAATGAAAACAAAGTCTGATATTAGGTATAAAACACTTTCCCGTCCTCGGCCAATTCGGTGTTTTCAAATACTTCTTTAGCTTCGTTAAGCAAAATGGATTTGTCGTTGTATCGAGCAGAAAAGTGTCCGATAATCAGTTTTTTTACTTCGGCTTTTTTGGCAATAAGAGCAGCTTGACGTGCTGTTGAGTGAATGGTCTGACGTGCACGAACAGCTTCACTTTCGGCGAATGTGGCTTCATGATACAGCAAATCCACGCCTTTTATTATAGGAATGATTGACTCTAAATAGCACGTATCCGAGCAAAATGCGTATTGAAACGGAGGATTAGGCGGTGTAGTGAGAATCTCATTCGAAATTGTTTCACCTGCTTGAGTTATGTAATCATCGCCTTGTTTTATTCTGTTTATCTTTGAAATCGGAATTTCGTAAAAATCAATCATTTCACGTTTTATATGGCGGAGACCTTGTTTTTCTTTAAATAAAAAACCGCAAGCGGGCACTCTGTGGCGTAATGGAATGGTGTAAACTTCAACACTTTTATCTTCAAAAATCAGTTTATTTTCAGCCGGATTTATGGGGTGAAATTCAAGTTTGAATGGTAAATCGACGCAAAGGTAATTAAGCAACGGTGATAGAATTCGTTCCAGATCGGGGTGTGCGTGAATGTGTAAATCAGCTGTTCGCTTCAGCATTCCGAAAGTCGAGATCATTCCCACTAAACCCAAAAAGTGATCGCCATGCAAATGCGAAATGAAAATGCGACCCAATCGGGTGGTTTTTACACCTAATTGGTTCATTTTAATTTGAGTGCCTTCCCCGCAGTCAATCATATACTGTTTGTCTCTCAACTCCAGAATCTGTGAAGTCGGGAAATTATTTTTGGTTGGCAATGCCGAACCACAGCCGAGGATTGTCAGTTTGCCACGATACCGCCTATTGCCCTGAAGGGAGTGTGTTAAAGTGATCTTTTGGGAACTTATCGTCATTAAAAATCTGTTTAAAATAGTTGCATTAGATTCCCCTCAGAGGTTAGGGTGAAATCCTTGTTTTTCTCTTCAATTCAAAATCCCTTCCCAAATACTTTTCTCTCACAATTGGATTGACGGCAAGTTCTTCGGAAGTGCCCTGAAACATGATTTTTCCTTCGAAGAGCATATAAGCCCGATCGGTAATGCTCAAAGTTTCGTCCACATTGTGGTCAGTAATTAGTATCCCGATGTTTTTATCTTTCAACGTCCATACTATATCTTGAATATCTTGTACGGCTATCGGATCCACCCCTGCAAAAGGCTCATCGAGCATGATAAATTTCGGCTCGATAGCTAAGCAGCGAGCAATTTCAGTGCGGCGTCGTTCGCCTCCCGAAAGCCGGTCACCAATATTTTTCCGAACATGTCCGAGATTAAATTCTGCTATCAGTGTTTCTAATTTTTCTTTTTGGTATGCTCTGCTGAACTTTGTCATCTCCAAAATGGAACTGATATTGTCTTCGACTGTCATTTTTCGAAAAACAGAAGCTTCTTGTGCCAAATATCCGATTCCTTTTTGCGCACGACGAAAAACCGGATAATTCGTTATTTCTTCATCATTTAGAAAAATCTTACCTGAATTTGGTGTGACTAAGCCGGTTGTCATATAAAAAGTAGTCGTTTTCCCCGCTCCGTTTGGGCCGAGGAGTCCTACTATTTCACCTTGTCTTACGTGAATAGATACATCATTTACAACGGTTCGTTTGCCGTATTTTTTGTAAAGATGTTCTGTACGAAGTACCATTTGGTTCGCTGTAGGCTGCATTCCAATGTCAGTATCTTCTAAAATAGCAGTGCCAGTTTTTACTTCTTCCATAAATGGGATTTGATGTTTGGTTACAAAAGTACAACAAATTGAGAGGTTTAACAATTGAATCAGATGAATTTTTAGAATTTTGTCTAAAGGGCTGGCGCACAGAGTCGGAGAAGTTAACTTTTATAAGGTGCTATCGCAGGTTGTAGTACCTTTACGCAACTTTATTTGTTAGCTAATATAAGCACTGACGCTTTCATCGGTATTGAACGTTGTGACTTAGAAATGCAAAATGCCGCTTCAAGCGTCAGCTCCGATAAATCGGAATTTTCAATTGCGAGAAAAAGTCAAGACCAACTTTATTTTGAAATTGTAAAAGCTGTAGTAAGTGTAGAATTTCGCTTGTAAATCTGCTAGTTAGTGTTTAGATGTGTGTTTTTTCCAAAAACATTTCCGTCAGCCTTGAAACAGGAAAGCGCTTTAAGTCTTCAAGTCTGATTTTTTGATAATTCTCCAAATCAGTATTTTCAGGTGTCATAATATTAATGGTATAAAAAACAGCATTTATAACCTGATGACTCAAAATGTGTCGGAAAGACGTGACGGGACCTTCAATTTCAATGTTTTTATTCCCGGATAGTTCGACCAGAAATTCACTTTTCAGAATTTCATTTAGATCTGCGGCTTTATCCGTTTCCAAGAGTGGAAATTCATACAAATTCAGCCAAATATCTTTTTTTGTTCGTTTTCGGAGGAACGTGTAATCTCCTTGTTTTACAAAAAAATAGTTGAAATAACGATTTGTTACTTTTGTTTTACCTATTTTTACAGGCAGCTGATGTGCGATTTCTAAATTGTATGCTTTGCAAAATTCTTTAAGAACACAATTTATACAATCCGGATTTTTTGGTATGCAATATATCGCTCCGAATTCCATGATGGATTGATTATGAAGTCCCGGATTTCTCTTGTCCAATAATTGTTGAGCAATTTCGTTAAATTCTTTTTTGCCGATAGTGGTGTCAATGGGAGTGTCGATAGCAAAAAGCCGCGAAAGCACCCGAAAGATATTTCCATCCACTGTGGCGTAAGGTTGGTTATAGCTGAAAGAACAGATTGCCGAAGCTGTATATTCCCCGATTCCGGGAAGTGAAATGATCTCTTTAAAAGTTGTTGGAAAACTTCCATTGTACTTCTGTAGAATGATTTGGGCTGTTTTGTGCAGATTTCGAGCGCGTGAATAATAGCCGAGACCTTGCCAGTATTTCAGCACTTCCTGTTCATCTGCTTCTGCTAAACTTTTTATGTCCGGAAAACGTTTTATAAATCGAATGTAGTAATTATGCCCCTGATTAACACGAGTTTGCTGTAGAATAATTTCAGAAATCCAAATTTTATATGTGTCTTTGATATCTCTCCAGGGCAAATCTCGTTTGTGTATCTCATACCAATTTGATAAAGCTTGTCTGATATGATTGATTCTTGAATTTGTAAAAGGCATTTCAGGCATTTTGAAGAAAGTAAAAAATAAATTTAAAGCCGCTTTGAATGAATGTGTGGAATAATCATGAATTAAAAAAAATATCTCGGCTTCATATGTTTTTGTAAATAAGTGACTTAATATATGAAATAATTAGAAAAACTATTGTTTAATTCTAGAAATTATCGCAACTTTGCGAACAAAATTATAACAAAATATTAGAATTTAGAAATTAATTGTGAACCAGCCATTTAAGAAAAATCTTAAACCTAAGGAAATGGTTAATGGCGTGTTCCATACGACCTTAATGTAAAAAATAGAATATAACCGTATGAATAAGAAATTATTTATTGTCATGTTGGTTTTGCTGGCGTTTTTTGGATGTCAGCAAAAAAGTTACAAAATCACCGGAGAAGCAACCGGTGAAGAGTTGGATAGCACGCAAGTGTTGTTGGCCGAAAGAGTTAATCGTGTTTGGCAGAATATAGACAGCACTTATATTGTGAATGGAAAGTTCGAGTTTTCCGGAAAAGTTGATTCAACTCGAATTATTAGTTTAATGTTAGTTGACAAAAATTCCAATATCAGAGTTGAACCATTTGTGTTTGAGGAGGGAAACATTCTAATAAAAGCAGATTCTGAAAATATTGAAATTACCGGAACAAGGCAAAATGATGCGTTTAATATTTATAAAAGAGAAGAAAAAGAGCTAAGCGACAGAATCAATAAAGAGTATGAGAAATTTATGGCACTCCCGGATTCTTTGAAAACCAAAGCGGTAGAAGATTCAGTTGATATATTGTTAGATGAAATGATTGGAGAGATGAAAGCGAAAAACCTGAATTATGCTATGAAGTCTGTAAATACGCTTGTCGGGAATTATATTTTCACAAATTCATTCTATAATTTTACGGTTGAACAAAAAGAGGCGCTTTTTGCTAAAATGGATGAAAAAACAAAATCTATTCCCAGAATAGCAGAGCTGATCGCTGCTACGGAGGTAGAAAAGAAAACCTCTGCGGGTCAGCCTTTTGTAGATCTAAAAATGGAAAATCCTCAAGGAAAACCAGACTCAATATCCAACTACGTAGGAAAGACGGACTATCTTTTAATTGACTTTTGGGCTTCATGGTGTGGTCCTTGCATCCGTACTTTTCCCGAATTGACGGCATTTTATGCCAAAAATAAAGGACCAAAGTTTGATATTTTGGGCGTGTCATTCGATAGAGAGAAAGAGTCTTGGCTTGAAGCTATAAAAAAATATAATTTAACTTGGCCTCATATTTCCGACATTAAATACTGGGACAGTCAAGGAGCAAAACTATATGCGGTGAACTCAATTCCGGCTACAGTTCTCATTGATAAATCTGGTAAGATTGTTGGCCGAAATATGAAGTTAGATGAGATACAAAATTTACTTAATCAATAAGTTAACAACAACTGTTCGAAAAAAATAAATATTGAAAAAAGCGATGTAATTGTTTTTTAATCAGAATAAAAGCCGTATATTTGCAGTCCGTTTTTAAAAAACATAAATAAAAATATTAACTATAATTAAAACATTATTAAAATGACTAAAGCAGACGTTGTAAACGAAATTGCTAAGAATACAGGTATTGATAAAGTTACTGTATTGGCAACTGTTGAATCTTTTATGGAGGTTGTTAAAGATTCGTTATCAAGACACGAGAATGTATATTTAAGAGGTTTTGGTAGTTTCATAATCAAAGAAAGAGCTGAAAAGACAGCGCGTAATATTTCTAAAAATACTACAATCATTATCCCTGCACACAAAATTCCGTCGTTTAAACCGGCCAAAACTTTTGTGAATGCTGTAAAAAAATAATTTTTTAACAATAAAATGTCAATAGAAGATGCCAAGCGGTAAGAAAAGAAAAAGACATAAAATGTCAACTCACAAGAGAAAGAAAAGACTAAGAAAGAATAGACATAAAAAGAAATAGTCTGTTGGACAGTTTTTAGAATGGTCCAAAGAAACAAACTTAAAGCCGAAAAATTCTTGGATTTAAGTTTGTTTTTTAATATGTTAAAAGAACGAAGTTTGAAACTTCAAGAATCAAATTTCAACTTTCTAACCTCAAAATTAAAGAAATGTGAATAGCGAATTAATTGTAGATGTAAGACCATCTCAAATTTCAATTGCGCTGTTAGAAGACAAAAGACTCGTCGAACTTAACGAAGAAGGACGAGAAGAAAATTTTTCCGTAGGAAATATTTATCTCGGCAAAGTAAAAAAAATTATGCCGGGTCTCAATGCAGCGTTTGTAGATGTAGGTTACGAAAAAGACGCTTTTCTTCACTATCTTGATTTAGGTTACAATTTTAACACCCTGAACAGCTTTATCAGGCAGGTACAAAGCGACCGTAAGAAGATACCTGCCATGAGTAGAGCGAAGCAATTGCCTGAAATTGAAAAAAACGGGACACTGAGTGAAGTTATTAAGACAGGTCAGGAAATCGTGGTTCAAATCACAAAAGAACCCATTTCAACAAAAGGACCGAGACTCACAACCGAAATTTCAATTGCAGGAAGATTTCTTGTTCTGATTCCATTTGCCGACAAAGTTTCAGTATCGCAGAAGATAAAAACCGACGAGGAAAGGATCAGACTTAAGCAGCTGATACAGAGTATAAAACCAAAAGGATTTGGAGTGATAGTACGTACAGTTGCAGAAGACAAAAAAGTAGCGGAACTTGATAACGAACTGAAGATTTTAGTAAAACGTTGGGAAGAGACCCTCGCTAAAATCCAAAAAACTCAAGGAACAACGCTAATTTCAGAAGAATTAGGTCGCACAGTTGGGATTATCAGAGATTTGTTCAATTCAAATTTCAAGCATATTCATGTAAACGATAAGACTGTGTTTAATGAAGTGCAGGACTATGTTGAATTAATCGCCCCCGACCGAAAAGACATCGTGAAGTTCTATAACGATAGTATTCCTATTTTTGACCATTTCGGGATTACAAAACAAATCCTCGGCACAATGGGTAAAACGGTGTCTTTCAGAAGCGGAGCATATCTGATAATTGAGCACACGGAAGCAATGCACGTGATAGACGTGAATAGTGGAAACAGATCGAAAGCCGGTAACGGTCAAGAATCAAATGCATTGGAAGTTAACTTAGCAGCTGCCGACGAAATAGCTCGTCAATTGAGATTGAGAGATATGGGCGGAATAATTGTAGTTGATTTCATTGATATGCATGAAGGCAGTAATCGCCAGAAATTATATGACCGTATGCGTTCAAATCTCGAAGACGACAGGGCGAAACACAATATCTTGCCTTTAAGTAAATTCGGATTGATGCAAATGACGCGTCAGCGAGTTCGACCGGAGATAGATATAGACATTGAAGAAACTTGTCCAACTTGTTATGGAACCGGCAAAGCGATGCCATCAGTTCTCTTTACCGACCAACTGGAAGGTAAAATTGAGTATTTGTCTAACAAGTTGAAAGTGAAAAGTTTCACGCTGTATATCCACCCGTTTGTAGATGCATTTATTTCAAAAGGTGTTCCATCCCAAAAAATGAAATGGAAACTAAAATACGGAATGGGCTGCAAGATATTTCCTTCGCAGAAGTTAGGTTTCTTACAATACAAATTTTACGACAAAAAAGGGGAAGAAATTGACCTACAAGAAGAGAAAGAAAAGATCTCGTCTAAAAAAAAGTAATGACTAAGGGCTGTTCGAAATGGACAGCCCTTGTTGTTTGTTTTATAATAAGTACCTCACTCCATCACATATTTAATCAAGCTTTCCATTTTATTATTATTATCCTTTATTTTTATCAGATAAATTCCTTTATCCAATTGAATGGAGAATTCATTTTTAACATGCCTATTGATGACTAAACTCCGACCCGAAATGTCGTAAATTTCGATTATAGAGTTAAAATTAAATCCGGTAATATGAAAAATATCTGAATTCGACCAATATTTAATATCAGGAGATGAGGAGTCTTTCAATCCGTTCGGAACGTAACCTAATTTATTGTCCACCCATTTTATGCGATCTTTTATGTAAGTCCTGATAGTTTCCACTTCGGCATCGTAGCTTCCCAATGCTTGAAAATTCTGATGAACTATTGAACTTAAAATAGGCCACCTTGTGAAATTTAATTTCTGAGATGCATATATTTCGTTTGCTAAAGAATCGACTACCGACAACAAGGAAGATTCTGAAATGATATTTCTATCTCTATAATCTTTATAAATTCGTTTTAAATCGTTGTTTATTCCGGGATCGGTAAATATTCGATTTGCCCATTCTTTTCCACCTCTCACATTGCTACCCTTTGTTTTATAAAGCCAATCAGATTGTTCATTTATAGGATTGGTGCGTCTGTCGTTTTCATAAGCTAAATCAAAATCCCAAACCGGACTGAAATAAAATTTATCCTTTGCCGGATCATTTGTCAGGTTTTGAAACTTATACATAAATACACTCCAATAAGTATCGGTATTGCCACTGATTTCTCCTACAAGAAAATGCCTTAAAAATGATTCGGTATCTAAATATTTTCTAAATCCTAATGTAGGGTGCGTGTAGTTGTAGCTGAAAACGGATGCCTCCATCTCGTTGAAATGATTCCGGATATACTCGAATTGCGTGTAAGTAATCTCATCATCTTTAGGGTATTTTACGGTTACGGGTATATATTTCTGTTTGGAAGTGAACCAAGAATCTTCCTTATCGGCATATGCATCAATTTCAATAAAATATCCTCCTGATAAATAGGGCAGAGTAGATGTGCTCGAATCCATTTTCTCAACCGGTACGCGATTTGGATTTACTTCTACTTGATCACAAAGCTGGTAATTTCCTTTGTATTCTCCATTCAAAAATACATCCACCGGCACTCCAGCCGGAGTATATGGCATTTCAAATCGCTTACTAAGATCAAATGCAAGTAGATTTCGCATTAATGTTTTATCGCCATAGTTATTTATTAAAGTCCAGTTTCGCTGTCTTGCAGGTAACCCGAGTAAATTTGTTTTATGAAATAATTTTAATCGATAAGGTTTTTTGGGAAACAACCAGCTGGCATTACCTCTGCCTCTTATTTTTAAACTGTCTGTATAAAATTTGGTGCCATCCTCAGAAATTACAGAAATGATTCCTTTCACATATTCATCTTTCCTTTTAATGTCCTGAGCATTAGTAGTGTGAATAATTATAGAAGGAATATTGGTAACTTGGAAGAGTTTTGTGTCATTTCCGGTAGCTTTGTGGCCATAAAATTCCACTTCGGCGATGTTTCCGCGCGTATCATTTGGACCTACGTAGCGAACATAACGGAATGCTCTTGAATTTTGAATGGATTGTCTGGTAAGTTTATTGAAATCAGGTCTTTCCGTAATCATGAAGATTGGGATTGCATCACCAAAATCAGGACTATTAGCTCCTTCGAAAACGCCTAAAATCAGTCTGTTTTCTTGTGTTTCTCTGGGACAATAAGCAATTTCCGTTATTACGTGTGGTTCTCCTAAATCAAGTCCGGCCCATACATTATTACGTTCACATCCTGCTAAGTATGTGTTGAAATCTCCATCAAATACATTGGCAGCAGTATTGGCGGTGGGAGAACATTTATTTGTACCATAATCGAAATTAGGTGTAGATCCGATGTTAGTACCATTCAATTTCTGAGAATAGGAGTTGAGAGAAAAAAGCAGAAATGCGAGAATAAAGAAAAAGGTATTTTTCATAATTTAAATGTTTTTCACAACAAAGTTAATTATAATTATGAATTAATTAAAAGTTTAAGAATTTAATAACTCATTTTTATACATTATTTTATTGTTTTTACCAATTTAATTATAAGGTTCTACTGGATTTCGTGTGACAAAAATAAAACATTAAGATTTCATTTAGAAGTTAAGGGACTTTTAGAAATAAATATATTTACATTAAGTCAATATTAAATCCTTAATGAAACCTTAATTTGA